>CAYZKG010000075.1:5911-14323 GCA_964478915.1 uncultured Nitrospira sp.
GAGCAGCGCGGCATCAAGGCCGCGACGGGTTAGACCGGCGGACTCTTACGGACCCTGGAGGAGATCATGGGTGATCGGACGGACACGATGAAGCAATGGCTGAGCTGGATGGAGTTCCTCGACCGGTGGGGTTACATCACGGCCGGCTTGAGTTTGCTCATCCTCGGTATGCTGATCTTCGCGCATAGCTGGATGGCGTTTGTGATGGCGGCGCAGCAGAGCGGGCTTCTCGTCGCCGGCTTGAAGCTCCTCAACGACCTGCTCCTGGTGATCATCCTGCTGGAGCTGTTTCGCACGGTGGTTCGGTTCCTCCAGACCGAGGTCATGGCGCTGGAACCGTACCTCGCGGTCGGGATCATCGCCTGTACGCGGCGCGTCCTGACCGCCAGCGCCGAACTCTCCCATCTTCCCCAGATCACGTCCGAACTGTTCGACCGGTACCTCTGGGATGTCGGCTTGAACGTGGGCGTGATCATCGTCCTGATCGTCGCGGTGTTTATCGTGCGGCAGCGCCCGGCTCAAGCCGAGGGCGGTGTCACCCCCGCGGCGAGGCCTTTATAGTTTTCCTCGGTTGCGCAGCACCTCCCCTTGTGGCATGATCCGCCCATTCAGGCGGACTCATGGCCAACCTCCCGGAATACGTCGGGAACGTGCATATTTTCCTCGGCCCCTACCGCGGCAACCCCATCTCGCTCTACATGCGGGCGGATGAGAAGGACTACCGGATCGCTCCCAACGTGTACCCCTGGAACAGCGTCATCGGTCAGGGGGAGACACCAAACAAGGCGGCGGCGGACTTCGAGGAGAAGTGGAAAGCCCGTGGGTTATCCCCGGACATGTACTCGGGGCCTCACTGGGAAGGCGGGATCAAGCCGGAGAAGCCGGCGCCGCCCAAGCCGGCTGCTGCGCCCAAGCCCGCAGCTTCTCCGGCTGTGACCACAGCAGCAGCCCCTGCCGCTACTTCCGCCGAAGCTCCCGCAGATGCCGCCAAGTCCTGCGGCGAGTCAAGCTGAACTGCCAGAAAGTGATGGGTGACGCGTGATCGGTGATCAGTAGTTCCGATCACTTCATCACTGATCACCCATCACCGATCACTGTTTTTCTACGGAAGCGGTTGACACTCCGGCGCGCGGGCCTCACTAACCCGCGCCAGCTTGCTGTGGTGGATGCTGTAGGCGAAGTACACCGCGATCCCCACGACCGTCCACACCACATAGCGCCACCAAGTGACGGCGGGAAGGAACGCCATCAGCCCAAGACAGGAGGCCACCCCGAGCAGCGGGACCCAGGGCATGAGCGGGACCCGGAACGGGCGCGGCTGAAGCGGGCGCGTCTTCCGCAGCACGAGCACTCCGGCGCAGACCAGAACAAAGGCCGCCAGCGTCCCGATGTTCGTCATGTCCGCGGCCGCCCCGATCGGCACGAAGGCGGCGAGCACAGCGACCCCCAGGCCGGTGATGATGGTGGCACGGTGGGGGGTGCCGAATCGAGGATGGACCTTGGCAAGCCAGGGGCCCAAGAGGCCGTCCCGCGACATGGCGAAAAAGACCCGGATCTGCCCGATCATCATCACGAACAGGACGCTGGTGATCCCGGCCACCGCGCCCGTGGCGACGGCAGCGGCTCCCCAATTGAAGCCGATGACCCGAAGCGCCTCCGCGACCGGCGCATGAATGTCGATGTTCTGGTACGGCACGATGCCGGTGAGCACGGCGGCCACGAGGACGTACAGCACGGTGCAGATCCCCAGCGAGGCGATAATCCCGATGGGGACGTTTCGTTGCGGGTTTTTGGCCTCTTCCGCGGTCGTGGAGACGGCATCAAAGCCGATATACGCAAAAAAGACGATGGCCGCCGCGGCGCCGACCCCCTGAAATCCGTACGGCATGAACGGCGACCAGTTGGTCGGCTCCACCGCCGTCAGGCCCACGGCGATGAAGAAGACGATTACGGCCAGCTTGACCATCACGATGAGCCCTGTGGTGCGCGCGCTCTCCTTCGTGCCGACGACCAGCAGCACCGTGACCAACAGAACGATGATCGCGGCGGGGAGATTCACCAGGCCTCCCGCCGCAGAACCGGGGGCATGCGTGCACCACACCGGCAGCTCGATCCCCACGACTTTTAGGATGTTGTTGAAGTAGCCGGACCATCCGATCGCCACCGCCACGCAGGCGATGCCGTATTCGAGGATCAGGTTCCAGCCAGTGATCCAGGCGAGGAACTCCCCGAGCGTCGCGTACGAATACGTGTAGGCGCTGCCGGCGACAGGAATCATCGCGGCGAGCTCGGCGTAGCAGAGAGCGGCCAGCGCGCAGGTCAGGCCCGATAGGACAAACGACAGGATGATACCGGGTCCGGCGCCGGGGCGGTTGGCATCGCCGACCACTGCTGTGCCGATCAGGACGAAGATGCCGGTGCCGATGATGCCCCCGATCCCCAGCGCGATCAGGTCCCACACGGTGAGCGTCTTTTTGAGCCGATGGTCGGGGTGATCACAGTCGCTCAGGAGCTGTTCAATGGATTTGGTGCGGAAGAGCGCGTTATCCACGAATGACCAATGACGAGTGACGAGAGACTAGTTTCCGGTCCGCGCGGCCTTCACGAACGCCCAAAAGAGCCGGCGGTGGACCTCATCCCGGTCATACAGGAACTCGGGATGCCATTGCACTCCCAGCAGAAAGGGATGGCGAGGGGCTTCGATGGCCTCGATGACGCCATCAGGCGCAGTGGCGGTCGCCACCAGTGAGGGCGCCAGTTTCTTGACGGACTGGTGATGGGAGCTGTTCACCTGAATCTCGGCGCGGCGGGCGATCCGCCGGAGCAGGCTATGGGGAGCGATCTGAACCGTATGCGACGAGCGCGTGGCCGGTCCCGGCGGACGATGCGGCAGCGCGGTGGCGAGCTCTGACGGGATATCCTGCACCAGCGTGCCGCCGAGGGCCACGTTGATGGCCTGCATGCCGCCACAGATGCCCAGCGTCGGCAGGCCAGCCCGCGCCGCCAGCCGCGCCATGTCCAGCTCGAAGTCGGACCGCCGGCGACTCATCACTCGAAACGGGAATCGTTGGTGCTCGCCGTACAGCTCCGGATGGAGGTCGGGGCCGCTCCCGGTCAGGAGCAGACCGTCCAGAGTGGACAGGAGCCGCTGCCGAAGGGTCGGATCAGTGGTGAGGGGCAGGATCAGGGGAATCCCCCCCGCTTCTTCGATCGCACGCGGATAGCGGGCACGGAGGAAATAATGGGGTTCCCGACCCCCCATATCTTCGCGGTCGCCCGGGTTGAAGTCGGGAGTCACCCCGATGATGGGTTTCATTCCATTAATTCATCGCGCGGGCGCTGGGGGTGCGGTTTCCTCCTCGGGCGGCACGCCGAGGAACCGCACCGGCTTGTCGCCCTTCAGATGTGCGGGAGTGATCACGTATGTGCCGCGGACACTGGTGTCCCACACCGCTTTTGCGGCCTCGGTGTTGCCGCCGGAGAAGACATAGGTCAGTCCGCCAGCGAAACCGCCCAGGATCGCAAACGCCACCTTGGCGGCCCCATAGGGGACGGTGAGCGCCCAGCTCGCCACCTCGAGCCCGACGTCGGCGCCGGAGTTCTGCTCCCGGTCGCCGCCCGTCGATTGGGCAGCGCCCTGAGCCCACCCCGCAGGCAACACGCTGAAAGTGATGAATGAGAGAATAAGCGCCACAGCAACCGCTTTCTTGTACCCGGTTCGAACACCGGCCCAACTCATTAGATGTGCCCCTTGGAAGTTTCGCACCTGTTACCCTCCTTGCCATGCGTTGTCGTTCGACCCGTTCGCCCGGTGTCCCGCCCAGTGCGCATAGACTGGAGATGACGCAGGCGGACTGTCGTGAGTATATATACAAGTTGAATGATGGATGCAAATGCCGGCGGGTTCACGGTACCGCGGTGCCTCCCGAGAGCCGCTAGCGGACTGCTCATGACCGCGTAGCAAGATCCAGTTCGCTGAGGATGGTCGCTTTCAGCCGAGCGCTCTGCTCCGAGATGGCGCGATCCAGCTCCCTGGTCAGCCGATCGCCGGCCACCGTGGTGTTTCCCTGGCAAAGCGCGTCGAGGGCATGGTCCAGTTTGAGGGCGCAGATCCCCTGGATGAACAGATCCCGCGCGCGCGCCTCGTAGTCGGGCTGCTCGGCCTGGGGAACGCCGGAGAGAATGGTCTTCAACCAGGATTCAAATTGGAGCATGTCGCCGGCTCGGCGCAATTGGCTCTCTTCCACATCCACGGCCACCTGCACTCCGCCCTTCCAGCTTCGCTTCTTGACATTGAAGACACAACGCTTGGCGGGCGGAGGACCGGGCTGCGCCTCAGGACCATAGAACAACGTCACGCGGTACTGCGGGACCTCCGGGGAGCGCAACGACGACATAGCCGACTCCGGTTGGGGCATTGTAGCACGGCCTGGGCCGCCAGACGCTTGACAGTGTGCGGAGATGACGCTTATTCTGACACGCTTCGGTGAGCCGGAATGAGGCGCGCGATGAGGCATACGAATCGCAGGCCGGATGCCGCGCCGCTGCTGGTGTCCCGTCCGCTGACGCAGGCCCTCCTTCAGTTCTATGACTATCCCGACCCGCGCCGACGTGGCCGCATCATCCGCGGCTATGATCGGGCCCACGCGCTGCGGACCGCGCGCATGTGCGCGGGCGTGGCGCTGCGACTCGGTCATGACGTGAACCGGGTCCGGAATTATCAGATTGCCTGCCTCCTTCATGACATCGGACGAGCGGGGTTAGACCGGCGGCTGTTCGGACGAATCTGGTCCTGGGCGAGGCAGCACGGGATTCCCACCCGCCCCCGCGAGTGGCGCAGCCTCCACCCGAAGACCCGCTACGGGCAGGAGACCGAGGCGTTCCTCGCCCGGTACGGCGACGACATGCAACGGGCCGGTGTCGTGAAGCAGCTCGATGGGTGGGTGCGTGAGCAGGTGGAGATGCGCCTGGGCTACGCGAGGCGGCTGGGGCGACAGTTACGGACGATCAGGCCGCGCCTGACGCAGCTCGGTGTGCGCTGGCCCTCCTGGATGAGCCTTGTAGTGCTGTACTACTATTATCCGGAAAAGCTCGCGAAGGCTCCGGGGTGGGTTCGCCAATTGGGGGAGGTCCTGGTTGCCTGCGAGCAGTTCGAGGCGTACAACAACCGCCGCCGGGGGCAGGACTACTACACCCGCAGCAGAGAGACGTTGGAAGAAGCCTTTACCTACCTGGAGAAATTGCAGGCGGAAGGGATCCTCAGCGTGCCGGTGGTGCACGCCGTCCGTGAGCTGGCAAGCGAGGGCGCCTTCGACCGCCTCCTGGCCCAGGCACGAGGCACCGCCCTGTCGCCGCGCGAGCGACGCTATCTCAGAGGGCTCAAGATGGGAGTGGCCTGATGCCGGTCAAGAGCATCCAACTCCGCATCTCGATGCAGGGCGGGACCGAGGTGCGCAACATCACCAAGCAGGTGCAGGAGGCGCTGGCCGAGACCGGCTTGCGATCCGGCATTGCCACGGTCTTTCTCAAGCACACCACCGCGTCGGTCATGCTGATCGAGGATGAGTCCGGCATTCGAGCAGACATAAAACAGTTCTGGGATCGGGTGGCCCCGGCGGATTCGGCCTGGCAGCACAATACCCGGAATCCCGGTGAAGACAACGCTCACAGCCACTTGCGCGGCCAAACGCAAGGTCCTTCCGTCACCATTCCGTTCAACGACGGCGCGCTGAGTCTCGGAACCTGGCAACAGATCGTGCTGGTAGATTTCGATACCCGTCCCCGCACCCGCGACCTGATCGTCCAGGTCTTGGGCGAATAAGCGCCGCATTCTTGACCTCGCTCTGGCTAGCGCTTGTCTCGAGGCACCGCACTCCGGTGGGGCACCTCCCAGACGTCCACGACGCTGGCATTGAGGACGAACACGCGGGCATTGTTGCTGTTTGGATCGATCGGGGACAGCCAGAAGCCGAGCGCTTCCGGATCGTAGTCCGAGACATAGCCGGCCAGAGTTTCACCGTCGCGGAACCGCACCTTCATGATCCTGAGGGCCGCCCACTCGCGGCCTCCCACCAGGGTTTCCTCCCGGTAGTCCGGATTGCCCTCGAAGGACCGAACATAAAAAATGGCTTTTAGGTCATGGACATTCACCGGGACCGGCGCGGCAGCGGGATCTGGGCCGGCCGGGTACACCGTCAAGAGCGGAGCGGTGGAGTTAAAATCCGCCAGATACCCCTTCAGCAGGTGCTGCTTGGAGAAATGCAGCACGACTTTTTCGGCAGGTTGCTCGTTCACGGAGACCTCTATCGGCGGAATCTTAAGGATGGAAAAGAGGTGGTGCCGAAGCCGGGATTTGAACCCGGACACCCGTGAGGGCGCCAGACCCTGAATCTGGTGCGTCTGCCAGTTCCGCCACTTCGGCACTCAGGGATGCTGAAATAAGCCTATAACTGCGTTCTCGCATCGCTCAAGCCCTCAACGTACCGACAAAGAGTACGCCTCGGGCTTTCGCTTGCTGCGGCCTTGTTCTAGGCTTATTTGAGCATCCTGGAAGATTTCCTTACTTCGCTCTTGGCCTCGTTGGAGGCCATTGTGAGCGTGCTAATCAGAGGCGCATTATCACTGATTGTTCTTCGAGCGGTCAAGGTCAGGCGACGCTGGATGGTCGCGGCAGGAATTGCTGGCGCCAGAGCGGCAAGCCTTCGGCCCCACCGGGTTCGTTGGCGATGTCGCGGGTGTCGCCGCTCAAAATGATCCGCTCGCGCACCAGCGTAGCGGCCGCCAGCAGGAACGGCGCAGGAATGAATGGGGCTTCATCGGCGACGAGCATGTCGAAGCGCACCCGTCCGAATAGTGGGTCAGAGACCACCCGTCCGGCGGTCGTCACCACCACTTTCTTGTTTTGCAGGAAAGCCTGGCGGTTGGTGCCCTCCTCGGCCGCCAGCATCTCCCGGATTCGTTTGGTGCCCCCCAGTCGCTTGATCTCCTGCTTCAGGTCGTTGTACTCCGGTCGCAGCTCCTTCGGGATCGCGGCTTCAGGGGTGAGCTCCTCGATGCGGTGCTTGGCAGTCTCCAGCTCCCGCAGCAGGTCCTGGACATTCTCCTCATAGAGCGCGCGATACTCTTGCAGGGACTGGACGTTCTTGCCGGCCGTCTGCATGGCCAGGCGCTTCCAGATCGGGAGGGAGTCGTACTCGGCCAGCGTCTCATCGACCTGCTTGATGTTGGCCTGGACCTCGCTGAGCTGGGTGAGCAGACGCCACTCGAGCAATTTCACTTCATTGAGGTCGCGCTGCTTTTCCGCTTTGTAGGCCAGGAGCGGGGTCAGCTCGCGGAATCGCTCGTACTTCCGGCGCAGGCCGGCTTTGTCGGCTTGTGAGCGGGCATAGAACTGGTGCATCTGCGCCTCGAAGCCCAGCGGGCTCAGGGCCATGCCGGCGGCCTCTTTGCCGATCGGCATTTCATACCGGCAGAGCAAGCTCTTGTAGGGCAACCCCGCGCCATGCATCGCCCGCGCGATCGTGCCGAGCATCTCGTCGGCGGAGTGATGGTTGCGGCTGATCAACAGCAAGCGTTTATTCTGACGGACCAAGGCGACCACCAGCGTGGTGAGCTTGGTCCGGCGTTCGGCGAGATCCTCGGTCCAGATGGTTTGGAGTACGGCGGAGGTGACTCCTCGTCCGCTCGGGTCGCCAGACTCTGGGGTGGGGTCTAACCAGGGAATGAGCCGCTCGGCCGGCCCTCCGCTGTACGTGCCGAGCTTGATGGCGGCCTCGCTGAGCCGCTTGGCGGCGGTTTCAAAAAAGCCGGCCGCATCCGGTATGATGGTGGCTGACGAGACCGTCTCGCCCAGGGTGTCGAAGCTCTGAATGAGGATCTCTCGGGGCTCGCGCGCCTCGAGCTGGCGGGAGGCGACGACGAATCCCTCGACCGGCTCCGACTCCTCGGGCAGGAGAATACTGATCGGCAGATCTTCCAGGAACGTGGCGTCGTCCACGGGCCTGAATGCGTACAGGTGCAGCGTGCCGCTAGTGGCCAGGCGCCGACCGTCGGTGACGGTGACCGGGGCATCGAGGCCGCGCCCCACGGCCTGCTCGCGTTCGTCCTTGAGGGTACGGGAAAAGCGCTCGAGGAGGTCTGTCAGCTTCATGGGTGATGCGGCTGCCGAGGGTCATTGTAGCCTCGGGCCGTGAGGCTGTCCAGGACGCGACCGGTCTTGCGCGCGCGTTCCCATCGGATGGAGTGGCTTGAGCCAGCACCTGTCAAGCCATTTGAAAATCTTACCGGGGGCGGAATCGTTGAGTCATTTATAGACCTTACCGGGGCGGAGTATGCGCCGGGAGCCTGCCTTCAGGGCGACCTCTCCATTGGATCGCGTCGCGATCGCCTCGCCTGCGCCAATTGTGTGCGCCG
>CAYZKG010000076.1:0-14113 GCA_964478915.1 uncultured Nitrospira sp.
AGGCGAAGATCGGCACGCCCAGCACAAATCCGCCGAACAGCAGGTGGACCTGAGCAACCACCCAGATGAGGTTCCGGCTGCCGATGCCGGGAATATCGCGGTACGCGACAGCCGCAGCCGGCGCATCCTGCGCGAGCCCGATGGCGGGACACGCCAGCATGCCCAGTCCGAACAGCAGCGCGAATATCTTCCAGCCTTTCTGTCCTGTTTGGCTGTCCTGGTTCAGGGTACTACCCCGTATCTCGTGAGGCGCTTTGAAGACGTGAAGCGTGAAGCGAACAGACCCGGCCGGCTCACCGTCTCGCCGGTGTGCGCAAACGTGACACTCGTTATTCCTCGCGTCGCGCACCCCCTTACGCCTGACGCCTCACGGAGGTACGCCTCACCCCTTACGTCCCTTGGTGCCTGCCGTCTCAGACTGCTTGCCTGGTCCTTGCCCCGAGGCCTTGCTCTTGCCCTTCTTCGCCGCTTTCTCGTCCGCGAGGGTCTTGCTCTCCAGCGCAGTGATCGCCGCTTCGGCTTGAGCCAGCACTTTCTCGGCGTGATTCAGAGCCTCGGGCGGGTTCAGCGACGGTGACGTCTTCGCGGGCGGTGTGGCATAGCTCTCATGCGGATGCGGAGTCGTAACGGGCATGAACGTCCAGAACAGGAAGACCAGGGCGATGCCGGTCGCTACAAACACGCTCAGGACGAGAGGTTGATCCGTGGGGATCCGCCACTCATCCACCTGGCGGACCACCGCCTGGTACGGGAGAGTGATGCCCTGCCCTCCTTGCGTCACCACCGACCTCACCAGGAGCCCGAACACCCAGAGCCATCCCAACCCCAGCAGCAGAACCATGCTGGTCGAGATGCCTCCCCACGTGTTGACCTCGATCAAGATCTTTTCGGCAATGGGGAGCTCGGGGTACACCGCCTTCACCAGATTGACGAGGCCATCGGCGGCCTGCGTGGCCAGGCCGATGGTCTTGGACTCGATGAGATAGGCGATCGGCAGATAGACCGCGCTGAATACCGCGATTCGCCACCACAGCTCCAGCCCGACCGCTGCCTTGACCTCCACCCGCAGCCGCTCGACGAGGACGGTCCGGCCGACCAATCCCAGCGCCCAGATATCGATCGGAATGGACAGAACCAGCAGCGCAGCCAGCGCGCCGCCTTCCCACGGATGCAGCCCCATGGCCAACATAAGAAGGATGATGACTGCCTTGAACGGGAAGCCGGTCCAGAAAGCAGGCCACGCGATCGAGAAGCCGAGCTTGACGGGCGACATATTATGAAGACGTTAAACGTGAATCGTGAAAACTGTATTACTCGCCGCCGAGAAATTCGCGATTGATGATGGCGGAGACCGTCAGCACGACGATCCCGGTCATCACGACGATCCAGCCCACCAAGGCGACCGGCCGCTTGAAGATGTTCCGCTCCGGATTTCTGTCCACGAACGGGAGCGACGCCAGGAGCAGCAGGAACAGCCCCGGGATCGCCACCGCGCCGAGGAACTGCCCGAACTCACCCGAGAAGATCTTGAACCGCAGCAACTGGAACAGGAACAAGAAGTACCATTCCGGTTCCGGGAGGTAATCCCCGGGGTCCGGCGTGGCCTCTTCCAGCAGGGTCACCGGCTCGATGAACGCCAGGCTGCAGATCGCGACAAAGACGACGCCCATGGCCACGATATCTTTCCAAACCTGCCGCGGGAAAAAGTAATCCGTCTTCGCCTTCAGCTCCTCGGAAGTTCCCCGGAACGGGCCGGCCGGACCGGCCTTGCGGAAGAAGAACAGATGAAGACCGGCGAGCCCCAAGAGGATCACCGGCAAGATCATCACATGGATCACGAAGAACCGGCTCAAGGTCATGTGCCCGGGAGTGGGGCCGCCTTTCAGGAATCGTCCGATAAAGTCGCCGACCAACGGGATCTTGTCCATGATCTCCACGCCGACGGTGGTGGCCCAGTACGCCCGCTGGTCCCACGGCAGCAGGTAGCCGGTAAAGCCGAAGGCCATCACCAGCCCGAACAGCCCGAGGCCCGCGAGCCAGACCATCTCGCGCGGCTTCTTGTACGCGCCCCACAGAAAGACCTGCGACATGTGGGCGAACACCATCACCACCATCGCGGACGATCCCCAGAAGTGATAGCTCAGGATGAACCAGCCGTAATCCACCTCGTGGATGATGTATTGCGTGCTGGCATAGGCGTGATCGGCGCTTGGCACGTAGTAGAACATCAGCAGGATGCCGGTCACGACCTGGAGGATAAAGATGAAGAGCAGGCAGGAGCCGAACACATAGGCCCACCGGGAGCCGCCCGGCACCGGCTCGTTGAGCATCTTGGCCTGGAGCGTCTTCAGGCCGATACGCTCGTCGATGAAGTTGACGACGGTTTGAATCGGGTTGGCCATGTTAGACGATGCGGGCCTGATCTTTACGGCCGGCCTTGAACTCCATGTCAATCACCTCGATGTTGCCGTTCGCCGCGACCCGGATCGGCAGCACATCCAGGCCCCGGGGCGCGGGTCCGCTGATCACCTTGCCGGACGGTTCATAGATGCTGATGTGGCACGGGCAGAGGAAGATCTGGCGACCGAGCTTGGGGACGTTCCGCCACTTGTAGCCACAGCCCAGATGCGGGCATTTTCCGGAATACACCACGTAGGGCACGTCCTGCCTGTTGGTCCAGATGAGGTTACCCCGGGGATCCCGGAAGTCCATGTCCTTCCCGCCATACACCTCCTGGAGCACCGCCGGGGAGGCTTTCAGGACCCAATGGCCCTTTTCCACCTCCCGCGTCACCACGCCCTCTTTGAACTCGCGCTTGAACTTAAACTGCACGCCCACGTCTTCGGATTTGATCTTGCTGATGTTGCCGATCTTGATCCAGGAGTTGTCGAACGGCATATACATCGGCTTCATGATGTACCGGAGGACCGGATAGATGAGGGGAAGGCCGAGCAGCATGCCGATCGCGGTCGTAAAGCCGGCAAAGAATGACCGGCGCTCGACGTTGCGCTCCAACTCAGGCACCGGCACCAGCACTTCACCCGGTTCCACGTGCAGGTGATCTTCGAGGTGCGCGATTTCGACCTCCCGGACGGTCACGTACTCCTCGCGATGGAAAGCCGGAAACTGCGCCATCTCGCTCGAGGTGGCGCGCAACTGGACGGTGTCCTCCGTCACCGCCTGGACCTGGGCCGTTGGGATCTGGCGCTCCAGTTCGCCCGCTCCGTCGCCTACGACGATGTGGCTGACCTCCCTCGACAAGGGGTCGACGATGATCCGGGTCACCTCGCCGACTTCCCGGTCGGCGCACCGCACTTTCGATTTGAGCTTCGGCTGCACGCTACTTCTTCTTGATCGCCTTCGGCGTATTGACCGAGGGGTTCTTGAGCGAAGCGAGGAACGCCACCAGCGCGTCGATTTCCTTGTCCTCCATCAGCTCCTTATACTTGTCGGGCATCTTCTTTTTGTCGTATTCCTTTTCGAAGCCTTCTGCCATCCAGCTCCGCGGATCCAAGACTTTCTCGCGGAGCTGCTCGGGCGTCATGAGGCTGCCGATGTTGTCCATCTCCGGCCCGCGCTTCTTCCCGCCTTGCCCGTAGAGCTTGTGGCAGTTGTAGCACTCCTGCAACTCCCACTGCTCCTTGCCCAGCGCCACCAGATCGCCCGCTGCCGCAACCGGCGCGGAGGGCTTCTCGGCGGTTTGCCCGTCCGGACGCGGGACTGCGGCCGAGCCGCCTAAGGACTGGAGTCGCTGCATGAGCGTATCGGCCTTGGCGGTCAGCGCCGAGGCGCGCTCGATGAGCGCTTCGGCTTTCCCCTGCTCCGTGGCGGCACGCTTCGCCCTGAGCAGCTTTTCAATCTTCTCTTTCTCGATGTCGGGATCGTACTGCGGCAGGAGCGAGGCTCCGGTGATATAGACGCCGGAGATGACGACGTAAAAGGCCACCAACGCCGCAATCGCTTTCACGCCGCCGGCCGGCTTCAGCGACGGCAAATCGAGCAAGGTGAACACGAACGCCCCGAGGAGCGCATAGATGAAGAACATGGTCTGAAAGACCGGGGGGAAGCCCACTTGCCGGGCCGCTACAACAAGGATCACGCCGACGATCACGCCGACAATGCCCTTCTTCAGGATGTTCTTGATCATATGACCTCAACGATGAATGATGAGTGATGAATATTGTTACTTCGCGCCCGCCGGCACAGGAGCCGGCTCGGCGCCATGCGCCTTGGCCTCTGCCGCCCGCAGGGTGACGACGATGGCGAAGCTCACCACGATATAGAAGGCCAGCGTGATCGCCGTGATCCACCAGGCTGAATAGGCCAGGGTGGGCGTGAAGGCTTCGGGGCTGAAGTCGGGTACCAGGTTGTAGGTATGGAAATATTTCCGGGTGAGCGACCGGACTGCGCCCATGAGTCCCATCGTCCAGATCGCGCTGAAGGCCAGGAAGATCAAGGCGAACTGGGAGACAAAATCGATCTTTCCCCAGACGATCCGGCCGCGTCGGATGGCCCGATTGTAAAGAATGTAGTTGACCACTGTGACGAACACCAGCGTGAAGGCCGCCGCGTTCTTGGCCGGCATCAGCGCCAGCTCACTGGCCCACTGCGGCAGCTCCAGCTCCTCGGTCGCCAGCGCCTGGGTCGCCACAAACCCGTGCGGCGTCATCCAGATCGCGTTTCCGATCACGATCATCAGGAATCCCGCCCTGATCATCGTGCGAGATGACACGGTGAAGCGCAGGCCGGGCAGCTTGCTGAGCAACGGGGGAAGCACCACCACCAGCAACAGCACGATCAGCGACTGCCAGTCCGGCGGCGGGAACATCTTCCAGGTCACGCCCATGATCGCGGGCATGAGCAGCACCACGAGCAGCACGAGGCCGGAGATGCGAACCTGCTCGACCCCCTCGATGCGCTTCATGCTCAGCCAGATGTAATAGTTACTGGCCAGAAAGATCAGCCCGACCATCGCCCCCTGCATCTCGAAGAACATCGAGAGCTGGTCCGCCATCATGTAGGGGCAAATCGATGCGTCGTAATCGCACAGCTCGAAGGCCAGCAGGTAGCCCATGAACGGCAGGAACAGCAGGGCGCCCACCCCGATCAGGTTGCCGACGAACCCCATCCAGTCATAGTAGGACCGCTCTTCCTCGTTCTTGGCGCCCATGTACATGTACGCCGCGATCAGCCCGGCGATGAACCCGCCGAACGTCACGTTCCCGACCAGCCGGTGGAAGTTTAGGGGCATCCAGCTGTAGTTGTACACCTTGTCCCAGAGCGTGGCGGTCTGGATGTACTCCACGAGCGACAGACCCTCGGCCGCCTTGGCCGGCGTGTTCATAAACGAGGTCGGCCCGTCGATGACGAAGAGCGTGACCGTCCCGATGATATTGAGCAGGACGCCGAGCGCGATATGCCGCCCTTTCTTCTCTCCCTTCAACGCATCCCAGGTGTAGAAGTACAGGTACAGCACGATGGTCTCGGCGATGAACAGCACCGGATAGATCACCGCAAAGATCATGAAGAAATGATTGATCAACCAGGTCGTGAACTGGGGGTAGGTGGCCAGCAGCACGAAGATGAACAGGCCGCCGGTCAATGCGGTCATGCTGTAGAGGATGACGGTGACCTTCGTGACCTCCTTGGCCAACCGGTCGTACCGGGGATCCTGCCTACGGTTGCCGATCCATTCACAGATCACGACGAAGATCGGCGCCCCGAGGATGAACGCCGCGAACAGAATATGGAGCTGCGCGACGATCCAGACCGCCGTCCGATTTCCCGTGTACGGGAACTGGCCCGTAGGCGGCGCGGGGACCTGCGCGGACGCCACCGCACCGATCGCCAGGAAACCGAGCGCCACCGCGAGCGCGGTCGTCCATCGTTTCATGCGATGTCCTCCCGACTGCGGCACGATCAGCTCTTGCCGGGCGTGCTGGGAGCAGGCGCGGCGGTCTTTTTACTCGCCGGAGTGGCCGCCGGAGCGCCGGCCTCGTCGGCTTTCGCCGCCGTCCCGGCTGGGACCCACTCCTTCTTGACGACGTCCCATTCCTTGCCTTTCAATCCGAAGGTCCGCTCGTACGCCATGACCTTCCACCGGTCCTCCTCCGGGAGCTTGCTCTTCCACGCCTTCATCTTGGTGTTCGGCACGCCTTCGGAGATCCGCCATAACCACACCGAATCGGAATACAGCTTCATCCGCTCCGCATTGCGGAAATCTCTTGCCCCCGCCTTGACCGGCTTGCCGTCTTTGCCATGGCAGCTCGCGCAATTCACGTCGATATTCTTGGCCCCGATGAAGATCTGGCGGCCCTCCTCGATGATCTTTTCGTCGTTCCACCAACCGGCCGGCATGTGCTTGTCTGCATACTCGGCCGGAGGCGGCGGGGGCGCCACGATCGGCCCTTCTCCCGCCTCGCACCCGGCCAGGGTGGAACCGAGTCCGACCAGGCCGAGCATCAGCGCCATTGTGGTCCCTCTCACCCGCACTATGCGTGTCATAATGAAGCTGCTCCTTTCATAAAAAGACGCTTTTACTCACAGCACCGACTGGAGTAAAAGCGCCAACTCATCCAGGCCTTCCGAGGTTCACCGGTCTGTCCCGCAACCTCTTTTCCCCTGGACTGATCCGGCCAACGATCGGACGACCCATGCACGAAACTACGATTGGCTCTGTTTGCGCTGTCCCTTTCCCCGTCTCTGAAACCGCCGGCTGCGCTTCTTTCTGACGATGGTCGCCACCAGGACGGCCGCCGCGATGAGACTGAATCCTAGCCCGTAATAGACCCAGCCAGCCGGCTGTTCGGCTCTTGCGCATCCCGACCCGAAATTAACGCGAACCTTTCGCTCGGTCCGGACATCCTTGGGATCGAAGTCGGCGGCGACCCGCTGCTGCTCCTCCCGCGCGGTGACAGCAATTGGGTCGCCTCGGTTCTCATTGTGAAGATGGAGCGCAGCCTTGTAGTAACCTTGCGAGTCCGTATAGGCTGCCGCCCCGATGGAGACTCGCGTATCCTGAACGCTCACCCGCACATCGGGAACAGGCCGCCCATCGGCTTCACAGACATACCCCTCGACGGTGAACCGATGATCGATCTCGTGCATGGCCTGCGCGGTGCCCGGATGAACCAACGCGGCGAGCCCGACCACGCCCAGCATCACCGCGGTTGCCAATCCAATCGCTCGCACCTTTCAGGCCGCGTCCCATCTATCTCGGTCGCCCCGCGCCCGCGTCACAATCCGACGCGACGTTTCCGACGGAAATTCCTCAAAAACCAAGCGCAAATCGGCTTTTGGGCCCGACCCTTCTAGCATAGCGCCCTTTCTTTGTCAATCACTTCCGTAGGCCGGTCAGGCACGAGAAAATACGGGACTGAACCGCTCGGGACGCGCAAGGGAAGGCAAGCAACCCAGCCATTCGGGGGATAGAGGGGGTGGCGAGACGAGTTATGACCCGGAGTGTCGGCCGAGAATGTGCGCCAGCGCCTCGCGCCGACCCCATTCGCTCTGTTCGGCTTGTGTCTCGGCGTCCTGCTTCATCTTGAACCAGGACTGCCCCGGGATGGCCAGAAAGTGCTCCACCACGCGAGGGTCGAACTGGCTGCCGGCGCAGCGCTTGATCTCCTCCCGCGCGTCCGACAAGGTGAGGGCCTTCCGGTACGGCCGATCCGATGTCATCGCATCCAGCGCATCCACGATCGTGAAAATCCGCGCCCCTAGCGGAACCTGCTCACCCTTCAGGCCCCGAGGGTATCCGGTGCCATCCCACCGCTCGTGGTGGCAATAGACGATCGTGCTGGCGGTGGCGAAATACTCGATTCCCGCGAGAATCTGCACGCCTTGCTCCGGATGGCGCCGCATGATGCTCCACTCTTCTTCGGTCAACCGGCCGGGCTTCTTCAGGATCGAATCGGGGATGGCGATCTCCCCGAGGTCATGCAGGAAGACCCCGTACTCGATATCTTCCAAGGGCTTGCCGGACAGGCCCATCTGCTGTGCCAACGCCCGGGAGTACATCATGAGCCGGGTGGAATGCGCGTGGCTGCGGCCCATGCGGGCATCCACGGCCGCACGCAAGGCCCACAGTGTTTCCCGGTACGCCCAGGTGATCCGCAACGTCTGGGCGCGCTCCTTGTCCGTCCGCTCCTGGATCTGGGCATCCCGGCGGCTACAGGCCCGCGCCACTGCCGCGCGCACGTCCTCAGGACGGAAGGGCTCGAGAATCACATCCGCGGCTCCATTCCGCCACATCCCCAGGACCTGGCCGATCTCCTTCGCCCCGGACACCGCGATGAGTTGCGTGTCCGGATCGGCCGATCTGAACGGCTCGAACCGGTCGCCGCCCTCCTTCGAATCCAGGTTCAGGATGATGACGTCGGGGGAATGGCTGCGGAGTTTCTCCAAAGCAGCCGCCTGATCGGGAGCCTCTTGAACCTGGTGGCCCTGCGCAGACAGGGCAGAGCCCAACGCCTCCCGTACCTTGGAGTCACCATGGACGACCAGGATGGATCGCGGTGTTGGTGTTTCCATGACGTATCCGCTCTTTCTTACAGGTGCCCGCGCTCCCGAGCCTCCCCCTCGGCTTGCTGTGCCTCGGCTCGACGTTGCGACTCCTTCTTGGCGGCCCAGGCTTCCCAGGACTTACCCGAGGCGGTGTCCCTGCCGGAAAAGATAATGGCAGCGATGGCGGCGTAGGGAATCTGGCGGGGGTTGGTCTCCCGTTTGGGAAACAACTGCAGGGTGGGAACCTCCTCGCTGGCGTTGCGATTGTACACGTACCCTTCGATCCGCTCGCCCGAAGTCAGCTCCAGGGTCACGTCTCCCCGATAGTCGAACGCCAACTCGATCGCCTGGGCCAGCTCGGCCGGATCGGACGGCCGGAGCACGCGCCCCTGGACCGAACCGGCTTCGATCCCATGCTGTTTGGTGTCGGTCATCCCATTTCCCCATTGGGCGATTGACTCATTGAGCCAATGGGTTAATGAAACAATGAACCGATGAGCCTGATAGCGGCACTGCGCTTAGGAGCGGGCGGGCTGAAGCGTCGCTCTGACGGTGCGGGTGAATCCCGACCAGGAACTGAACGTATCTTCCACGGCCGACGCTTCGTATCCGCAGTGCACCATGCAATCGGCGCACTTCTCGTTCCGACCGGTGCCGTAACGGTCCCACTCCGTGTCGTTCAATAAGGCCTGGAACGTGGCGGCGTAGCCGTCCTGAAGCAGGTAACAGGGTTTCTGCCACCCGAAGATATTATAGGTGGGATTCCCCCAGGGAGTGCACTGATACTCCACCTTGCCCATGAGGAATTCCAGAAAGAGGGGGGATTGGTTGAAGCGCCACGTCTGTTTACGATTCGAGAGAATCTGCGAGAACAGCTCCTTCGTGCGCTGGCGTTTCAGGAAATGCTTCTGGTCCGGGGCCTTCTCGTAGCTGTAGCCCGGCGAGATCATCATCCCCTCGACGCCCAGCGTCATCATCTCATCGAAGAATCTCCGCACCTGCTTGGGGTCGGCATCGTCGAAGAGCGTCGTGTTGGTCGTCACCCGGAACCCCCGTTTGAGCGCGGCGCGGATCGCGCTGACCGCCACATCATAGACCCCGTCCCGGCAGACGGCATGGTCGTGATCTTCCCGCAGGCCATCCATATGGATGGAGAAGGTCAGGTACTTGGAAGGCGCATAGTCGCCGAGCTTCCGCTCCAGCAGAATCGCGTTGGTGCAAAGGTACACGTACTTTTTCCGTGCGATCAACCCACGGACGATCTCCGGCATCTCGGGATGGATCAGCGGTTCGCCGCCGGGGATGCTGACCATCGGCGCGCCGCATTCGTCCGCAGCGGCCCAGCACTGCTCGGGTGTGAGGCGTTTGTCCAGGATATGGTCGGGATACTGAATCTTCCCGCACCCCGCGCAGGCGAGGTTGCAGCGAAAGAGCGGCTCCAGCATGAGCACCAGCGGATAGCGCTTGACCCCCCTGACCTTCTGGGTCAGGACGTACTTCGCGACCGTGTACATTTGTGAGACAGGAACGGCCATACTCACCCTTCACTCATAACCCATCACTCATCACTTGTTCGGAGTGGGCGGGATTGTAGCACCGGCCTCGGCCAACCGTCAATTTTACGGCCGGACTTGAGAGCAAGGGCCAGAGGGCAGGGCAAGCGCCTACAACGGGGAAGAGCTCCAGGAAATCTTCCATTGGCCCTGTACTCGGTCGCGGAAGAGCTCAACGGTCACGTCTTCTGTGGAGCCGTCCTTGAAATATTTCCGGACCCGGCAAGAGGCCGTATCGCCCATGACACGAACGCGCCGGATCTCCACCCGGGTCAGCGTGCCGTTGCGCGTGTATTTGTTGATCACGGCCGGCAGGTCGTCGGACGGCGCCAGGAGAATCGTGGTCTTGATCGGCACGGTACCATTGCTCCAGACCGTGTCTTCAATGATCACGGGCTGTCGCGCATAAAGCCGCCTCAGCTCCTCGAAGTTGCCCTCGCTGGCCGCCTTGTAAAAGGACTCCACCGCAAGCGACGACTCTTTTTCCATGGACGTGGCGCAGGCAACCAGACCCAAGGACAGCAGGAATAGCAGCAGCGTCCGATATCTCTGTTCCATCTTCGCCTCCTTTATCCGGTCATGCCTGACCATCCTATACCTGTACCGCAGTGCAGGGTCAAGCCCTCACTCCAAGCACCTTCGCAGCCTTTTTCACGTCACGGGGTTTGACCCAAAATAGCGCTCCGTACCGACCTTCTCCGGCACAGACGGCATCAATGGCCGTGATGTTAATTCGGGCGGCCGCGAGAGGTATTAAGAGAGCGGCGATCGCGCCCGGTCGGTCCTCTCCTTGAACGACAAAGCAGATCTTCGGGCCTTTGATCCTCCACTTGGCCCGCTTCGCGGCAGCCTTAAAAGGACCGGGATCAGAGACGACAAAGTCCAACTGGTCCCGACGGCCCCTGGGAAATCCCGTAAAGGCCAGGAGATTCAACCCGGCTTCCCGAAGGACGCCCAGGGTCCGAGCGAACTCACCGGGCCGATCGAGTGTCTCGATCTTGAAGTAGTGCGCGGCGCGAATCGTGTCAGCCATCACGTCCTCCTTGAGCTAGACGTTCGGGATGCCTGGGCCCCCTCCCTCACAAGGCCGCTGCAAAAAACCCGCCACAGTTACTGCGTGTTGACTGACTGCTTCGCATCCCCCGCAAGGCGCGCCAGCAGCGAGCTAAACTCCATAGGAAAGATGAACTTGGTGGAGGGGCTCGCCCCCATGACCTTCAATGTCTCCAAGTACTGCAGGCTCATGGTGTTGGCATCCACATGCTTGGCCACTTCAAAGATCTTTCCCAGAGACAGCGCGAACCCTTCGGCCCTCAAAATGGCGGCCTGTCGGTCCCCTTCAGCCTTGAGAATCGCGGCCTGTTTCTCCCCCTCGGCCACGGCAATGGCGGCCTGCTTGGCGCCTTCCGCCTCGGTGACGGTGGCACGACGGCTGCGCTCGGCCGACATCTGGCGCGTCATTGCTTCTTGGACCTCTTTGGGCGGCGTGATTTCCCGAATCTCGACGGTCGTGATCTTGACTCCCCAGCGTTGGGTCACCTCATCCATTTTGGCCTGCAGGAGGTGATTGATCTGATCCCGCTTGGCCAACACGTCATCAAGCGCAATATCGCCGACCACCGCCCGGAGCGTCGTGGTGGCAATCCCCTGCGAGGCCCCGGAAAAATCCTGGACCTGGACCACGCTGGCGATGGGATCAAGCACTTTCGAATAGATGAGAAAGTCGATCGAGATCGGCGCATTGTCCTTGGTGATACAGGTCTGGTGCGGCACTTCGAAATACGTCTCCCGCAGGTCCACGCGAATGGGTTGATCGATCACGGGAATGATCAGGACGAGACCGGGTCCTTGGGGGACGGGGAGCACTCTCCCCAGCCGGAGAATCACGATACGTTGATACTCGGGAGCGATCCTGATCGTGGCCAGCAAGACGAGGACGAGTAGGACGACCCCAATGGCAAGCGTCAGGGCCATGCTGACCTCCTTTCTCCTATGGGTTTTGAACAGTGTGCTGCAGAAGGATAGGTGGTTACGCTGCCGCCACGCTACGCCGAAATGGCGGGAATGTCTAGCCAGACCCGTTGACCAGGAAGCCTGAGCAGTATTGAACTCTAGCGGGAAAGCCGGTGGAGGCGCCGAGCGGGTTCGAACCGCTGCATCGCAGTTTTGCAGACTGCTCCCTTAACCACTTGGGTACGGCGCCCCGGCGGCATTATAACGAGCGCCTCTCGCCCATGACAAGATGGCCGGCCCTTGCACCACCGCCTTCACTTTCGTAGACTACGGGTGTCGTCATGCCGCCTTCAAAGGCCTCTCTCGGGGACCGCCTCAAGGACCTTGGCGCGATCCTGACAAAAAGCCGGACCATCCTGCCGCGCAAAGCCCAGACGTTTCGGGACCCGAACACCTGGTGGCCGATCGCCGTGATCGTTGCCATCATGGTCGCGTTCACCGTCACGGCGATGTACTACGATCCCTACTCGCCACGGAACATGTCGGCGATCAAGCCTCTCGTCAGCCTGGATCAGATGCCGCCGACGCCTCCGCACTTCGCCGAGGGCGCTGCCGTGCGAGTGCGGTTCTCCGGGACCGTGTATGCCGGGGTCGAGACAGCTCGGTTGCTGCAAGAGCCTCTGCCGGACAATTCCGGGGTCGTCGTTGACGGGGTCTGGAAGCGAGGCCGCTGGCTGTATCAGGTTCGGTTTTCACCGACCCTCGTCGGCTGGGTGGGCGAGCCGGACCTGATCGCGGCCCAATAGGACCGTGAGGAGTGAGGGGTAAGGGGTGAGAAGCTTAGCGGCGGGGCGGGAGGACAGGGATCTCCCGGGCGGGCGGTGGCGTGGAGAATGCAGGCGGAGGCTCGTGCGGGCGGTCAGGCACAGAGAGGTCGTCGGTCGCTTCCTCGGCCTCTTTTTCCTTGGCGAGAAGCTCAACTTCCTGGATCAGGGTCTCCATCAATTCGTCTGACGGAACCTTCCGCAGCAGCTTCCCTTTCTTGAACAGAATCCCGACGCCTTCTCCGCCGGCGATGCCGATGTCCGCTTCCTTGCCTTCCCCGATGCCGTTCACGACGCAGCCCAGGACCGACACATTGAGCGGCGTCTTGATGTGGGCCAGCCGCTTTTCCAGTTCGTTGGCCATCCGCACGACGTCGATCTCCACGCGGCCGCAGGTCGGACACGCGATCACGTTGATGCCGCGATGGCGGAGCTCCAGCGATTTCAGGATCTCAAACCCGACCTTCACCTCTTCGACCGGATCTGCGGCGAGCGACACCCGCAACGTGTCGCCGATCCCCTGAGAGAGCAGCCAGCCGAGGCCGATGGCGGACTTCACCGCGCCGGTCAATGCGGTGCCGGCCTCGGTGATACCGATGTGCAGGGGATAGTCCGATTGCACCGCGAAGAGCCAGTAGGCATCCACCGCCAGATGCACATCCGACGCCTTCAGCGATACCTTCATGTTGGTGAACCCGACATCCTCCAGGGCATGGACCGCGTTCAGCGCCGACTCGGCCAGGGCCTCGGCCGTGGGATACCCGTACTTATCGAGCAGGTGGCGCTCCAGCGAGCCGCCGTTCACTCCGACTCGGAGCGGGATTCCCCGGTCAGTGACCGCTTTGATCACTTCGGCGGTTTTCCACCAGGCTCCGATGTTGCCGGGATTGATCCGCACGCAGTCCACCACCTCGGCCGCCTTCAGAGCCAGCCGGTGGTCAAAGTGAATGTCGGCGATGAGCGGCACGGTCATTTGCGCCTTGATCTTCGGCAGCGCCGCGGCCGCCTCCATATCGGGCACCGCGACCCGGATCAGCTCGCAGCCCGCCTGCTCCAGGCGGTGGACCTGCTCCACGGTCGCATTCACGTCCCGCGTATCGGTGCTGGTCATGGATTGCACCGAGATCGGGGCGTCGCCGCCGATCTTGACCTTGCCGACTTTGATCTGTCGGGTTTTGCGCCGGGCGATGTACATGCTGCTCCGGGTTACAGGACCACTGACACTATAGCACCGTGGCGCGGGCAGGCGCCCGTGTCAGGAGAGCCTTGGCGCTCTCG
>CAYZKG010000077.1:0-13587 GCA_964478915.1 uncultured Nitrospira sp.
GTTGCGCACAATCCTATTTGGTTTTCATGTACTTAGCAAGGGGTCTGCCGATGGCCTGGAACAAGACAAACGCTGCGCGCGTTGTCAGCCTATTCCGGCTTGCCCCAGTAGCTCTCCAGTCCGAAGTCGAGGCGATCAGCCGGGCTGTGCACTCCCTGACCGCCTCGGTTCAAGACATGCGTGTAGATCATGGTCGTGCTCACGTCTTTGTGTCCGAGCAGCTCTTGGACCGTGCGAATGTCGTATCCATCCTCAAGGAGGTGTATCGCAAACGAATGCCTGAAGGTATGGCAACTGGCGGGCTTGGATATCGCAGCGTTGTTGGCGGGGTAGAGCCCGAGGCTGGATGTCTGTTCAGCATCCTCCTAAGGCCGTCTGATTCGAATACGCCCCTTGGTAACGGTGATCATCGCACCAGCTTGCATGTCTGTCGTGTGACGGTCCAGCAACTCTTTCATCGCCGCCACTTGATCCTCTACTCGCATTTCCACAAAGCGCACGATACAGGGATGTGGCAGGCGACGCACGAAGACCAATTCGCCGAAATCTTTATCCTCGGTGATGATGATCCTCCCCTCACGGAGAGCCATGTCGAGCAGGTTTTCATCAGAGGACTGAGGATTCGCATCACCGGCCAAACGAACATCCTGTTGTCGACCAGACAGGAGCGCTCGCAACGAGCGCGACGACGCACAGGCATCGAGCAGAAATTTCATGACGACTTGGCAATGGGGACGCGCTCATGCACTTGTTCACCTTGTAGTGACCGGCTTGCGAAGAGCAAACAGGCTTGGATATCCTCAGGCTCGAGAAACGGGTACTCCCGCAAGATCGTATCGGGTGTCTCGCCTGCAGCGAGCATCCCAAGGACATGCTCAACGGCCATCCGCAGGCCTCGGATGATGGGCTTGCCCCCGAAGATCTGCGGATTCACTTGGATACGCTGCAACAGTTCGGCTTCAGTCATATCGATACCTCCTATCCGTCAGCCGATGCACGCTTCGCATGTCACCGCTGCTTCACCTTTTGCCCGGTAGGATAAGACGCTCACGGGGATTTAGCAAGGAGCGGTTACTCTCTCGCGTGAACTTTACTCGTATCTGAGCGCTTCGATCGGATTCAGGCGCGACACCTTGTTGGCGGGATAGAGCCGGCCGGACTAACGATTCTTTACTCTCTTCCGCATATCGGACATGGAGACCGTTGGCTGCTTGCGCCGCTTCTCGATCAGGCGCCAAAAAGACGCATTGGTTTCCCAAACAACAGTTTCCCAATCAGCACCCTCCACGCCCACCAGGACCGCTGCAGGCTTCCCACGCCTTGCAATCACCACGGCGTCTGTTTGAGCAGCCTCCACACAACGGCGCACGCTTTTTCCAAAATCCCGCAGTGAAATCGTCTTCATAGATCCCCTCCGCCATCCCAACATTACCACAGCCGCCGGAGCGGTGCCGACGCGGCACTGCAAACGAGCCACGCTGATGTGCGTAGCGGGAGAACGTGCCAAGCCTTAGCTTTTCCGCGCCAACTTAAGGGTGTGGCTGCATACGGTGGGGTGGCAGGGCCTGGATCGCGAATCGCGGAGGCGAGGGGTGCGCGACGCGACGAATAAGTCGCGTCATGGTTGCGCACGCCGCCGAGTCGGTGAGGCGGCAGGGTCTTACCGGGACTTAGCGAGTGGAGGCGGTCCGCGAAGCGGAGGCCGAGCACTGTTCGAAGCTGGGTTCGCGCCGAGGGCAGAAGCCAGCAAGTTGCGCAGGCCAGCAGAAGTGACGCTTAGTGCGGTCGAGCCGGAGCGTCTGAGCAGGACAGGTTCGGCCACCCCACCGTGCACATTCCGCCTGGCCGGGTCCGGAAGGGTCGCTTCGGGAGGTGCGGAAGCGACGGCTTTGCTGCACCCGGCCCGCCCCTTTATTCAAAGCGCAGGGCTTCGATGGGATTCAGCCGCGCGGCCTTGTTGGCGGGATACAGACCGAGGCTGGATGTCTGTTCAGCATCCTCCTAAGGCCGTCTGATTCGAATACGCCCCTTGGTAACGGTGATCATCGCACCAGCTTGCATGTCTGTCGTGTGACGGTCCAGCAACTCTTTCATCGCCGCCACTTGATCCTCTACTCGCATTTCCACAAAGCGCACGATACAGGGATGTGGCAGGCGACGCACGAAGACCAATTCGCCGAAATCTTTATCCTCGGTGATGATGATCCTCCCCTCACGGAGAGCCATGTCGAGCAGGTTTTCATCAGAGGACTGAGGATTCGCATCACCGGCCAAACGAACATCCTGTTGTCGACCAGACAGGAGCGCTCGCAACGAGCGCGACGACGCACAGGCATCGAGCAGAAATTTCATGACGACTTGGCAATGGGGACGCGCTCATGCACTTGTTCACCTTGTAGTGACCGGCTTGCGAAGAGCAAACAGGCTTGGATATCCTCAGGCTCGAGAAACGGGTACTCCCGCAAGATCGTATCGGGTGTCTCGCCTGCAGCGAGCATCCCAAGGACATGCTCAACGGCCATCCGCAGGCCTCGGATGATGGGCTTGCCCCCGAAGATCTGCGGATTCACTTGGATACGCTGCAACAGTTCGGCTTCAGTCATATCGATACCTCCTATCCGTCAGCCGATGCACGCTTCGCATGTCACCGCTGCTTCACCTTTTGCCCGGTAGGATAAGACGCTCACGGGGATTTAGCAAGGAGCGGTTACTCTCTCGCGTGAACTTTACTCGTATCTGAGCGCTTCGATCGGATTCAGGCGCGACACCTTGTTGGCGGGATAGAGCCGGCCGGACTAACGATTCTTTACTCTCTTCCGCATATCGGACATGGAGACCGTTGGCTGCTTGCGCCGCTTCTCGATCAGGCGCCAAAAAGACGCATTGGTTTCCCAAACAACAGTTTCCCAATCAGCACCCTCCACGCCCACCAGGACCGCTGCAGGCTTCCCACGCCTTGCAATCACCACGGCGTCTGTTTGAGCAGCCTCCACACAACGGCGCACGCTTTTTCCAAAATCCCGCAGTGAAATCGTCTTCATAGATCCCCTCCGCCATCCCAACATTACCACAGCCGCCGGAGCGGTGCCGACGCGGCACTGCAAACGAGCCACGCTGATGTGCGTAGCGGGAGAACGTGCCAAGCCTTAGCTTTTCCGCGCCAACTTAAGGGTGTGGCTGCATACGGTGGGGTGGCAGGGCCTGGATCGCGAATCGCGGAGGCGAGGGGTGCGCGACGCGACGAATAAGTCGCGTCATGGTTGCGCACGCCGCCGAGTCGGTGAGGCGGCAGGGTCTTACCGGGACTTAGCGAGTGGAGGCGGTCCGCGAAGCGGAGGCCGAGCACTGTTCGAAGCTGGGTTCGCGCCGAGGGCAGAAGCCAGCAAGTTGCGCAGGCCAGCAGAAGTGACGCTTAGTGCGGTCGAGCCGGAGCGTCTGAGCAGGACAGGTTCGGCCACCCCACCGTGCACATTCCCGCCTGGCGGAGTCCGGAAGGGTCGCTCCGGGAGGCGTGTAAGTGACCGGCGCTGCCGTACCCGCATCCTGCTATTCGAACCGCAGGGCCTCCATAGGATTGAGTCAGGCAGCCTTGTGAGCGGGGCTTGAACTGCGGAAGACACCTGTACGGCGGTCGCGCGAGCGTGATCCTGTCTGGCAAACCTTCGGACGATTATGCCGACGATCCAGCCGAAGCCTTGGCATGAAGGACTGTCACCCCCACCAATTCCTTGTCAGCGTAATGGTAGATCAGGTGTCCCTCCATTTCGCTCTCAGTCGCGCGTTGAGGCTTTCGCAGGCTGATGTAAAGCACGTCCGCCTCCTCGTCATAGTCCAGCCACAGGCGCCGGGACTTCAGATTCAGCGCCTGGGGAACCAAGCTCAGGATGTCTATGACTTCTGCCATTGAAGCCCCCTCTTCATCACCTTGTCAGGCTTGGATGTCATGAATGCCGTCACCACGAATCCACCCGCCTGGCTCTCCCGGTACACAACCACCACGTGCTTCTGCCCAAGCGGGGTATCCGCATAAAGTTTCAGTGCCAAGACCTCATCCCTCACCCCGAAGGCAACACAATCCGGATCCGCGAGAGTCTCCAGCACACGATCAAGACTGCCCGCCATATAATCGTGGGACTCGACAATATGGCTCCACCGCTCATGAGTGAGCCGGACAGGAATACCACGTTTCGAGTTGACTGTGGCAAGGACGTCCACGTCCACCAATCTTTAACGTGGTGCCGCATCACGAGAGCCCTCGCCATGTTTTGACCGGCGCAGGCACGCATCAGAATATTACGCAGGTTCGTGAGGCAATACAAGCGCCATCGCGAACATTGCGTTCACAGCCGCCGGAGCGGTGGGCAAGCGATTTGCGGCTGAATCGTGCTGCTGTGCCGGGTGCCCGTTACTCTGGGGCACCCATTGCTCCGAAGAGTGGGCACCCATTGCATTCTTGGAGCAATGGGTCCCGGTCCCGGCAACGGGTGATGGCGAACGAGCGAGCCCCGAACGCCCATGCTTGCGGCATCAAGCATGGGCGCATCGGAGAACGCCCCGCATTCTGATGTGGGGAAGGGGTGCGGTGAGGACGCTCGGAAGCGAGCCACCGCTCCGGCGGCCAAGGGAGTTATTCGAACCGCAACGCTTCGATGGGATTGAGGCGGGACGCCTTGTTGGCTGGATAGAGCCCAAAGAAGAGGCCGATAGCCAGCGAGAAGAAGAAGGCCACGACGATGGACTGGAGCGAGATGATCGTCGGCCAGCCGGCCACGACGGTGGTGGCGCGCGCGCCGAGGATACCCAGCACGATGCCCAGGACGCCGCCGACCAGACTGAGGGTCATGGCCTCAATCAGGAATTGCACCAGAATATGGCGCCGCTTGGCCCCCACGGCCATGCGGACCCCGATCTCTCGGGTCCGCTCCGTGACGGACACCAGCAGGATGTTCATGATGCCGATGCCGCCGACGAGCAGCGAGATCGAGGCGACGCCGAACATCAGCAGCGAGAGCGTCTGCGTAACGCCCTCCTGCATCTTCCCGATATCCACCTGCGTGCGGATCGTGAAGTCGTCGGCCTGCTCGGGCTGGAGCCGGTGGCGCATGCGGAGGACCTCACGGATCCCCGCGACCGCCTCCGGCAGATCCTCCGTTCGGTCAGTGGCCGCGAACAGGGCACCCACTGATCCAAGGAACTGTGTCCCGAGCACCTTGCGCTCCGCGGTCGTGAACGGAATGAAGATGATGTCGTCCTGGTCCGACCCCTGAGCCGACTGGCCTTTCGGCGCGAGGACGCCGATCACTCGAAATGGCACACTCTTGACCCGAATGATCGAGCCCACCGGCTCCTCGCCGGGATCGTAAAGGTTTTCAACTACCGTCTGCCCGAGAAGCGCCACGCGGGCGGCCGAGTCCAGGTCGGCTTGGGTGATCGCGCCACCGCTCGAGTACGCCCAGTCCCGGATCGTCAGATATCCAGGCGAGATGCCGTTGACCGGACAGTTCCAGTTTCTGTTGCCGTACACGACCTGCATCACATCGCGCTTGGCCCAGGCCACTTCGTTGAGCAGTGGGACCCTTTTTTTCAATTCCAGGGCGTCGGAGACCGTGAGGGTGACCGCTCCACCCTGCCCGCCGCGCACGCCCCCGACCGTCGTGGCGCCGGGCAGAATGATGATCACGTTCGTCCCTATGCTGGCGATCTGTGCCTGGACGGCCGCGCGCGCGCCCGCTCCGATACTGACCATGGCGATCACGGCGCCGACCCCGATGATGATGCCCAACATGGTCAGACCGGCGCGGAGCCGATTGCGGCTCAAGACCCGTAAGGCGGTCTGCACGGTCATGAGAATCAAGACGCCCATCTTCAACGGGAAGGAGTGAGGAGTGAGGACTTCGGCGAGCTCAGTCGAGCCGGGTGAGGGGTGACTACCCGGTCACTCATGATCTGGCCGTCCTTGAGAAGAATCTCGCGCGAGGCGTACGCGGCGATCTCGGTCTCATGCGTCACGAGGATGATGGTGAGGCCGTCGTCATGGTTCAGGCTTTGCAGTACCTGCATGATCTCCCGGCTGGATTCGGTATCCAGGTTTCCGGTCGGCTCGTCCGCCAACAGCATCGACGGCGAAGAGACCAGGGCCCGGGCAATCGCCACCCGCTGCTGCTGCCCTCCGGATAGCTGCGAAGGGTAGTGCCGCTCGCGATCCTGCAAGCCGAGGCGGGCAAGCGCGGCCGAGGCCTGCCGTCGCTGCTCCCGCAGCGTGATCCCGCTGTAAAACAGCGGCAACTGGACATTCTCCAGCGCGGTGGTCCGGGGCAGGAGGTTGAAGTTCTGGAACACAAAGCCGATCTGGCGGTTGCGGATATCGGCGAGTTCATCGGGAGGGGCATGCGCCACGTCTCGCCCGTCCAGCCAATAGGTTCCCTGGGTCGGAGTATCGAGACACCCCACGATGTTCATGAGCGTGGATTTGCCCGACCCCGAGGCTCCCATCACCGCGACGAATTCGCCGCGCTCGATCTCGAGATCGATCCCGCGGAGCGCCTGCACCTCGACGTCTCCCAGCCGATAGGTCCGCCAGATGTCCTTGCACACGATCAGCATATGGCTTTCTCTCAGGCTAGGGGCTATGGGCGAGGGGCTATAGGTTAGAGGCCGCGGTCGCGCCTGCTGCCGCCACGCTGGCTGGAGCCGAAGCCCGGCGGAAGATTCTCGGACTTTTTGGAAGGCCTGAGGCTCTCCACGCCGACGATGAGCTGGTCTCCCTCGTTCAGGGGGCCGCTCACGACCTCGGTCGCGGTTCCGTCGGAGACGCCCCGCTGAATCGGCACCGGTTCCGGCTCGCCGGAGGCACCGATCTTCCACACCACGGAAGTGGGTTCCCGCGCTGTCCCATCATGGCTAGCCGGCGCCTGTGCGTGATCCTTTCGAGTCTCGCCCGCCGTTGGCGGCGCACCGGATACAGAGCGGGCGGCGCCCGAAGCCGCATCCTGCCGTTCGCTCTTGGGGGGGACAAAGCGGAGCGCCGCGTTGGGCACCTTGAGCACCTGATCCTTGCGGGCAACGATGATGGACACATTGGCGGTCATCCCGGGCTTCAACCGAAGGTCGGTATTCTTTACAGCGATGACCACGTCATACGTCACGACGTTCTGCACGCTGATCGGTGCGTTCCGGACCTGTTTCACAGCTCCGCGGAACATCTCGCCTGGGTACGCATCCACCGTGAACGCGGCCTCTTTTCCCGAAACGATCTCGCCGATGTCGGCTTCGCTCACGTTGGCGTCCACCTGCATCTTCGTGAGATCCTGCGCGATCAAGAACAATGTGGGGATCTGAAAGCTCGCCGTCACGCGCTGGCCCACCTCCACCTGCCGCGAGATGACGATCCCGTCAATCGGCGAGCGAATCACCGTGTACTTGAGGTCCAGCTCGGCCGCTTCCAAGGCCGCTTCCGCCTGCTTGACCGCCGCTTCGGCCACGGCGAGCTGGGCGACCGCTCCTTCATGCGCCGTGACCGCCATATCCACCTCGTTTTGGGACACGAACTGCTGCTTCGAGAGCGCGTTCATACGGTCCAGCTCGCGCTTGCGCTGGCCGAGATCGGCACGCGCCTTGAGGACGGAAGCCCTGGCATTGGCAAGATTAGCCGCAGCCTGATCCCGGAGGGCACGGTACGGAAAGGGGTCAATCCGAGCGACCACATTGCCGGTCTTGACGATCGAGTTGAAGTCCGCGTGGAGGCTCTCAATCATTCCGGAGACTTGGCTCCCCACCTGGACGATGGTCACCGGATTAATCGTGCCGGTCGCGCTCACAACCGAGATGATAGTTCCTCGGGTAACCGGCGCGGTCTTGTATCTCACAGGCGGCTTCCGCTCGCCACTGAAGAACATGTAGCCTCCAATGGCCAGTCCGACCGCCAGAATGCCGACGATGAGGATGACTTTGCGTATAGTCATTGAGACGCGAGTAGCCCGCGCTAGGGCGAACTCATTCTAGGGAGGCGGTTTCCGCGCTGTCAAGCAAAGGGGTGTGATGAGTGATGCGTGATCAGTGACGAGTTATGGGAGAACGACCCGGCGATGATGACCAGAAGTACGAAACAAGGGAATCGGTGTGTCGTCGTGTGATCGAGCGGAGAGGCGCGGCCTACGGACCGACCGTGATCCGGTCCTTGATCGCATCGAAGGTCGTTTTCGGCACGACATTCTTCGCGACCATCTCCCCCTTGATCCGATACGGCCGGTTGGCGATGACCCGTTCAGCCGCCTCCTTGCTCAACCCCAAAAACAGCACCATGTCATTCGCGGAGGCCGTATTGATGTTGACGGGGGCGGAACCAGCAGCAGCCCCTGCAGTTCCGGCCGAAGGGGCGCCGGGAGCCTTGGGAGCGGGCGACGCAGGCGCCGGGATCGCGGCGGAAGCACCAGGCTGAGCGCCTGGCTGTCTAGCGGGGCCGGCCATCGGGCCCGTCGGCGGGACGGTACCGGTTCCGGGCGCAGGCAGCTTACCGAGCGGCGGACTCTGGGGAACTGCTGCTGCGGCTCGCTCGCGCTCTTTCAACTCCTTCTGATACCGGGCGACGGTGGATTTCAGGCCCTCGTTCTGCTTCTTGGCAGCTTCGTACTCCTGCCGAAGATTACGGTGCTGGACCGTCAGGTCCTTCATCTTGTCTTCCAGATCCTTGACGCGACTTTCCACGGCAGCTCGTTCCTTGTCGCGCGCCTCTTTCACACGCTGCAGTTCGCCCGAGACGAATTCCGCGTCGGCGCTGAGCTTGCCGTTCAATTCCTTGAGGCTCTTGACCTGCTGTTCCAGCGCACTCTTCTGGGCACGAATCTTTTCAAGATCGGTCTTGGCGATCTGGGCTTCCGACACGGCTGCGTTATACTGGCCGCTGCTGACGCACCCTCCGGACGCCATCACTACCGTTGCCAGCACCACTACCATCGTGCCTTTTTTCATCCTTCAATCCTCCCTCCGCTCCCCTTTAGCTCGTCCTTAGCGTGCCAACCATCCCACGTTCTGTTCTCGCTAACCCATCCGTCATGCCTGTGAAGTCCCACCCCGGAAAAAGGTCGAAGCCAAAGTATCATCGATGATCAGACGCAACGTCATGAGAAAGCCTCCAAAGGCCGCCTGATGTGTAGTCGATCAGGCCTCCTTTGTCAAGGTCCGCGATGCGACGAGTAAGGAGCATCATCCACCCGCCAAGCGGGTACCCGGCGGACGCCGGTGAGCCGGCCGTTCTTCAATGCTGTTTCTCCGGCTGCCCCCAGGCTTGACGGAAGCCCCTGACTCTGTGATCATGCCGCCGGCTCATGGAGACATTCGGGCCACAGCTCGCCGCCCTGCTGGGCCTCGTCGAAGGCCTGACCGAGTTTCTCCCCATCTCCTCTACCGGACACCTCATTCTCGTGGGCCATTTCCTCGGCTTCACCGGCGCCGTCGCGGTGAGCGTGGATGTCTCCATCCAATTGGGTTCGATCCTTGCCGTGGTGGCGTACGAGCGAACCAAGCTCCGCGGGTTCCTGTCGAACGCCAAGTCCGAGTTGTTCTCGTTCGTCAAGGTGGTGCAGGCCCACCGGGAGGCGCCCCCCTGGCCCGTGGGGGTAGGATGGCCCGCCATGCTGCGGTGCTCGGCCCTGACGCACCGGAATCTGTTGTTCGTCGTCGGCCTCGGCCTCGCCTTCCTGCCGGCCGCCATTGTCGGACTGGTCCTGCACGACTGGATTGAAGCGCGGCTGTTTCGTCCCCGCACCGTAGCGCTTGCCTTGATCGTCGGCGGCTTCATCATTTTGTGGGTGGAGGCTCGGCGTCATCGTGCCGCGGTCAACCACCTGGAACAGGTCGGGTTGAGGACCGCCTTCTGGGTGGGACTGGCCCAGTGCGCGTCCCTGTTTCCCGGCGTGTCGCGATCCGGAGCCACGATTGTCGGGGGGCTACTCGCGGGAATGGACCGGCGAGTGGCAACCGAATATTCATTCTTCTTGGCGCTGCCAACGATGATCGCCGCAACGACCTATAAGATCGTCAAATCCCGCGCGCTGCTGTCACAGGATGAATTTCTGGCGCTTGCCTTGGGCTTGGTCGTCTCGTTTCTCGTTGCGTGGGCGGTCATTGCCGCGTTCCTGACTTATGTCAAACGGTATAGTCTTCGGCCCTTTGCCTACTATCGCATCCTGCTCGGCGGCCTCGTCCTATATATCTTCAGGTAGGGAGTGCTCAAAACTTTCCTATTCGTTGAACGGGAGCAGCCGGTAGCCCCGATGCCGTAAGTCAGCCATGATCTCCTCGTTGTGGGCCACCCCGCGAGTCTCGAGCGAAAGGATGACGCGACTCTGCGTGATCGGGAGATCACGGGCCAGTCGGTCGTGGACGATATGGAGGATATTGGCCCCGAGACACCCGACCGCCGCGCTGAGGCCGGCCAGCGCGCCGGGGCGATCGGGAAGCGAGACCGAGAGCCGCAGCAGCCTTCCGGATCGGGCCAGGCCGCGCTCGATGATCCGGTCAAGAAGATTCACATCGATGTTCCCGCCGCTGACCACGACGCAGACCGGCCCGCGCCATCTGCGACCCCACTTGCCACCATAGGTGAGAAGCGCCGCCAGTGCGGCGGCGCCGGCTCCCTCCGCGATGATCCGCTTGTGCTCCATGAGCAGCAGGATCGCTTCGGCAATTTCCTCTTCGGCGACAGCGACGAACCGGTCCACGTACCGCTCCAGCAGCAGGCGCGTCCGGCGGCTCGGGCCTTTCACGGCGATGCCGTCCGCCAAGGTGGGACGCGCGGAGGCGGTGACCCCGACCACCTGAATTTTCGGATTCAGCGCCTTGGCGGCAATCCCGATGCCGGCAGCCAGCCCGCCGCCGCCTACCGGCACGACAATCGTGGCGAGGTCCGGCCGTTCCTCCAGAATCTCGACTCCCACTGTCCCCTGCCCCGCGATCACAGCGTCATCATCAAACGGATGGACGAAGACCCTCCCTTCATCCCGTTCGATCCTCCGAGCGCGCGTCATCGCCGCATCCAGATCCTTCCCGCTGATCACGACAGAGGCTCCATATGACCGCGAGGCTTCCTGTTTGGCGATCGAGGACCCTTCCGGCATGACGATCGTCGAGGACACCCCCAGGGCCACGGCGGCCAGCGCCACGCCCTGGGCGTGATTTCCGGCTGACGCGGTCACCACCCCGCGACGTCGCTCGGCCGGTGTCAGGAGGGAGAGACGGTTGTACGCCCCCCGGACCTTGAAGGAGCCGGTCCGTTGGAGGTTTTCGAGCTTCAGCGTGACAGGGACGCCGGCTCGAAGGCTGAGAGACCGGGACCAGACCAGCGGGGTGCGGTCCACGGCGGCGCGAATGGCATCAGATGCCGATCGGATCTGTTTCAAGCCTACGGACATGAAGAACGACTGGGAAGGAACGGCGGTCAGTGCGGATTCTGCTGCAGTGCGACGTCGGACTCTCGCTTTTCCATCGCGAAATGGATGATCAGGAAGACCACGCCGACGCTGATCGCGGCGTCCGCGACGTTGAACGCCGGCCAATGGTAGCCCTCGACATAGAAGTCGAGGAAATCGATGACTTCACCGAAGCGCAGCCGATCGAGCATATTACCGATCGCTCCGCCCAGGATGCCGGCGATGCTCAGCTGGCCGGCCCAGTCGTCATGACGGAGCCGAACGAAGATCGTTCCCAGAAGAATGAGCGCGAACAGCGAGGTCAGCCCGAAGAACAGCAACCGGAACCCGTTGCTGCTGGAGGCCAGCAGCCCGAACGCCGCGCCGGGGTTCCGGATGTAGGTCAGGCTGAAGAAATTCGGAATGATCGGGATGGACTCGTGCAACCGCATCGTTTGCATGATGTGCGCCTTGCTGGCCTGATCCAGCAGAATAGTCCCGACGCTCAGCATGAGCAGCACGATGTAACGGCCGGTCGTCTCTTTCACCGAATGGCCTCGATGCATCGGTCACAGATAGTGGGATGTTGCGCATCCCGGCCGACAGACTCCCGATAATTCCAGCACCGCTCGCATTTGTTTCCTTCGGCTCGTACAACATCCACCGTGATGCCCAGAGCGGGATCGCTGGCCGGATGGCCCGCCGCCGGCACGTCGGCGACTTGGTGCAACGCTACCTGGGAGACGATGAATAAGCTTGGAAGGTCCGGTTCATACCGGTGGAGCAGTTCGAACGCGGCCGGTGATGCCCCAAGGACCACCTTGGCCTCCAGAGACGAGCCGATCAGCTTGTCCCTTCGCTTCGATTCCAAGGCCCCTTGCACAACGGTCCGCACAGCCAGCAGCTTTTCCCATCTCCGGTCCAGCTCCAGATCGCTTCCCTTCTGATCACCGGACGGAAAGGCGGTCAGATGCACGCTCTTGGCCTCTGGATCACCTCGACCGGCGGGCGGCAGCATCCTCCAAATTTCCTCCGCCGTAAAGCTCAGGATGGGGGCCATGAGTTTGGTCAGGGTCACCAGCACGTCGAACAGGACGGTCTGGGAGGCCCGACGCAGTGGCGAATCCCGTCGGAACGTATACAACCGATCCTTCAAGATATCCAAATAGACGGCACTCATATCAACCGAGCAGAAGTTGTTCAGCTCGTGGAAGATGACGTGGAACTCGAAGGCCTCGTAGGCCTGCGTGACTCGAGGGATCAACTGGCCGAGCCGCGAGAGGGCCCACCGATCCAGTTCGGGCAACTGATCAAGTAGAACTGAGTCTCTCATCGGATCGAAGTCATAGAGATTGCTCAGCAGAAATCGGCAAGTGTTCCTAATCTTGCGGTACGCTTCGACCAGGTGACTCAGAATTTCCTGGGAGATCCGCAGGTCCTCTCTGTAATCTTGGGCGGCGACCCAAAGACGCAAGATCTCGGCGCCGGACTGCTTGATGACATCTTGTGGCGCGACAACGTTTCCAGCGGACTTGGACATTTTCTTGCCAGCGCCGTCCACCACGAAGCCGTGGGTCAACACCGCCTTGTACGGCGCCCGGCCGTCCGTCGTGACGGAGGCCAGGAGCGCGCTGTGGAACCAGCCGCGGTGTTGATCCGACCCTTCAAGATACAGGTCGGCCGGACACCAGGCAGCTCCTCTCGGCTTCAGCACGGCCGCATGGCTTACGCCGGATTCGAACCAGACGTCGAGAATGTCGCGCTCCTTTTGAAAAGACCCACCCCCGCACTTGGGGTTAGAGCAGACAGTGCCTTTCGGAATCAAGTCCTCAGCAGACTTCTCGAACCAGATATCCGCCCCCTGCCTTTCGACAATCGCGGCCACATGCTCAATGGCCTTGGGATCGGCCAGCACCGTCTTGCAGGCCGTGCAGGTGAATCCAGGGATCGGCACACCCCAGACCCGTTGCCGGGACAGGCACCAGTCCGGGCGGTTCTCGATCATGCCGTAAATGCGATCGCGGCCCCAAGGCGGGATCCACTGAACCCGCGTGTCGATTTCGTCCAGCGCCCGCTCACGGAGGCTCCAGCCGTCGAACTTCCTGTCCATGCGCGTAAACCACTGTTCGGTCGCCCGGAAGATCACGGGGCTCTTGCAGCGCCAGCAGTGCGGGTACGAGTG
>CAYZKG010000078.1:0-13061 GCA_964478915.1 uncultured Nitrospira sp.
CCAGGTTGATGTTGATCTGCCGGATCTTGCCGCCCTCGACCGTGGCCGCCGCCACATTCGCAAGCTGCTCGATCTGCGGAGCGATCGTGTTGAAGGCCAGATCGTACAGGGCCCGCTCATCGAGATTGCTGCCGCTGACCGTCACGAAGGCTACCGGGATGTTGGACACATCGAACTTGACGACGAACGGTTGCAGGACCCCGGACGGGAGATTGTTCAGGATCTGCGTGATGCGCTGCATGACCTCCATCTGTCCCACGTTGATGTCCGCCCCCCAGTTGAACCACACCTGGACGGCCCCGATGCCGTACTTGGCGAACGACTCGACGTGCTCCACGTTGGAGGCCGAGCTGACCGCTTTCTCGATGGGATAGATGACGCTCTGCTCGATATCGAGCGGGGGCGCGCCCTTGTAGATCACCCCGACGAAGGCCACCGGCACCTGGATCTTCGGGAACAGGTCGATCGGCAGGCGGTCCAAGGAGGTGGCGCCCAGGACCACCATGGCGAGCGACAGCATCAGGATGCCGATTCTGTTACGCAGCGCGAGAAGGGTCAGCCACATAGAAGACGTGAAACGTTAAGCGTGAATCGTGCTTTGCTCGGTCAGGGTCAATGATCATTTCACCTATCGCCACGCGCCTCGTGCCCCGAGCCTACCGGCTGCGGTGACGCAGCCGGGTGGGCCTCGACCGGCGTACCGTTGCTGACCAGGTCCTTTCCCGAGACGATCACATGCTCCGAGCCGGTCAGGCCCTTCGTGATTTCGATCCGGTTCTCCACGCGGGCGCCGATCTCCACCGGCACCTGGTAGGCCTTGCCGTCACGCACCACGTACACGTACTGGTTCTCTTCGAGCCGGGTCAGGGCGTCCAGCGGGATCTGAATCGCGTTCGGGTGCAGGCCGACCACCACCTCCACGCGCGCAAACATGCCGCCCTTCAGCGCATGGTCCTTGTTGGAAAGATCCACCTCGACCGTCATGGTGCGGGTCGTCCGATCCAGCGCGTGCACGACTCGCGTCACCTTCCCGACAAACACGCGGTCCGGATAGGCCTCGGCGCGCAGCTCCGCCCGCTGCCCGATCTTCACCAGCGGGACGTCTTTTTCCACCACCTCGAGCAAGATCCGAACTGTCTCGATGTCATGGAGGGTCAGAATTCCCCGGGACATCGTGGATGTGCTGGCTGTGGAGCCAGAGACGTACGCGCCGGCGTCCAGATTCCGCTGGGCCACATACCCGGCAAAGGGGGCCCGGATATAGGAATAGGCAAGGTTCGTCTCGGCCTGCTGAAGGGCCACCTCCATCTGCTTGACCTGGGCGCGGAACTCCTCAAGCTGGGCATTGGCCATGTCGTACGCGATCTGCGCGTTGTCCAGGTCCTGCTGTGAGACAAACTGATTCACGATGAGCGCCTGCATCCGATCCAAGGTCAGCTTGGCGTTCTTGAGGTTGGCCTCCTGCCGCACCACGGTCGCCCGTGCGGCCGTCAGGTTCGCCCGAGCCCGGTTCACCGTGTGCACGTAATCAGTATGGTCGATTTCCACGAGCAGCTGATTGGCCTTCACGATATCGCCCTTGTCCACGTGAAACTTGGCGATGTAGCCGTCCACCCGCGAGAAGAGGTTGACCTGCTGGTACGGCAGGATATCGGCCGTGTACGCCAGGCGGACATCCAGATCCTGCCGGATCGGCGTGATGGTGCTGACGGTGATAATGCGACCCTTCCGGGCATCACCTTTCGCGCCGCTGCTGGTCAGGCGAAAGGTCACCAGGCCGGCCACGGCCAGGATCAGGACCACGACCAGCGTAAGGACCGGATGTTGTTTGAGACGGTTCATGCCGATTCGGCGGCGCCGACGGCGCGGCGAGAAGCGCGGCCCGCCCCCTTCTGTACCGACGGCACGCGAAGGCCGTCCAGAAACAGGGTCACGTACGTGGACGCCGCCTCCTCCGGAGAGCCGTGCGCGGGAACGAGAAAGATCTCATGCAGCAACCGGTGATAGACAAGCATGCCGATGAAGGCCCGCGCCGCCAGCAACGGATCCACCCGCCGGAACGCGCCGTCGCGAATGCGCTGGGCAATGTAGCTGGCCAAATAATCGTAAAAGATGCGGTGCTGGTGGCGGAAGAACATGTCCGACAGCTCGTGTCCCTCCAGCGCGCTGAACAGCAGCAGGCGCAACAGCGTGGGGTCCGTCCCTCGACGGATCCGGTAGCTGGCGATCAGCGTGAAGACGCGTACATCGTCCCGCTTGCGGCCCGCCTCTTCTACAGAAGCCAGCAACTGCGAGACCGGGGCTTTCTCGGCCAGGATCGCCGCGTACAGCGCCCGCTTCGTCGGGAAGTATTTGAACAGGAGCGCTTCGCTGATGCCGGCGGTGCGCGCGATTTCCCGCGTCGTGGTTCCCTTGAATCCGTTCGCCGCAAACAGCGAGGAGGCCGCCGCAATGATGCTGGCCTGACGTTCCTGCGCGGAGGCGCGATGATTCCGGTGGGGCGTTGGCATAGTGGGTAAGTGTTTACTTACCTCGCCATCATACCACAGACTATCTAGCGGTTATCGGGGGCAGGCGATTGAAGGAGAATGGAGGGCCGGACCTTTGCGCGGTTGAACAGGGAATAGGCGGGCTTCGACCTTTGTGCGGCACGGAACATCGTCGGCATGTGTGCAGGGGTAGCGAGCGCCGGTGGCGAGATCGCCACTGTCCCCAGGACGAGCTAAGATCTCAGTTCGGCCCAGGCTCTCTGGTAGTCCTCGAACGAATCGACTTCCATCCAGCCCTTGAAGATAGGCACGCAGCGGACGTCGTGCCCCGCGTCGATCAATTCCTGAATCAGGTCGGTAAAGGATCCCTGGACGAATGTCCCGGCTTCATGAAAGCCTCCGACACCGTACTTCCGGCGCGCCTCATGATAGGCGCGCTTGAACTGCGCGATCCCGTTCTCCGAGAACATCGCCAGGCCGATGAATTCGCCGTGCGACTGGTCATGGAGCAGATCCTGCCCGATCTTGACGACCCGGCTTTGCTCCTCGGGCGTCACGTACCGATAGCTCTTGCCGGGTGGATTCTCCAGCAGCACGAGGTCCGGCTTCAGATGCGGATTCAGGTTCGGGCCGGGCGGCTGGTGGTACCACGCCACGTCCACCACCAGGGTGATGTCCGCAGGGCTCTTCAGCAGCTTGGCCAAGACGGCGGTGTCGAAGATGATATCCCCGTAGAGGATCACGCAGCGGCCGGCCATCTCCGGTTCGGCACAGAACAAGGAGTGCAGCTCGCCGGTGCCCTCGTAGCTGTCGTTGTCGTAGTACCGGAGATTGGGCAGCGCGATCGCCTCTTTCCGATAGCCGCGGACCACGGCAATGTCCTTGACGTTGCAGTCGTTCAAGGCCGCGATCTGCCGGTCGAGGATGGTCTTGCCTTTGATGTCGAGCAGGCACTTCGGTTTGTGCTCGATGAGCGGAAGAAGCTGCTTCTCGAAGCCGGCCGCCGCGATGATGGCGGTCACCCGTTCGCCGCCGGCCGGCAAAAATCGCCGTTCATCCCGTTCCATTTGCGGAACACCGACGAGGTCGTAGACATCGGCCAGCGGCACGATCCGATCATTCACCGACGCAGGAGTCGTGTACCGCTTGATCGTCGCCAGGGCGTCGCGGACGGCCTTGATGGAGGCGCGGATCGCCTGGTTCGCATAGATCACGATCTTGAAGCCCGCCTGCTCCAGCTCGGCGGTCGTCACTCCGTCGAAGGTGGTGGGGACGACGACGAGCGGCACGCGCCCCGACCAGGCGCGGGCCACGCTCTTCATCTCTTCGAACGTGGCGGACTTCGAATGAATCAGGACTGCATCGGCTCCCGCCTGAGCATAGGCCTCGGCCCGTTTCAGCGCTTCCTCCTGGCCCCAGCCCGCGATGAGCGCTTCGGTCCTGGCGATCACCATGAAATCCGGCACGGTCTGAGCGGCTTTGGCCGCCCGGATCTTCCCGCAGTGCTCGTCAATCGACACCAACTCTCGACGCACGCCCGCATAGAAGCTGCACCGCTTCGGAAAGACATTGTCCTCGATGCAGATTGCCGCGATCCCGGCCCTCTCGTGGTCATTCACGGTCCGCATCACGTTCAAAGCGTTGCCGTAACCCGTGTCGCAGTCGGCGATGATCGGGATGGTGATTGCCTCGGCCATATTGCGCTCCACCTCGAGCTGCTCGGACAGGGTGACAAAGCTGGCGTCCGGCACGCATTTCCACGCGGCAGAGATGCCGAACCCGCTGGCCCACACCGCATCAAACCCGGTTTCCTGAACGAGCTTCGCGCTGAGCGCGTCGTGAGCCCCGACGACCCTCACAATCCCCGGCCGCTTGAGGAGATCCCGCAACTTTGTGGCGTTGTGCATGCTAGTGACTATGCGAAAATGGTCGGCGGCTGTCAATTGATCGTATCGCCCATACTCTCCTGAAACTTCGGCGCAAGCGCACGGCTTTCGAAGAAGATCAGGCCCCGCTGACTCATTTGCTGGAAGGTCACGTTGACCTCGGTATCCAAACCCCGCCAATTCAGCGGCTGGCTCACGTCACGGAGAATCTGGGACTGCTCGATAGGGCCAAGATGGGACACCAGGTAGGCGACGATACGCTCGTGAGTGTCCCTCCCACGATACCGGATGACCACCCGCGCGAACTTGCCGTCGATGGTGACGTACCGGATGGAATCCACCGGCACATCCCCGAACTGGAGCGGCGCACGCTTCACATTGTAGCCTTTGATGAGGTTCCCCGGCTCAACCAGCTCCAGATCCGCAGATTCAGCCAGGGCCGCCCCCCACGGAATGCCGTTGAACCCTTGAGGGTCCTTGAGGATGGTAGCGGCCGAGGCGGAAGCAGCGACGAGCCACATCACCACGCCGAGCAAGACCAGCAAGGGAACATGAACGGCATGCGCGACACCACATTGGAATTGGATAGGTCGAGAATCGATCCCGCGTTGCCCGATCTGCCGCATGGTGTCACCGCGCGGCGGTAGGAAGCCTGCTCCCGACGTGTCAGTAAACCGCGTCCCCGTACCCCTCATTGAATCGAGGGGCCAGGACCCGGCTGTCGAAGAACACGTAGCCGCGTTCGCCCGCGCCGTCATAGGTCAGGTTGACCTCAGTTTCCGCCCCGCGCCAATTGTATTGCTGGCTGTGGCCGCGCATGATCATGCCGGGGGACCGGTCCATTGGCCCGTACTGGGCCTGGAGATACGCCAGGACCAAGTCGTGATTTTGCTTCCCCCGGTACCGGACCATCACGCGGGCGAACTTGCCGTCGATGGCGATGAATCGCATCGTCTCGACCTTCGCCTCTCCCAGGACGGGAGGGCCGTTTTTCATGTCGTATGTATTGATGCGTTCGATGGAATCTGCCAGGATCAAATCGGGAAAGTCGCTTAACGACGCTCCCCACGGGATTCCTCGAAAGCCCTTTGGATCATTGGTCATCGGAACGGCAAAGGCCACGGGCTGGGCCAAGAGCACAACCCCGGTGACGACTGCCACTCCGAGAAGAAAAACCCCCACTCCTGAGACGGTCCGGTGAGAGATCATCGCGCCCTCTGATGTGGGACAAGGCCGGATTCCAAGCTACCACGAACGACTCGCCAAGGCAACCGTCGTGGTTGCGTGGGTCTGAAAGCCTTCGTTATAATGCGGCGCCCCGTACTTCTTGAAGATGGCTTTTCCTACTACCCATGATCGACAGCGATGATTTCGTGCGAGCCCTGAAAGACACGGGCTTCGACTTTTTCACCGGCGTGCCGGATTCCATTCTCGCGGGGATCATCGCGGTCCTGATCGACCAGCGACTGTACCTCCCCGCGGTGCGTGAGGACGAAGCCGTCGCCATGGCGGCCGGGGCCTACATGGCCGGCAAGGTTCCGGCGGTCCTCATGCAGAACTCAGGGCTGGGGAACTGCCTGAACGTCCTGGCGTCGCTGAATCTGATCTACCACCAGCCCTGCCTGCTGCTCATCTCGTGGCGTGGCTTTCAAGGGAAGGATGCGCCGGAGCATCTGGTGATGGGGCAGACGATGACGCAACTCCTCGATACGGTCGGGATTCCCCACCGCACTCTGTCGGAGCAGACGCTCGTTGAAGATTTGAATTGGACAGCCAAAACCTTCATGGAGAAGCGCCTCCCCGTCGCACTCCTGCTCAAGAAGGGGACCGTGAAGGGACTTCAGCCGTGAGACCGGAAGAAGGCACCATCCCGAGCCGTGCTGTCGCGATCAAGGCCGTGCTGGATCTTCTCACCGACCAGCCGGTCATCATCTGCAACGGCTTTCCGTCCCGGGAAGCGTGCAAGCTCGCGGATCGTCCCACCCACTTCTACATGATCGGCTCAATGGGCCTCGCGCCGGCCATCGGTCTCGGCGTCGCGCTGGCGAAACCGAACAAGAAAGTCATCGTGCTCGACGGCGATGGCAATGTCCTCATGAACCTCGGCACCCTCGCGACTGTCGGGGCGCTCAAGCCGAAAAACTTCATCCACGTCGTCTTCGATAACGAGGTCTATGGCAGCACCGGGAATCAGCCTACGATTTCCCGGATCGTACGGCTGGACCAAGTCGCCAAAGCCTCGGGATATGTCAATGTCGAGCGGGCTCGGGAGCGGGAAGACGTGACGTACGAGTTCAAGGACATGCTCCAGAAGGATGGCCCGAGCTTCCTGCTCGTGAAGATCACCGAGCAAGCCGAGGACGTGGATCGCGTCCCGCTGGAGCCGACCGAGATCACACGCCGGTTCATGAAAGCGATCGAATGATTCTGCTGAATCCAGGGCCGGTGAACGTCTCGGAGCGGGTCCGGCGCGCCTTGGCTGGGCCCGATCTGTGCCATCGCGAACACGAATTCGCCGAGCTGCTGCACGGCATCCGGCAGAAGCTCCTGCAGGCTTTCGTTCCCCAGGCCCAGTCCGACTACACGGCGGTGGTCCTGACCGGCTCGGGGACGGCTGCGGTCGAGGCCGCGGTGATGTCCTCCGTCCCCTTCGGCAAGCGAGTCCTGGTCATCAACAACGGCGTCTACGGCGAGCGGATTTCCTCCATGGTGGGAGTCCACCGCCTGGGGCAGTCCGAGTTCAAGATCGAGTGGGGGGCCCGGCCGGATCCGGAGAAGCTCCGCCTGGCGCTCCGTCAGCATCAGGAAGTGCACGTGGTCGCCATGGTTCATCATGAGACCACCACCGGGCTCATCAACCCCATAAAGGAGATCGGCGAGGTCGTGGACAGCCAGAACCGCGTCTTCCTCCTGGACTCCGTCAGCGGCCTGGGCGGCGAGCCGCTGGATATCGCCGGGCCGCACATCTATATGGTCGCCGGCACCGCCGGCAAGTGCATCCAGGGGTTTCCGGGCGTGTCCTTCGTCCTGGTGCGCAAGGGGTTCATGGAGCGCCTGAAGTCCTATCCCAAGCGGTCCTGGTACCTGCACCTCCCTCATTATTATGATGATCAGGAAAAAGGGACCATTCCGTTCACGCCTGCCGTGCAGCTCTACGCCGCTTTCTCGGAAGCGCTCGACGAATTGCTGGAGGAAGGCGTGGCCGCCCGCATCCAGCGGTACCGGCGCTATGCCACGATGATCCGACAGAAAATGGAGACGCTCGGGATCAAGCCGGTTTTATCCCCAGAGCTCCAATCAAATTCGCTCACGGCCTATTACCTGCCGGAGGGGCTGAGCTACCGGACGCTCCACGACCGCTTGAAGGAGCAGGGCTACGTGATCTACGCGGGGCAAGGCAAGCTGGAGTCTAAGATCTTTCGCATCGCCAACATGGGGGCCTTGACCGACCAGGATATCGAAGGCTTCCTCGCGGCATTTCAGCGTGTGCTGCAGACCACGGCTGTCCGCTCATGAAAGCGATCCTCCTCGCGGCAGGGGTCGGCAAACGGTTGTGGGCTCTGACTCAGCACCGGCCCAAATGCCTGATCGAGATCGGCACGCGGACGCTCTTGGACCGGTATCTCGAGGCATTGGCCGGTGTCGGTATCAAACAGGCCGCCGTCGTCGTCGGGTACAAGCACGAGATGATCCGGAGCGCCGCCGGCTCCGGGCTCCACGGCGTGGAGCTCCGGTATCTGGAAAGCGACCAGTACCGCCACGGGAGTATCACCTCCCTGTGGCGGGCCCGGACTGAGCTCGACGACGACGCGGTCATCATGGATGCCGATGTCCTGTTTCATCCCCTGATTCTCCGGCGCCTCGTCGAGTCACCCTGGCCCACTGCCCTGTTACTGGACGAGACCGTCACCCAGCAAGGCGAAGAGTGCATGGTCGTCGTCCAGGGCGGCCGGGTCGTCGCCTTAACCAAACAGATGCCGGCCCGGTACGATGTCGCGGGGGAAGGGGTCGGCTTTCTCAAGGTGCGGCGGGCCGATATCGCCCCCCTCGTGCAGTCGGTGGAAGCGCATATCGGCCGAGGGGCGCTCGACATGGAGTATGAGGACGCCCTCAAGGAGTTTTTCGCTCACGTGTGCGTGGGATTCGAGCGGATCGGCGGGCTTCCGTGGATTGAGATTGACTTTCCGGAAGATGTGGCGCGCGCCGAGCGCGACATTTTACCGAGACTGCCGTGAACGGTGAGGAGTGAAGGGTGAGGGGTAAGATGAAAAGAATTGGCGGGTGCAATGAGATGATCAGACTCAGCCAATGCCATGTCCTCATTCCGAACATTCTGCACCCCTCACTCCTTACCCCTCACTCTTCACTGGTTAAGAGATGAAGTTCGACGGCATCGTCGATCGCTACCTCAACCGCAAAGTGTCCGTGGTCCTGACCCGCCTGTTCCTGCGGCTCGGCCTGTCCCCAAACGCGGTTACGGTGCTGTCGCTCGTGATCGGGCTGCTCGCAGCGGCCGCCATCGCGGTGGGGAGCTATGCAGCCGGCATCCTCGGCTCGCTGCTGTTTCAGCTCTCGGCCATCATCGACTGCTGCGACGGGGAGGTCGCACGGCTGACCCATACCGAGTCGGCGTTCGGCGAGCAACTGGATCTCGTAGCGGACAATATCGTGCATATCGCCGTCTTCGCCGGCGTGGCGTGGGCGGTCTATCTTCGAGAAGCGGCCCTGAATCCTCTGGTCCTCGGCGCGGCGGCGGTGCTGGGGAACGGAATCTCCTTCTGGGTGATGAACCGCGTGAGAGCCTTGCGGATCCGACAGGGATGGACCTACCCCATCCAGGCCGCCCGCGTCGAATTCATGCTCAGCTTCGCCAGCCGGGACTTTTCTCTGTTGCTCCTGGTGTTTGCAGTGCTCGACCGGCTCGGGTGGTTCCTGTGGCTCGCCGCGATCGGGTCGAACGTGTTCTGGATCGCGATGGCTTGGATCATCCGCCCGCCCACGGCCGCGCGTGCGTAGGCTCCGACTCGCTCTTCTCCTCCTCGGCCTCCTCACTCTGATCGCGCTGGTCTGGCACATCGGCCCGACCCGGATCCTCGAAGCTACCGCGGCGCTCGGGCCCAGCGCCCTGCTGGTGATCCTGCTCCCGTCGCTCCTGATGTATCTCGTGGAGGCGCTCGGCTGGCGCATCACGTTGGGCCGATACGCTTGCCAAGTGAGCTTCGGGCGGCTCTTCGTCATCCGAACCGCGGGCGAACTCGTCAACATGACCACGCCGGCCGCCTACATCGGAGGCGAGCCGCTCAAAGCCTACCTGCTCAAGCGCCACAAGATTCCCATGGTCGAGGCAGCCGCTTCGGTCGTCACGGCGAAGACCACCATGACGATCGCGCAGGTCGCGTTCATCCTTCTCGGGATCGTCTTGAGCCTATGGACGCTCAAGGCCTCCAGCTCATCCGGGCGGATCATCCTCGCCGCCTTCGCCGGCATCGGCCTGCTGCTCTTCGCCACGGTGTTATTCGTGGCAGTCCAACGCCGCGGCCTGTTCATGGGTCTCCTGGGGCTGTTGCGGGCGTGCGATCTCCGAATTCGCTTTCTCGAAGCCAGGGAGGAGAACCTGCGGGCCCTCGATTTGACGATCCTGAATTTCTACAGCCAGAACCGCTGTGGGTTCCTCCTGTCCACCGGCGCCTTCTTCCTGGGGTGGCTGGCGGAAGCCCTGGAAGTCTATGCCATGCTCTACTTCCTGGGAGGGTCGCCCGGCATGCTCCAGGCGACCGCCATTGCCGCGCTGTCGGTGTTTATCAAGGGAGGCACCTTCTTCATCCCCGGCAGCCTCGGCGCCCAGGAAGGCGGCAACCTCGCGCTGCTGCTGGCCTTCGGCTATACCGATGTGATGGGGATGGCCTTCGCCTTGTTACGCCGACTGCGGGAGTTGGTCTGGATCGCCATCGGGCTAGTGTGTTTGGCAATGATAGGTAGGTCTCGTGAAGGCAAGAACTAGCGAGGGGAGCATCAACCAGACTTATCGTTTCCTGCGCCGTCCATTACTCTGCAACTCTTCCAACGCCTGCTGCAACTCATGCTGGACCAGCGCCGTGAGATGCCCTCTGAATGACTGATCTTTCAAAGCAGACTGTAATTCTTCCTCTGTCACTTCCTGAATAACCGACGCGAGAGTTTGTCGAATCGTCGTCCGTACCCCATCTCGAATCATGTCTTTCAAGCTTGGATCTGCCATGGCGACCCTCCTAGAACCCGTCTTACTATGCCCTGACGCGTCTCAGGATAGGAGGAGGGAGTTTCGAAGTCAAGGCCAAGGGACAGCGTCATCTTGCCCGGTCCGCATCCGCCTCTTCGCCAGCCTCTCAAAGCAGCGCAGAGCTCCAATCAGCAAGAATAAAGGACCCGCTGCTCGCCGTGGCACGGGGAAAAAAGAGGCTCCCGGTTTTTGACGCCGGGAGCCTCTGTCCCCTTGAAGAGGGAGAAAATTGGTCTAGGAAAATCCTAGCGTTTGTAAGAGGCGCTCTGAGAAACCGTACCTTCAATGACAATGCATTGCTGAGCCCACAGGTAAGGAATGACCCAGCCTGTTTGGGTCAAGACGATATCGACCATCACGTCCCCTTTACCCCTTTCTAAAGCTTGATCCATGGCATTCTTCCAATTAATCTGCCCAAGGGGGATCATCATGAAAAGGAAGTTTGCACAATCCTCTCCTGAGAACCGATCTCCTGGCTTTAGTCCCGAGACATCCACATTTTTGGTGCTTAACACGGTGAAATCACCCAACCGAGTCGTACAACCTTGCATAATAACCAAGCTCAGGCTCAGCATGATTCCCATCAGCATTCGGTTCGCCAGAAGTCCCATTGGGCAACCCCCTTTTTCAGCCATGTCGGGAAGGGTTCATTAGAGACAGGGGTGTTTCATCTGCGTCTATTGCTTCTTGCCAAATTCTCCTCTCGCTACCTTCCCTTCGACTTTGAAGCAATGTTGATTGAAGATCAAAGTTGTAATGCTGCTCTCCCACATAACCGCATCTGCCACTACGTCGCCTTTTGCCCTTTCCAATGCTTTATCAACTGCGGTCTTGAAGTTTGGCATCGTGGGGCCCGCTATAGGTATCCCAAGAATGTTTGAAGAGCAGTCCTCGCCCTCCACAGAGTCGCCCTTCTGAGACATCATCCCAATGTTCTTCGAACTCCCCACCGTAAAGTCGCCTATCCGCATCGCGCACCCGATCAGTAAAAAGGGCACAAGCAGGCAGATTATGATTCGAGTCACACTATGAATGGGCATCATAATTCCTCCCTTGTCTCTAGGAGACGGAGATCGGCTCAACAATCGCTACCGACCAGCGATCGCAATCTGGACCTTCCCTTTTGACCCAAGAACATCAAGGGGTGGCAGGAGGAGTGGCGTCTGATCGCGGTTCAACGCCTCGGCCGCCACTTTAGTGACTCCGTTCTTTGTGTACTCATACAGTTCATCCACTTCCACAAGCCCGTTTGAGTCGGTGTCCGCTTCCCCCCGAAGCCCCTTCAATAGAAAATAGGTGAACAACCCATGTTGCTCAGCGTCATAGTCAGAACTGATCTGGGTCCCTGAAGACGCCGACAGCACCACGACCTTGTTCAGTTTGGCGGCGCCTTCTACGGCAATGCCCATCGGTCGAGCCCCAGAGGGAAGTACCGATCGGCCCGTGGCTCCAGAAAAACACGAGTCCAGCATCACCACCACATCCTTACTCGGAAGTCGTTCTAACATTTCGTACAGTCGCTCCATCGGGTAGAGTTTGTTAGCAAAATCAGGATGGCCATCATAGGGAACCAAGAATGCCTTCCCGGTTGAGAGATTAGGCATCCCATGACCGGCGTAGTACACAAAGACCGTTGTACTCGCCGACACCCGTCGTGGCAGCCATTCTTCCACGTGGGCAGATACATCACTCAATGTGGCGCCCTCATCAGTGAGAACTTTCATTCTCGATCGGGCAACTCCCGCCACCGACTCCAGGTAGGAAGCCATAATCTCCGCATCCCGCCTAGCGTATCGAACTTGGGGGATCATCTCATCCCGATATTTCGAGATGCCGATAACCAGGGCTACGGCATCCCGCTCCTTTGCGCCCTTTCGCAGTTTGGGAACCTCATCCACGTCACTCACTTTCTGCGGCGCCACCGGCAGGGTCGGCCTGGCCACGCTTTTCGCTGAAGCCGTCGCCGTCTCTGCATGTCCTGGCAGCGGGGTCAGGGTGTAGTAATACACAGGGTCGAGGCGATAGGTAAGCCGAGCTGAGTCCCACTTGCGCGAGAGCACTCGACTCACCGGCTCATAGCCGTCTTTTTTTACCTCAATGGTGAAGGTCTGTTGTGAACCAGACGGGTCTCGGAACGTCACTGGGGTCGTTCCTAATTCCTTCCCATCAACCCAGACCTTAGCCCCGTGCGGGTCGGTCTTAATCGTCACCTGAACAGCAGGATCACCATAAACTATCGACATAGGAGAGACGCCTGAGGCACAACCCGCGCACAGCAACCCTGTCATTAACCAACAGAGTGTACTCTTCATCGGACTGTCTTCAGAAGAAACCTGCCTGTAGTCGGGCAGGCCGTGCCCCGTAACGCTCCGCAGCACTATCAGCACCGGGTGAGAAGCCATCCTCGTGCGACCTCCATGACCGTCC
>CAYZKG010000079.1:0-11765 GCA_964478915.1 uncultured Nitrospira sp.
GCAAGCTCGGCTGCATCGAGGCTGGAGCGCTCGACGGATTGGTCACCACAGGGACTTCGCACAACGAGGCGCATTATACCAGATGGGACTTAGCTCGTTGAGATATCGCCGGCATGAATAGTCATGAGGACTGAGGACTCAGGACTGAGGCTCAGTCCTCGTTGCTCAGTCCTTAGTCCTGTGGCCCCGCGCCGCGCAAAGGTCGCAGCCCACGGTTCTGAATAGCGCGCCGCCGTCCGATACAAGTGCCGTTGCATTTGCAGGGGCTACTGCGCTACCTTGAAAGGGTACGAGCTTGAAGGTTCGCGGGCAGTCCGGCTCGGAGGTGACCCATGAATAGCCAGCATATCACTGACAGCTCGGTTCTCCGGCTTGCGGCGGTCTTGGGGTTGGTCATGGCGATCCCGTCGGGCATTCCTTGGGTCAGCCAGTCCTACGCCAAAGACCTGATGGCCCCGAAGCAGCAGGATATCACCGAGATCGATCCGACGAAGCTTCCGTCCTTCGACCAGCAAGAGAAGGGTCGGCCCCAATCGCTCTTCACCTGGATCGTGATGGCCAAAGGGTACGAAGTCGAGTGGGACAGCTTCGGACGACAGGGCTGGTACACGCAGGATCCGAGGCTCAAGCCGATCGCACCGGGGACCACGGTGTTCTCACCGGATACATCGGCCGTGTATATCGTCTTCGAGGTGGCACCCCTGGAGGATCCGGCTCAGTTCAGCGCGCTCTGGTTCCTGGAAGACGAGAAGGGTAATATTTCTGATACCCCCTTGGGAAAGGATACCTTGGCGGTGCCGGGCCATGAACGGTACGGGTTCCTGGAGCTGCGCAAGCCAGCCACGGACTGGCCCAAAGGGAATTACCTCGTGAAGATTTTCATCACGCCTGAGGGACAACAGATTCACGCGGTCAACCAAGTCGGCACCATGCGGTTCAAGATCGCTGACCAGCCAGTGTCTTCTTCTGCCACTCCCGCCAAGAACTGAGCACCGCGTCCGCCATTCGGACATCACGCCTGGCGTACCGTGGCCCGGCGGAGCCATGGGTTGCTGGAGGAGCTCGATGAAAGAGACGGATCCCGAGAAGCTGGCGTTGCTCTACGAGCGATTCAAGGATGTCTGCCTGGTGGAGAAGGAAGTCTGGAAAGAGGTGTTCCTGCCGAGGCAAGTCACCAAGGGCGCGGTGTTGACCAATGTCCAGGATCGCTACGAGGTCGTCATCGACGATCAGGTGGTTGAAGACACGCTGGAAGCCAACATTCCGCTCGGGACAAATGCCTTGGCTGCCGCCATTCAGGAATACCGGCAGCACATCAGCTTTATTAAGAAAGCTTGAGGAACCGGTTCCTGGGCCCTGAGTTCGCCGGCCGCGCTATAGCCGGGGCTGCACGCTGCCGCAACGGCCAGCGCCAGTCCCACAGCCAGCGCGACCGCTTCAGTCTTCACCTGTCACCTGGCATCACGCGAATCTTTGCAGCGCCGCCACGCGCTCCTCGATCGTCGGGTGCGTCGCGAACAAGCGCAGGACACCGCTGGATTTCCCCGAGATCTTCATGGTTGCGAGCGGATCCTGCGTCGTGTACCGGATCTCCGCCCGCTTCACCCACCGGTCAATGGCCTGCAGGGCCGAGATCATGGCGTCCCGCCCATAGACTTTGGCTGAAAACGCGTCCGCCCCGTACTCCCGCCGGCGAGAGAACCAGGTGATCGGGATCATCGCTAGGAAGGACAGCAAGACCTGGAGCCCGATGTACACCCCGAACGCCAGAGCTTCGTTCCGCTCCGCCAGATTCCGATACACCCAGCGGCTGATGAAGTACACAAAGGTGTTCATCAGGCCGGCGAGAACGGTGGTGGTGAACATGTCTCCGTTGTACACATGGCCCATCTCATGGGCCAGCACCGCCCGCACTTCCTGCTCGTTCAGGTTGGCCAGGAGGCCGGTGGACACGGCGACCATCGAGTTGTTTTTCGTAGGGCCGGTGGCAAAGGCGTTGGGATCCGGAGACTCATAGACCCAGACCTCCGGCATACTGATCCGCAGCCGTTGGGCGGTCTCCTGCACAGTCTGGTAAATCACCTGTTCGGCGTGGTTCTGCGGCTTGGTGATCTGATAGCAGTCGAGCATGGCCCTGGCCATTTGCTTGGACATGGCCAAGCTGATGAATGCCCCGCCGAATCCGATGACCAAGGCCCAGACGAGATCTTCCTGGTTGACGACCCCCCGGACGTCCATGCCGAAGGCCGGGAGGACATAGTTGACGAGGACGTGAAACGTAATGGACAGCGTCACGAAAATCAGCACATTGGCGATCAGCAGCAACACTATCCCTTTGAGCCACTTCATGCGGTTCCTCCTTACAGTGATGGCCGGAATGGCGCGATCATTTCCACCGCCACAATTATACAATGAAGAATGATGAAAAACATCTCCATCGCCCGTTGCCTCGTGCCCCGAGCCTGCGAGCGATTGACGGAATCGACGGCTTCTGCTAGAAGGACTCCGTGCAACGGCCTCGACATTCTGCCCTCCTCATCGCCCTCCTTTTGCTGCAGCCGGCGGCCGGCATGGCCGAGGACGCGAAGATCCTGGAACCTGATGCTGACGGCGTGCAGCGCGCGGCCGTCACGATGGATAGCTACTCCTACACCCCCAACCACTTTGTGGTGCGAGCCGGAAAGCCGGTTGAAATGGCCTTGACCAGCGTCACCTTGCTCACGCCGCATAACTTCATCCTAAAGGAGCCGAGCGCCGGCCTGGCGGTGGAAGAGGACGTGGGCGCTGGAAAGACCAAGACCGTCCGGTTCACCCCCTCCAAACCCGGCACGTACACGTTTTACTGCGACAAGAAGCTGCTGTTCTTCGCCAGTCACCGGGAAAAAGGGATGGAAGGCCGGTTAGAAGTTCGGGAGTGACTCACCACTCGGACGCCTCCAGTCAGGACTGGCTTCTTCACCCCCTCCTCAAGCGGGTCTCCCGTTCTTTCTACTTGACACTCCAGGTGGTCCCGCAGTCGGTCCGCGACCAGGTCGGGGTCTCCTACCTGTTCGCGCGGGCGGCCGATACGATCGCCGACACCGACGTGATTGAGCGGAGCCGGCGCCTGGTGTTGCTCAAGCAGTTCCAGGGCCAGTTTGCCTCGGACGAGATCGATGAGAGCCGGATCGCGGCGCTGCAACGAGAGGTCCTGCCGCATCAGGGTGAACCGGCCGAGCGCTTGCTGCTCGAGCGACTGGAGGATTGCTTCCATCTGTACCGCCGGTTCGCCCAGGAGGATCGCGACCGGATCCGCCGGCTCATGGGCACTCTGACTAAAGGGATGGAGATGGACCTCACGGTGTTCCGGGGTGACTCCGCGCATGACCTGACCGCCCTGCAGACCATGGACGACCTGGACCGGTACATGTATTACGTCGCCGGCTGCGTCGGGGAGTTCTGGACGCGCCTGACGCAAGCCCACGTGCCCGCGCTGGCCCATTGGGGCACCGAGCGCATGGCTGCGATCGGCGTGCGGTTCGGGAAAGGGTTACAGCTGACGAACGTGTTGAAAGACCTCCCCCATGACTTGCGAAAGGGACGCTGCTATATCCCCCACGTGCTCCTCCACCAGGCGGGCCTCGCCCCCCAGGACCTGCTCAAGTCCGATACGTTGCCGTCCTTCCGACCGGTTCTGCTCCAACTCGTCGCTCTGGCCTTGGACCATCTCGACCAAGGATGGCTCTACACGCTGGCCATACCCCGGCGTGAGGTCCGCCTCCGCCTCGCGTGCATGTGGCCGATTCTGTTCGCGGTGCACACCCTGGAGCGAGTGGCCGCATCATCCCAGCTGCTGGACCCGACAGTGACGGTGAAAATCCCCAGAAAGCAGGTCTATCGCATTCTGGCGCTGACGACTTTGACCGGGGCGTGCGGGTACGTTGCGACGGCGTACTTCGGCCACGCGCGCAAACGCATACGGTAAGCTATTTGGATTGCGGCGTGAGGAGCTTGTCGCCCTTGCGGAACACCGCATAGATCGCCTGAGAAGGGCAGGCATCGAGACACAGGCGGCAACTCTCCAGGCAGCGCGAGGAGTCAAACTTGAAGGGCGGGGTGGAGAGCCATGCGCCGGTCGGACACACGGGGATGCATACGGCGTTGTGGGTACACCGGTCGGGGTGACGGACGAGGTGATCGCGGGTGACCATCATAGGCTTGACCCCCTCAAACAGGGCCTTGGCGAACATCTCCAGCATATTCATCGTTTTGGCTCGTCCTTATCGCGCCGGCGGTCTCGGCACCCATACTCGCCACCTAGTTCATATGCCTCGGGATCCCAGGCCGCACAAAGGTCGAAGCCAACTGTCACATTTTGGCTCGGCAAAGCTGGGTTGTGTCATTTCCATTGGTCAACCAGCCGGCGCAGGCGGTCCTTGAGCTCGGGGATCTCCCCCAGGTTGTTTTGGATCGCGCCGAGGATTTTCTCCAGCCGGGCGGCCCGGAGCGCCTCTTGATCCTTCCGCACTAACCGATCGTATTCGGCAAAGGCCGCGGCGTGCGTCGGTTCGAGATATCCCCGCGCCGCCCCGAGCCCTTCGGTCAATTCCCACGGTTCCGGCGCCACAGGCGGAGCGACGACAAACGATCCATCCGAGAAGACCACCACCGCGGCTCCGGCTTTCGATGGAAGCGGGGCGACCGCCTCTACGGTTTTGCCAATGGTCTCCTGCCAGCTCGTCGTCAAGCCCGGGAAGCGCTTCATGAACGCGACCTTGTCCTGATTGGCCTTCCACTTTTCTTCGACAGCCATATCTATGTCCTTAGCCCGAACCTTTCTCCGGGGCTTCGTGGCCGGGCATCAACAACCGTTCCACGATCTCTCCTTTGACGACATGCCGCTCCATAATCTCCGTGACATCCGACTCCGAGCCGACCCAGTACCAGACTCCCTCCGGGTAGATCACCACGCTCGGACCATATTCGCAATGATCGAGGCACCCGGCCTTGTTCGCGCGCACCGTCCCCTTCAGGCCGAGCCGCTCGACCTCCTGTTTGAAGAACGCCTGAAGCCGCTCCGAGCCGCTGTCGGCGCAACACCCTCGTGGATCGCCCTTCGGCCGTTGATTGACGCAGACGAAAATGTGATGCTTGAAGACCGACATCCGAGTCCCGAGCCGTTCAAGACGGGGGCCAGGGGGGCGGTGCCTGCGCCTGCTGGCCTCCCTGCAGCCGATCGAGGAGCGCCGTGACGTCCCCAGGCTCGATCATACGAGCCGGCGACATCGCCCCTGAGAGGAGGGCGGCGATTTCCCGGAGCCGGAGCTGCGCGCGCTGCAACTGTTCGCCGTCCGAGATGGCCGATGGCACCCCGGCGAGGAGCTTTTCGTATTCCATCTTGATGTCCCGGAAGTCCCGCTGGAGACTCTTCTGCATCGAGCAAGGGCCACAGTACCATTTCGGGTTCAGATCAAACGCCGGTGAGAGCCGATCATAGGGACGGCCGAAGAAGTCCTTCCCTAGAGAAACCTTCATGAGCGGGCCCTGATCAGTGGCACAGGCATCACAGCGCATACGCCCCTCCCCGAACGAGGACATCATCTTACACTGCGCATTTACAGGCTGTCCAGCAAGTCCGGACCAGGACCAGACAGGCACGCTCGCTACGCACGACGCGATCCGTTCGGCCACGATCCCGGTGGTGTGTTAGTATAAGAAGCCGCAGGATCGGAGAAGGAACCGCGATGATCATCGGCGTGCCGAAGGAAATCATGGACCAGGAGTTCCGGGTCAGCATGACGCCGGACGGCGTGCGCGCGCTTTGCGGAGCCGGCCATTCCGTCTGGGTGGAGCGGGCGGCCGGCGAAGGCAGCGGGTTTGCCGACGAAGAGTACCGGAAGGCGGGCGCCACGCTGGCGGACTCCAAGGCCGACGTGTTCGAGGCAGCCGAGCTCGTTGTGAAGGTCAAGGAGCCGTTGCCACCCGAGTATGGTTTGTTTCGCCCCGGACAGACGTTGTTCACGTACCTGCATCTGGCCGTCTCCCGGGAGCTCACCAGAGCCTTGATGGAGGCGCGGGAGACCGCGATCGCCTACGAGACGACCGAGCGGACCGGCGGCGCCCGGCCGATGTTGATTCCCATGAGCGAGATCGCCGGCCGCATGTCGGTCCAGATCGGGGCTCGGTATCTGGAACGATCGCAAGGCGGACGCGGCGTATTGCTGGGCGGCGTACCCGGCGTGGACCCGGCAAACGTGGTGGTGCTCGGCGCCGGCGTAGTCGGCAGCTCGGCCACCCGGATCGCGGTCGGCATGGGAGCGCGGGTGACCGTCTTCAACCTCGACCTGGACCGTCTGCGCCACCTCGACGAGCTCTACCGCGGCCGGGTGAGGACCCTGGCGGCGAATCAGCCCTGGATCGACCGGGAAGTGGAACAGGCGGACTTGGTGATCGGAGCGGTGCTCGTGCCCGGCGCCAAGGCTCCCGTGCTGGTGTCGCGCCAGATCGTGTCGCGCATGAGACCCGGCTCCGTCATCGTGGACGTGGCGGTGGACCAGGGAGGCTGCGTCGAGACCACACGGCCTACGAGCCATTCGAACCCGGTGTACACGGTGGACGGCGTCGTTCACTATTGCGTGCCGAACATGCCGGGGATTGTGCCTCGGACGGCGACTTTTGCCTTGACCAATGCCACGCTTCCTTTTATAGTCCGCATGGCCGAAGCCGGGCTCAAACGAGCGCTCCAGCTCGATCCGGCTCTGGCCCGCGGCGTCAATGTGGCCGATGGAAGGGTGACCCACAGGGGCGTCGCTGAGGCACACCGCCTGCCGTTTGAACCGCTGTCTGCTTGAGGAGGAAGGATCGGGGCGTAGCGCAGCCCGGTAGCGCACCGCGTTCGGGACGCGGGTGTCGGAGGTTCAAATCCTCTCGCCCCGACCACTCCATCGCAGATGGAATGGTCGGCAGAGGATTTGAAGCCGGTGAGCGCCGAGCGAATAGCGAGGAAAAGGCCATGGCTAACCCGTCAGCGAGCCGGCCGGGTCGGAGCTGCAGGCGCAGCCTGGCAGCGAAGACCAAATCCTCTCGCCCCGACCACTCCATCGCAGATGGAATGGTCGGCAGAGGATTTGAAGCCGGTGAGCGCCGAGCGAACAGCCCGGTTATGCTCTCTTGAGGTACAGAATGAGCCATGCAAACGAAGGAATGCAGGAGGGCCCACGTGTGGGTCAGCGGTCGCGTGCAAGGCGTGGCGTTCCGTGCCTTCGCCCAGGACGCGGCGGTCCGTGCAGGCCTGTGCGGCGGGGTGAGAAACCTCGCTGACGGTCGAGTCGAAGTGGAAGTCGAAGGTCCGGCGCCGGTCATCGAATCGTACGTCGAAAGGCTCCGGGCGGGGCCACCGGCCGCCCGCGTGGAGAACGTCGAAGTGCGTTGGGAATCCCCGACCGGCCGGGAGCATGATTTCCGGATCTGGTACTGAGGAGCTTTCGTCCCGAAGACGCGAAGAGACAGAGGGGCAGCGCATGGACTACAAATCGCTCATCCGCGAAGTTCCGGACTTCCCCAAACCGGGCATCCTTTTCTACGACATCACCACGCTACTGAAAAATGGCCGGGCTTTCAGGGCCATTCTTGATGACCTGGCCGAAAAGTATCGCGACAGACGCATCGACAAGGTGGTTAGCATCGAGTCCCGCGGGTTTATCCTTGGGGGGCCGCTGGCGTACCAGTTGGGGGCGGGATTTGTGCCGGTCCGGAAAGCCGGCAAATTGCCGGCCGACATTTTCGAGGTCAAATACAACCTCGAGTATGGTTCCAGCTCCCTGGCGATCCACCGTGATGCCATCGCCATGGGCGAGCGGGTCCTGATCGTCGACGATCTCCTCGCGACAGGCGGAACCGCGGCGGCGACCGTCCATCTCATTCGCCAGCTTGGCGGTGAAATCGTGGCCACGGTGTTCTTGATCGAGCTGGTCGGCTTAGGCGGCCGGGCCAAGATGGATAGCTGCGAGATCCACTCCGTCATCACCTATTGACCCTCCCACTTCCGTACTCCGCCAGAGCCATCGCGCCGCATCACTCCCTCGGGTAACTTCAGGGACTTGTCAAACCTCCGATCACCGTGTTATGAATACCGACCTTCGCGTACACCGTTGACCTTGAGGAGCAACGATGGCCGGCAAAATGAAAGCCCGAACCAAGCAGCCGTCGAAACCGAAAAAATCCGTAAAGGTCCGCGGAAATTCCCGTCCTGCCAGGACCAAAGTGGTCTCCCGCTCTCTGGCGAGCAAACCCAGGCCGGCTTCCCTGAACGGGCAAGCGAGCAAGTCGGCAAAGTCCAACGGGGCCAAGCGCCGGGCCACCCTGCACCGGATGCTGAGGGAAAAGCGCCAGGAGGTCTTGAAGGAGATCGGGGGCTCGCTCGGGCATTCCCTCACTGAAGAGCAGCAGCGCCGGCTGGAGGCTGCGATGGATGTCGGCGATCAGGCGCTGATGGACGTCGAACGGGAGCTGGGCATCTCGCTCCTGGAAATGCAGAATCGCAAGCGACAGATGATCGATGAGGCCCTGGCAAGGTTGTCCGAAGGCACGTACGGGTACTGCGCGGAATGCGGCACGGAGATCGGAGAGAAACGTCTGGCAGTGGTGCCGTTCGCGAAGCTCTGCGTGCAATGCCAGTCGCGACAGGAACTGCTCGAGAGGATCGAGAAGGAAGAGGAGCGTTTTTAGAAGCGCCGTTGACATCTACCGGCAGGTCGCGCCGGGAGTGGTCAACATCACCAGCCTCGCCGTTTCCTACGACATCATCGATCGGTTGTCATCCTCACCAATCACCACGTGGTCACAGGTTCCCGTAAGCTTGAGGTGACCTCCTGGACAAGAGCGGTTTTGTCCACTCTGGCCGGAGGGCTGAAGAAGCGATGAACGCGGTGGTTCTGGCGAGCGGCGGATTGGATTCCGCGGTCACGGCCGCGCTCGCGAAACAGGACGGCTGTTCGATCTTTTTGCTGACTGTGGCCTACGGACAGCGCCACGAGATTGAAATGCAGCGGGCACGGCAGTTGGCTCAGGCATTGGAGGCGGCTGGCCATCTTGTTCTGGAAGTAGATCTCAGAGCCATCGGGGGGTCCGCGCTCACGGCCAACCAAGAAGTCCCGAAAGACCGGCCGGCGGCGGAACGGCAGAAAGGAATCCCGGCAACCTACGTGCCGGCGCGAAACACGATCTTCTTATCGCTCGCCCTGGCCTATGCCGAATGCCTCGAGGCCCCGTACATCTATATTGGCGCCAACATCGTAGATTATTCCGGATATCCCGATTGTCGCCCGGAATTTCTTCAGGCATTCGAGCGCCTGGCGCGGCTGGGCACGAGAGCCGGCGTGAGCGGGCAATCCATCGAGATCCGGGCGCCGCTTCAGCGCATGACGAAGGCCGAGATCATCCGGCTGGGAGCATCGCTCGGCGTCCCGTTCCATTTGACGCATAGTTGTTACGATCCCGGACCGGACGGGATCGCGTGCGGACGCTGCGACAGCTGCCAGATTCGGCGCGAAGGGTTTCGGGCCGCGGGTGTCGCCGATCCGATTCGATATGCAGATCGCGATCAGCAATAATCTGCGGTGCGATAGGGCCGTCGCTTCCGCGCCTCCCGAAGCGGCCCTTTCGGGCTCCGCCGACCGGCAGCCTTCGGGAAATTCCTTCCACTGCGGTCGTGAGACCGCAGTGCGTCAGTCAGTTTCCGTTTTCCTTGTCGGCGGAGCCTCGGTGGGCGCCTCGCTTCTCCGGCGAAGTCGCTCCGCCCTATCACTACCGCGGCTGATCTTTATGAGGGAAACAGCGATGGCTCTCCGGACGGAACGCCATCCGTGAGGTTGAGAGGTAAGGGGAAATAAGGTGTCGCCGGAAGAATTTTTCATGTACCTGACCATCGCTCTGATCATCCTCATCCCGATTTCGGTCAGGGTCTACCGCTATCTGAACGCCAAGCACGTCAAACGGATGTTGCAAGAGCAACTGGGGGGAAGCGGTCAGAAAGGCAAAGAGGGATGACCGCGGATAGGAGGGCTATGCCACGAAATCTCGGCATGGGAGTCATCGTTCTGGTGCTCCTGGCCGGATGCGGCAATGGCCAAGGAGACCGCCCCGCAGGCTCTGCTCAGAAGGGCACGCCACCGGCGCCGGCGGCATTCGCATCCGGCGAGGCAAAGTTCAACGCGAACTGCGCCCGTTGTCACGGACCTGGTGCGACCGGAACGGCCCAAGGCCCTCCTCTCGTCCACAAGATCTACGAGCCGAGCCACCACGGTGATGCGGCATTCCAGCGGGCCGCGGCCAATGGCGTTCGTGCCCACCACTGGCAGTTCGGAGACATGCCGAAGATCGAAGGGGTGACCCTGGAAGAAGTCGACCAGATCACCCAGTACGTGCGCTGGCTGCAGCAGCAGGCCGGCATCATGTAACCGTGGGGGGGGCAGGCCGGCACCCTCCCTACTATCCCAGGCTCCTCGCTGGTTATAATATCCTTGCTAGTCCGAGCAGTCTCGCTGCTTGTCGGGTTCAGGGGGATGTTGTGCACGCATTCCCACCCCCAATGTGGCTTCGTAGGTGCCCACTGCCATGTGCGCCAGCCTCATTCTCTGTATCAGAAATCCGTCCGCTTCTTCGGTCCGTAGTTCACCAGGGTGGAGCGTTGTTTCACAACCTTCAGGGTGGCCACTGTGTGGGCCGTCCTAAAACCGGGAGGGAGTCATGACAGACAGACGATTCGCAACAATGCTGGGGGCGGTCTGGCTGATGCTCGCGACCTCGGGCTGTGTCATGGTGGCGGTTGACGCCGGTCATGAGGGGGTGCTGGTCGAGAAACCATTCTTTTTCGGCCATGGCGGAGTTGACGCGATTCCTGCAACGACTGGCCGCGTTTGGGTCGCCCCGACCACCGAGGTGGTCGACGTCGATGTCCGGCCGGTTCAGTATTCTGAGCACTTCGATATCATCTCGGCAGAGAACGCGCCGGTTTCGTTCGACGCCTTCTTGATCGCCAATGTGATGGAGGGACGGTCGCCGGAATTGGTCACCCGGTTCGGTCCAAACTGGTACCTCAACAACGTCAAGGAGGCCTTCCGGACCTTTGTCCGGGAGGAGGTTCAGCGCTATCCCTTGTTCCAGCTCACCACTGATCCCGCGACCCGCGCCAAGCTGCAGGATGCCATCTTCCAGATGGTGCGAACCAAGCTCGTTGAGAAACAGAATATTCCGGTGCGACTGAACCGGGTCGTGATCGGGAGCATTTTGCCCCCGAAGGGCGTGCTCGAGCAGACCGCCCAGACCATTATTCAGGAGCAGCGGAAGATCACGATGGTCGAGTTTCAGAAGGCGGAAGAGGCCCGGGAAAAGGCGGAGAGGCAGCGCGGCATCGCGGATCGGGCGTACCGTGAGCACCTCGGGCTCAGCGCGCCCGAGTTCGTGGACCTCCGTCGCATCGAGGTCCAGAAAGAAATCGTACAGCACGCGCCCTCAGCGTTGACCATTATCATGGGCATGGAGAAGGTGGGGATCAATCTGCCGCCGGTCGGCGCGGAGCGATGAAGGCGGCCCGCTACCGGGGGCATTACTTCGAAGACTGTTCTAGCTGATCCAGAAGTCCCTGGATCTCCTGCATGAGGTCTCTGAGGCGGCGCTTGGTCTCTTCGCTCTGCGCCTGGGATTTCTCGCGGATGCTCGCTTCCGTCTCCAGCGCCGCCTTTTCCTTCTCGAGCTGTTTCTGGCTGGTTTTGAGCCGTTCCCGAATC
>CAYZKG010000079.1:11865-12973 GCA_964478915.1 uncultured Nitrospira sp.
TCCAGACGCTAGCTCTGTTCATGGCCTGTTACTCTTCAGGTAGGAGAACCTGTCTCGATGAGCCTCAGTTCCAAATGACGCTGTCCTGATTCATCAGAAAGTCGATGAGTTCGATGCTGTCCCGCAAAGCCACTTGAGCGTGCTCAGACATCGGGAGAATGGCTCCGATCGGTTTCCCCACTTCCAAGTTCTCAAGGGAAGGAATTCCCTCCGGCTCCATCTTTTCAAGCTCTGAGCGGTAGCTAGCCATCGAAGTCTCCGGCGATCTAACGCACTCATCATACCACACGAACAGCGGCTGAGAAGCGAATTGCCTCTCGCTCTGATCCTCTTTGTTTTCCATAGGGTTCTAGAAACATCGCGTGGGTGCGCGAGCCCGGGATCTTGATCGGGCTCGACGGGTGGCCGGGGGTTGGTGACGGAAACGGCAATCAGGGGGAGGCGAGCGGCGCCAGCGCCCCGAGATACGAAAAGCCGCCCAGCTCCACCAGCGGGGTATCCGGACGCAGATGGAAGTCGTCACGGTCGGGATTCACAAATCGAGGATCTCCCACGACATCCGAAGGCGCCCGGAGCTCTGGAGCGGGGATCGGTGACGGACCCGGTCTGAGGTAGTTGCCCTCGGCATTATGGAGCGCATTGTACGCGAAGCGGACTCGGCTGGATGGATCCACCAGGAACCCCCGCCGGTTGAAGCTCACGATGTTCCCGGTCACCTCCCCGACACAGCTTCCCTGAAAGGCCGCGCCCCCTCCGTTTTTGACGATCGTGTTGCTGATGAGGACGGCGCGGGCGTGGTCCATGACCACCACTCCCTCAAAGAGGCTCCGGGTGATGACGTTTCGCTCCAGCCGGACATCGGATCGTCCCGTCACCGTGATTCCATGATCGTTGTCATGAATGACGTTCCCGACCAGCACGGCTTCGGAATCAGCCAGGGAGATGCCGGTGGTCTCGCTGCCGCCGATCACACTGCTGTCAATCCGGGCTCCCTGAACCTGCTGGACGAACACAGGGCCGTTGACTCGAAGCTTCCGCAACGTGATACCTCGACCGTTGAACATGCCCAGGGCCAGACCGCCACGTTGATGGATGGTCACGCCGGAGA
>CAYZKG010000080.1:0-3034 GCA_964478915.1 uncultured Nitrospira sp.
GAAGGAGGCGCAGAAGATCACGGGATACGTGGCGTTCTGGAAAGGGGTGGAAGTGAAGGCATGACAGGATGTTCGCGGCTGGCGCCTCCCGGTGCGACCCTTTCGGGGTTGGCCGGGCGGAATCCTTCAGAAATTCCTTCAGCCGCGGTATAGTAACCGCGGTGCTTCAGTCAGTTTCCGCTTTCCTTCCCGGCCAACCCTCGACGGGTCCCCGCCCCTCCGGCGATGCCGCTCACCATCCTGTCATGCCTTCTTAGAAGGATCAGGTGCTGCTTCTCAGGGGGCGGAAAGGGCGGTGCTCGGTGGACGCGCGCAGTATCGGGGCAGCTCGAGCCTCCCTGTCAGGCCTTCTTTAGCAGAATGTCGGCACGATGCCTTGCTGTGCGCCTTTCCGAGAATTCTTGATGATGTAGGACATGCCCTCATTCCTTGACGGCGCGAAGAGGGGAGGGGAGGCTTCCAACTGTTACGCATGACGAATGAGAACGACCAGCTACTGCCCCTTGAGGGTCAGGTCGAAGCGGCAGAGCCGGGAATCGGGCTCAAATCCGGGAGGAGGAGTTTCCGGCCTGACGATCACGCGCCCGCGCTCTGCGGCCGGGACCCTCAGGAAGATCGGGTCCTGATCTTGGTAGGGATCCCCCTCGAAGTACATCTGGGTCGTCAGTTCCCGAAACCCTGACCGCTGGACTTTGAAGTGGATGTGTGACGGCCGGGTCCAGCGAGGCCCCGCCGGGTACTGCCCGGGAATCACGGTCTTGAACTGGTAGCGGCCGTTACTGTCTGTCGCCGTCTTTCCCCAGAACTGGAAGTCGGGATCGAGCGGGGCGGGATTGCGGTCCCGGGGATGGCTGTACCGGCCGCTGGCGCCGGCCTGCCAGATCTCCACCACGGCTCCTTCGATCGGACGGCATGCTTCGTCCCTGACCTGCCCCACGATATAAATCACTTGACCTTTGGCATGGGCCGCTCTTCCGGCCAGGCGCGTCAGGTCGTTGTCCTTGTCCACCTGGGCCATGAGCTGAGAGGGGGGAGGATAAAACGGGCCTTCCGTCTGGAGCGGTGTGGCGGCGCAGGGTGTTGCACTCGTTCGACCAAGAGCCAGCAGGGCGATCGAGGATGCGGTCACCCCGACAAGCAGCATCCAGAACTGCGGGCGTGAGACCAAGGACATGAAGCGACCTCCAGCCCCATGATTATACCGCCGTAGGTCGTACTGGATGTGGTTGAAGCCTCAGTGCAGCCCGTGTCATCATGGAAGCATGCGGAGACTGCGAAAGCTCGAAGAACTGGAGTTCGACAACACCTACGCGCGCTTACCGGAGACCTTTTATTCCCGCCTCGCCCCCACAGCATTTCCCAATCCTTATGTGGTCAGCTTCAATCCGGACGCGGCGGCGCTGATCGAACTGGACCCCGATGAAGCCGCGCGTCCTGAGTTCGTCGACTATTTCAGCGGCGCGAGGCTCCTGCCGGGAAGCGAGCCGCTCGCCATGCTGTATTCCGGGCACCAGTTCGGAGTGTACGTCTCGCAGCTCGGCGATGGTCGCGCAATCCTGCTCGGCGAAGTACGGAATTCCTCCAGGGAGAAATGGGATTTGCATCTCAAGGGAGCCGGCCTGACCCCATACTCCCGCGACGGGGACGGGCGTGCGGTGCTGCGATCCGCGATCCGGGAATACCTGTGCAGCGAGGCCATACACGGTCTCGGTATCCCCACCACCCGGGCGTTGTGCGTCATCGGCAGCGAGGAGAAGGTGTATCGCGAGACAGTGGAGACCGGCGCGATGCTGGTGCGTATGGCCCCGACGCACGTACGGTTCGGCTCCTTCGAGGTGTTCTACTATCGGCGCCAGCATGAACACCTCGCACGCCTCGCGGACTACGTGATCGAGCAGCACTTTCGGGATCTCACGGGCCTGCAGGACCGATATGCGAGGATGTTCGGCGAGGTGGTCACCCGGACGGCCGAGCTGATGGCCAAGTGGCAGGCCGTCGGCTTCGCCCATGGAGTGATGAACACCGACAACATGTCGGTCCTGGGCCTGACGCTGGACTACGGCCCGTTCGGGTTCCTTGATGACTACGAGCCCGGCCTCATTTGCAACCATTCCGACCACCACGGCCGCTACGCCTTCGACAAGCAGCCCTACATCGGTCTGTGGAATCTGAGTTGCCTGGCCCAGGCGCTGCTGCCCTTGGCGCCGCAGGAAGAGCTGAAAGCTGCTCTGGGTGCGTATGAGTCCACACTCACCCGCCACTATACCGACCTGATGCGCGCCAAGCTCGGGCTGCGGGAGCGCCATACTCACGACGGGACCCTCGTGACGGATCTGCTGGCCCTGTTGCACTCCAGCCATGTGGACTACACCAACTTCTTTCGGGCGCTCGGGGAGTTTCAGTCAGGAGCGGAGGCCGCGAACGATCGCCTCCGCGGCTTCTTTGCCGACCGTGAGGCATTCGATGCCTGGGCAGCTCAATACCGGGAGCGACTGCGAGCCGAGGGCAGCCTCGACTCCGAGCGGAAGGCCGTGATGAGTCAGGTCAATCCGAAATACGTGTTGCGGAACTATCTGGCCCAGACTGCCATCGACCAAGCCTCTAACCAGCGCGACTTCTCCGAGATCGATCGTGTGCTGAGCCTGCTGCGGGCTCCCTATGCCGAACAGCCGGCAATGGAACAGTACGCTTCGCCCCCGCCTGACTGGGGTAAACACATCGTGGTGAGCTGTTCTTCTTAAATCTTTGGCTCGTCCTTGTAGGGGCGGCATCTTCAACGTCCCATTCTCGCCAACCCATCCAACCAGCCGACGTAATCCCGGCCCGCATAAAGGTCGCAGCCCATCGTTTTGGCTCGTCCTGAGCGCGCCGAAAGAGGAGCCAAGTCCTTGACTCCTTGGGGGAACGACGTAGACTAGGGCCAATACCGCGTTTGGAGCTAAGCTGGATGGCTTGGGCGTTACCCAGGTACGCACTGCGGTGAGCGGAACCGATGGAACGCGTAAAGGTCGTCGTCCGATACCCGGACAATCGT
>CAYZKG010000080.1:3134-12814 GCA_964478915.1 uncultured Nitrospira sp.
GTGAGCGGAACCGATGGAACGCGTAAAGGTCGTCGTCCGATACCCGGACAATCGTCTCCTCAAGGGCTACACCTTCAATTTCAACCCCGATAGCCCCCAGATCGACATCTTTCCCGCAGCAGCCGGTCCGACCGGCGACGCGATCCAGGTTCAGGCCAACGAGCTCAAAGCCATCTTTTTCGTGCGCGATTTTGAAGGCAACCCGAAGTATACCGACCGCCGGTTCGTCGCAGAGGGCGAGCGGCCGGCTGGCCGCAAGGTGGAAGTGACCTTCACGGACGGCGAGGTGCTTCTGGGGACCACGATGGGGTACGATCCCAGGCGGATCGGATTTTTTGTCTTCCCGATCGATCCCCAAAGCAACAATCTCAGGGTGTTCGTGGTCAACCGCTCGACACGGAGCGTCAGATACGTGAAGCTGGACGAGCGGCCGCAGCGGCCACAGACCAGCAGCCCCCTGGAGCGGGTGAATGCCCTGTTTTCGCAATCGCACACCATCCTTCCCATCCCTGCGCGGTACAACCCGGTCATCAGCTCCGTGTGGCCCATGATCATCGTCTTCATCTCCGGCATCGCGGCGACATTCGCGATGGCGCTCGGTTCAACGACTGTCCGGGCTGTTCGCCCGATCCCTCCCCTCAAGACATCGGCTATCACCGGGCTTGCTCCGGGCATGCCGGTCCACATCAAGCCTGGAGCCGCAGTCTATGCCACTCCGGGCAGCGATCTCCTTCCCAGCGGAGCCGGCCCTGCCGAGACCGGTATCGTCTTGGAGCGCCAGCGTCTCCAGAATCAGTGGCTCTATCAGATCCGATTCGCTCCTGACCGCACCGGATGGGTAGCCGAGTCGGACGTCGTCATCTCCTCCGCCCCCACCACACCGTGACGAGTGATCAGTCACTGATCTTCGTTCTGAGCCACTGCACGTACCACGGGGCCACGATGATCGGGATCACGAACAAGACCACCACCGTGACCGACAGGTCCGGCGGGGCAGCGAGGATTCGGGTCGCAGCCGCGCAGATCACTTCGTACCAGGCCAGGCCCAGGCCCAGCATGATGAGACACAGGCGCCGGGCGCGGGCGGGATAGTCCGCGACGGTCTTCAGGACGCGCGGGGTAACGGTAACGGCATAGACCAGAACCAGATCAAGGTCCAGCACCAGTCCCTGCATCAGGTCATGAGCCGGTACGAGACCTTCCCCGCGCTTCAGCACCAGGATGGCGATCGAATCATAGGCGGCAAGCGCCAAGAAACAGGGCAGGGCGATCAGCAAGGCAGCGGACAACCAGTTTGGCATGGCCCAAGACACGTTAGGCGTAAGGGGCACCCGTTGCTCTGAAGAGTGCAATGGGTCCCGGCAACGGGTCCCCGGCGTAAGGGGCGTCTCACGCTGCTTAGCCGAGCGACTTGAGCGGGACCGCCGGGTCCTGGAGTTGCGTATCCTTCCCGGACAGGTCGGTTCGCTGCTTGATCAGGCGTTGGAGAGCGGGAAATTCCTTCGCCTTGGTGTTGATCGCGAAGTAGGCCCGCAATCGGTGATTCTTGAGATACAGCACGATAAATGACTTGTCCTCGAACCGGCCGCGTATCAGGATCTGATCGTGCTCGGACTCGTCACCGGCAAACTCCAGGTGCAAGTCAAAGATGTCGGACCACACATAGGTGAGAAGGTCGTACGGAACCAGGGCGCCTGCCATGTTCTGTCCGGCGATTTGTCCGCAGTACTCGGCATGACCCCAATGCTCGACCCGGCGGCGTTTGCCGGAATAAGGGTCCGGATAGCTAGCGACGTCGCCCGCGGCATAGATGTCGGGGTGTGATGTCTGGAGGTATTCGTTGACGACGACCCCGTTCTCCACCAGCAGGCCGGCCTCCACCGCCAGTTCCGCGTTCGGCACGATCCCCACTCCGACGCAGGCGAAATCGCAGGGCAACGTCTTACCGGATCGTGTGATCACCGAGCTCCCGCTCTGTTGAGGACGCAGGTCCACGACCGTGTCGTTGGTGTGAAAGACGATGCCTTTCTGGGCGCAATAGCTCTGGAAGTATCCGGCCAGCGTCGCGTCGGTGAACCGGGGCCAGATATGCGAGCCAACCTCGACCACGGTGACCTGAACGCCTCGCTGGGTCAGGGAAGCAGCGACTTCGAGACCAATGAAGCCAGCGCCGATGATCACCGCTCGAGTCCCCGGTGCCGCGTGGGCGGCGATGGCGGCCGCATCTTCGATCGTTCGCAGGTAGTGGACCCGCGGGACGTTGCGGGCGGCCGTCAGCAGAACCGGCCGGCCTCCCGTCGCGATCAAGGCCTTCTCAAACGTGATGGTCTCGCCGGTGGCCAGCGTAGCGGTCTTGGCGCGACTGTCCAGTCTCTGAACCGCTCTGCCAAGCTTTAGCGAGATCCGGTGATCGAGGAAATACTGTTCGGGATCGAAAAGCAGCTGGGCTTGGGGTTTCTCTCCACGGAGGAATTCTTTAGACAGCGGAGGACGATCGTAGGGCACATGCGGTTCGTCGCCGACCAGCATGATGGGGCTGTCAGGATCCTTTTCCCTGAGCTGCTTGGCAGCCTGACTCGAAGCGAGACCGGCGCCGATCAATAAATAGTTCGTCGAAATAGGCATGAGGCTAGGGGCACGGGGCTATAGGTTGCAACAGTCTTACGCAGCAAGTTCCTATCGCCTTACGCCTCATGCCTCACGGTCTTTCACCAGTCGGCGCCCAGGCGATCGACGATGATCTGATGCACAACAGCATGAGGCCCGAGAGTCGCGAGGTAGAGACAGGTCTCGGCGATGTCGAAGGGGCTGATCCGCTCGCTGCGCATGATCTCTTCAGGTGGCGCGTCGACTAAGGAATCCGCCACGCTTCCCGGACAGATTGCTGTAGCCTTGATCTTGTAAGGCCGGCCTTCGTCAGCCAATGCTTTCGTCAAACCCATGATGCCGTATTTGGAAGCGCTGTAGACGCCGGTTCCGGCCCAGGCATCGACACCGGCCACGCTCGACACATTGATGATGATCCCGCCGCCGTTTTTCATCATCTGCCGGAAGCCGGCACGGGCGCACAGAAACGTGCCGCGGAGATTGGTCTCGATGACGCGATCAAAGACGTCGGTCTCGGTCTCTGCGATCCGTCCCCCGCCGCCGATCCCGGCGTTGTTGACCAGGATATCGAGACGTCCGAGCTGCCGGACGGTCTCGGCGATGAGCCGCTCCACCTGCGCCTCGTCGGTGACGTCGGTCGGGATCACCAGTGCATCACCGTCTTGATCGCGGATCTGCTTGGCGACCTGCTCGCAGAGAGCTTGCCGGCGCGCGGCGATGACCACACGGGCGCCTTCCTTGGCAAATGTCAGGGCGATCGCCTTTCCGATTCCGCTGCTGCTGCCGGTGATGATCGCGACTTTCCCGGCCAGGCGCTTCATCTCAGTCGATCCTTGCCCACCGGCGCCCGTCCCGCTCGAGCAGTTCATCCGCTTCCTTCGGCCCCCAGGTTCCGGCGGCGTAATTCGGAAAGCTGGGTGGCGGCAAGGCTTTCCAGACCTCCTGGATCGGCGCCACCACGCTCCAGCCGAGCTCCACCGTGTCGGCCCGCTGGAAGAGAGTCAGATCGCCCGCCATGCAATCGTGGAGGAGCGTCTCGTAGCCGGTGCTCGGAGCGCTCCCGAAGTACTTCGCATACTGAAAATCCATCTCCACCGTTCCCACGCGCACCGAGGGTCCCGGGATCTTGGCCCCGAAACAGAGGTTAATGCCTTCATCGGGCTGGATGCGAATCACCAGGAGATTGGGGGCGAGACGCTCCACGTGGGTTTTCCGGAAGAGCATGAGCGGCGCGCGCTTGAACTGGATGACGATCTCGGTGGCGCGCTTGGGCAACCGTTTTCCTGTGCGCAGATAGAATGGAACATCGGCCCAGCGCCAGCTGTCGATGAACAGCTTCAAGGCCAGGAAGGTTTCCGTGCCGGAGTCGGGCGCGACGCGCGGCTCCGAGCGGTAGGCGGGAACCGACTTACCGCCGACCGTGCCTTCCGCATACTGGCCCGACACGGTGTTCCGCAGCACTTCCAGCGAGTGCATGGGCTGAATGCCCCGCAGGACCTTGGCTTTCTCATCGCGCACCGCATCGGCGTCAAACGAGTTCGGCGGCTCCATGGCAATGAAGGACACGAGCTGCAGGAGGTGATTGGGAACCATGTCCCGCAGCGCGCCGGCTCCTTCATAGTAGCCGCCCCGGTGCTCGACGCCGATACTCTCGGCCACGGTGATCTGCACGTGGTCGATGTACCGCCGATTCCAGATCGGCTCGAAGATGCCGTTGGCGAACCGGAACACCAGGATGTTCTGTACGGTCTCTTTACCCAGGTAGTGATCGATCCGGTAGATCTGGCTTTCCTTCAAGATTTCCCGGATCTCATGGTTGAGGGCTCGCGCGGACGCCAGATCGTGGCCGAACGGCTTCTCGATCACCACCCGCCGCCACCGGCCGTGCTCTTCGACGGTGAGGCCGGCTGCGCCCAGTTGACGGATAATCTCGGCGAAGAACTGGGGAGCGCACGCCAGGTAGTGCACGTAGTTGCCGCCGGTGTCGTGGTGCTTGTCCACCTTCTCCAGGACGGCGTAGAGCTGTCGATAGACCCGAGGGTCCTTGAAATCGCCCGGCACGTAATAGAAACGCTCGACCAGCCGGTCCCAGACCTCCTGGTCAACCGGGGCCGTTGTAAACTCCTGAATGTCCTGGCTCAGCTTCTCGCGGAACCGCTCGTCATCCATCTCGGTGATCGCTAGGCCCACGAAGGCGAACTCCTTGGGCAACACACCGCTTTTCGCAAGGTTGTACAAGGACGGGACGAGCTTCCGCTTGGTCAAGTCCCCATCCGCGCCGAACACCACCATGGCCGTGGGGTCCTTCAATTGCGCCAGTGGCTCGCAGGCGCTATGCGCGTCCTTCGGCGTCATGCTCCGCACATTGTTCCATTCAGTGATTGACTCATTTGTTCATTGCAGTGCGTCAATGATGCAATGATCCCCTGAATCAGTTCCTACATGGTACGTGACAGCGCTGCGCCAAGCAATACACCTCATGCCTCACGGCTTTTGATACAATGGGCGGCACTTATGCCTCTCACCGTTGTGGCGAGCCTGTTGTGGCTCACAGTTCTAGCCGGGTGCGGGACCTATCCGGTCGCGGAGGGCTCCCACAAAACCCTCCCACGGCTCAACAGCCGTGCGGTGGTCTGGGGAGGGGATGTCAGCGCGGCCGAGGAGGCCAGCATCTGGCTCAAGCATCGCGGTCTCACGATCGCGGAGGAGATCTTCAGGGATGAACCTGGCGGCGTCACGCACACCCCCCAGGATGAAGCCCAATTACGGGAACTGGCCAAGCGGGTCGAAGCAGAGACAGTGGTTTTCGTGGACGTCTCCATCCAGTCCCGGGAGACCTGGACCTTCGGAGCGTCCGGCACCATGCAGGAAGCCACCGTCGCGGTACGCGGGGTCAGTGCGGAGACGGGGGAGGTGATGTTCCAGGGGGTCGCCAAGCACTTCAGGCCGCACACCAACGAGACCGGCGTGACGCCCCTCACCTGTTATGCCCTGGCAAGCGCCTGGAACGAGCCGCGATCCTCCTGTGAGCCGAGGAACAAAGAGAGGATTCGGTGATTACGATCGACGGCTCCCAATACTCGGGAAGCGGGACGATCGTCCGGCAGTCTGTCGCGTTTGCCGCACTCACGGGACAACCGATCCGTGTCATCAACGCCCGGGTGAAACGGCCTCATCCCGGCCTGCGGCCGCAGCACCTCCGAGTGATCGAGGCGATCCGCGAAGTGGCCAATGGCACGGTGGAAGGCGCCGCGCCGGGCTCGCAGGAATTTATCTTTCGTCCGGGGGCACTGGCTGTGAAGCCGGAGTACGACTGGAATATCGGCTCGGCCGGATCGACCATGATGCTGGCGCTGGCCATCCTGCCGGTCCTGGCGTTCGGCACCGACGTCACGAGAGTGGTGGTGCGCGGCGGGATGTTTCAGGATTTTGCGCCGTCTTTCTACCATGTTCAGCACGTAGTCTTGCCGCTCCTACGGCGCATGGGGGTGGCGGCCGAGATCAGCATGGGGCGTCCCGGATATGTGCCGCAAGGGGACGGAGTCCTGCATCTCACCGTGACACCTGCCTGGCACGGCCTGCGTCCCGTGGTGCTGGACCGCTCGGGCGCGGTCATCCGGATTTGGGGGCGGGCCCTGGCCTCGCATCTGGAAGAGCGTTGCGTGGGAGAACGGATGGCGGCGGCAGCTCGTCGCGTTCTGGAGCAGGCGGGATACGTCCCGGAGATCGAGGTCATCAGCGATACGTCGGCGGCCCAGCCAGGCGCGGCCCTTGCCCTGTTCGCCGATCTGGCAAGCGACGCCAGGTTGGGGGCCGATCAAGCCGGCGCCCGCGGGCGAACGTCCGAGGCCATCGGCCGGACGGTGGCACGACAGCTTTTGCGAGACCTCGGTACCGGCGCCACGGCGGACCGCCACACCGCCGATCAGCTGATCCCATTCGCTGCGCTTGCGGACGGTGAAAGTCGCGTGCGAATCCCGGAAGTCACCGAGCATGTCGCCACGAACGCATGGCTGGCTGAGCTGTTTCTGGGCGCACGCGTCACGATCCGGGAGGGCTTGCTCACGATTCTCGGCAATCCTCTACAAGAGAGGCGTGAGGCGTGAAGCGTCAGGCGTAAGGAGACAGAGGTTTGGGATTAGGATTTGCGGGCGGCGAGGAGGAAGAAGGGAATGGCGGCCAACTGGATGGCCACCGAAAAGACGACGAGGGAGGGAAGCGAGATGTCGTAGAGCCAGCCCATCACGGCGCTGCCGAGGAACCAGAAGAGACCAAATCCCATGTGGAACATCCCGTAGGCTGAACCGCGCCGCTCCCTTGCCACCATCTCAACCACCGCGGCTTTCATCACTGTCTCCTGCGCGCCCATCCCGATCCCCCAGACGACCATCCCGGCCACCGCGAAGGACAATCCTCCCAGAAACACCAAGGGCGCGAAGAGCGACGAGATCAGCGCCGCCGCGATCAGGACTGAAAGTCCCAGCCGGTCAAACAGGCGGCCGAAGATCAGGGCGGCGAGCCCGTCCACGCCCATCGCCATCGCGTAACACATCGGGATCATGTTATCCGGCACCACCGCGGCCTTCTTGAAGTGGTAGGCGATCAAGGGAAAATCGGCGTAGCCGGCCGCGATCAGACAGACTGCAGCGAGATAGATCCAGAAGACCTGCCGAAACCCCGTGCCCTGCAGCACCGGGACTTTGACCTCGAACTGTTCCGGTGTCGGATGAACGGATCGCGCGGCCAGCAGCAAGCTGAAGGCCATTAGGGCCGGGACAGCCAGGAGCCCGAAGCTGGTCCGGTAACTCCCCTCCAAGTACAGGACAGCCGCGACGACGAGGGGTCCGAGCAGCGCGCCGATCTGGTCCATGGCCTCGTGCAGCCCGAATCCCCAGCCGCGGCCGATCTGGTTCGTGGCATGAGAGAGCATCGCGTCGCGAACGGGTGTGCGAATCGCCTTGCCCATACGCTCGGCGATCAAAAGCGCCGCGGCAACCTCCCAGCGGCCGGCCAAGGCCAACAGCGGGATCGCCGCCAAGGTCAAGCCATAGCCCACCAACGTGATCCCCCAGTAATACCCGGTTCGATCGCTCACGTAGCCGGAGACCAGACGGAGGCCGTAGCCGACGAACTCGCCGAATCCGGCCACTATCCCCACGACGGTGCCGCTGGCGCCCAGGACGGCCAGGAACGGGCCGGTGATGCTCCGGGCGCCTTCGTAGGTGATGTCGGCGAAGAGGCTGACTCCGCCCAGTACAAGCACGAACTGCAACGCGCTCTTCTGGGTAGCCTGGCTTTTCAACTCCTGCCTCGGATGCCAGGGCACGATGTTGGACGGCCATTGCCTGTTCGTCTACCGGGGCGACCCCCAAATCGCTCAGGTGATCGAGGCCGCGGCGACGACCGCCTCTCAATGGGAAGGCGTGGCCGGAGGAGCTGGCTCGGCCGGATACTGGTATGCTTCCCGGTAGATCTGGATTCCGGTGAGAAAGATTCCGAGCAGGATGGGGCCCAGGAATATCCCGATCATGCCGTAGGCTGCGAGCCCCCCGAGAATGCTGAAGAAGAGGAACAGCACCGGAAGCTGCGCTCCCCTCCCGATCAGCCAGGGTCTCAGGAAGTTGTCCACCATCGTGACGACTCCGATGCCCCACGCCAGCATAGCCACCGCTTTCCACATCGGGCCGACCCAGTAGAGGTAGAGCGTGACCGGCACCCAGACCACGGCCGTCCCGCCGAACGGCAGCGGGGCCAGCAGCGTCGTCAGCGCCATCAAGAACACAGGGAACGGCACCTGGAGAAAGGTGTAAGCCACGCCTGCCAACAGACCCTGCACGATGGCGGTCACCACCATGCCTTTGACCACCGCTCGGGTCATCTGATCCAGGCGCGTCACGATCCTTGCCTTGTGGGCCTCTTCCAGCGGGATGATGTCGTAGAGTCCCTGAACCAGGCGTCTGCCATCTTTGAAAAAGAAAAACAACGTCATGATCATGACCAGGAAATCCACGGCCAGCAGGAGCGCGTTCTGGGCGAAGCCTGCCAGCTCATTGATCAGGAAACCGCTCATCATTTTGGCCGCCTGTAACAAGAATCCTTCGAAATTGCCCTGAGTGACTACGAACGAGCCGAGCAATTCCTGAAGCTGGGCGCCGAAGGGAAGTGCGGAGAGGGTTTCCGGGAGGCGTTGCAAGCCACCGGATTCGATCCAGGTATTGAGAGCGCTATAGGCGAGCCGCGCCTCCCTCACCAAGACGAAGGTGAGCGCGACGACGGGCAGCACGCCCAGGGCCATGACCGCCAGGGTGAGCAATCCGGCCGAGATCGCTTCGCGCGCACGGACCAGCGCGGTCAGCCGACTGTGGACGGGGAAGGTCAAGTGAGCAAGGATCACCGCCCAAAGTACCGGAAGGAAGAACGGTCGGAAGATGATGAGCAGGTGATAGAGCAGCAGCAGCAGGCCGGCAAAGAAGCAAACGGCGAAGAACTGGCGTTGGGTCATGTGGACGGTCTCGCCGAGCGGCTCACGGCATCTTCATCTTGAGCTCCACTTTCTCTCCGCCGCGAAGGACGGTGACCGTGACTTCGTCGCCGGATCGAAGCTGGCCCAGTCGGTCCCGGATGACCGAGTAGAAGGCGCCGTCACTGATGACCGGGACGCCCTGAACCTCGAGCACGATGTCCCCGCCGACGATCAACGGCTGGCCCTCGATCACTGCCGCCATCGTGCCGGGACGGAGCCCGATCCGCGCGGCGGGAGACCGGGCCGACACCCGCTGGACCAGCACGCCGGCCTGTTGCGGCAGATTGAAGATCTTGGCGAGGTCGCCGGACAGGAGATAGCCTTCAACGCCGCTCCAGAACCGGTTCTTGTCCATCAGCAGCCCGCGCGCCATCTCCGAGGTGACGACGAACCCCAGTCCCTCGAAACCGCCGGATTTGGAGATGATGTGGCTGACGATGCCGATCACCTCTCCCTTCATGTTGAACATGGGACCGCCCGAGTTCCCCTGATTGATCGCGGCATCGGTCTGAAAGAACTCCGCGCGGGCGACGCCGTACATCGTCGGCGG
>CAYZKG010000081.1:0-5260 GCA_964478915.1 uncultured Nitrospira sp.
TGTGGGTCTGGCTGCTGATCGTCGTGCCCGCGCTGTTGAGCTGTGGGCTCCTGACAACGCGGCAGGTGACGTATCTCCAGCGGGGGATCAATCACGTCACCATGGAGGAGGTTGCAACGGAATTCGGAGAGCCGGCAGTCGAGCGCGCATTGGAAGACGGCGGCACCGTCCGGGTCTATCGTTACACGGGCGTCAGCATGGCCATGATGCTGCCAGTGGATGAGTTCTGGTGCGTGGAGTATGAGCTGACATTCGATGCGGCCCGAGTCCTTCGCCACTGGGTCCGGCGTGACTGCCGACCGTGAAGCCACCAAAGTTCCTAGGTTCCGGGATTATTGCTTGGCATGCTTTCGAAAGAATTCGGTGATTTCAGCCTTTCCCTTCTTGCCCTGCGCAACTGCGAGGATGAGAGCCTCAAATTGTGATTCGTTTGCTTTAAGGGTAAGACCATTTAGCTTCAGAAAGGTGAAAGCTGCCATAGCGCCGACGCGTTTATTTCCGTCCAGAAAGGGATGGTTCTGGACGATATGAAACAGATAGGCCGCTGCCATCTCAAAGAGGTCGCTGTGCAGGTACTGGTCTCCAAACCCAGCTTCGGCCATGCCAATAGCTGAGCTGAGTAAATCCGCATCGCGGACGCCCGGACTCCCGCCGTACCGCTCAATCTGATCGGCATGGATCTGGAGGAGCTCGTCCAGTAAGAGAAAGCGAGGAGTCCTCACTTAGTCCGCCAATCGCTTGAGCATTCTCCCATAGCGGCGGTTGCCTTCCTCCAGCGCTGCGCGAAACTTCTTTTGTCTCGCCTCGTCCTGGACGGGGGCGATGATCAGACATTTGCCGTCGGTCCTGATGTTTAGCGGCGTGTCGGCATCAATCTCCAGCAAGTCCAGCACACCCCTGTCGATTACGAGGGCCAAGCTGTTGCCATGTTTGGTGAGTCGTTTAACCATCGCGGCCTCCCTTTGGTGATTCAATGTGCTTACACCATATCACCACCGGTGAGGAGAGTAAAGGCCAACCTACACCCGCTCCGGCCAATCCGACACGATCCCGTCCACGCCCAGAGCCCTGGCCCGCTGAATGTCTTTCGGTTTGTTGACGGTGTACGCGAACACCTGCAGGCGTGCCTTGTGGAGAGCGTTCACGAGCGCTTTGGTGGCCTTGTCGAATCGGAGGCCGACATAGGTGGCCTGAAGTCCGGTGGCTTTGGCGGCGGGATTCTTCGGCAGCCGTTTGAACAGCGCCATCGTGCGGGCGCCCGGTTCGATCCGGCGGATGTGCTGCAATTCGTCATGCAGGAAGGAGGCATAGATGATCGCGCCGGTGAAGCGGCTAGCGCGAACGGTCCCGCAGACATCATAGGCCAAGCCTTGGGTTGTGAGCTCCAGGATCAGCCCAATGCGGCCGTTCGCCGTCTGAAGCGCCTCCTCCAGCGTCGGAATCCGCTGGCCGGCTCCAGCGTCCAGTTTCCGTAGGTCCTCCAGGTTCGTCTCGGCGACGAGTCCTTTCCCCTTGGTGGTCCGGTCCACGCGTTCGTCATGCAGCAACACGAGATACCCATCAGCGGCCCGCCGGATATCCACCTCGGTGAGGGCGCAGCCCAGCGCGATGGCTTGCTCGATCGAGGCCAGCGTGTTCTCCGGGGCGTGGCCGCAGGCGCCGCGATGCCCGATGCGGAGGACCTTCCTCGCGGGGCTTTCTTTTGCCATAGGAATTCCCTACGATAGCAGACTATGGCGGAGAAGAAAGCGAAAAAGCCGCCGTTGCCGAAGGGCGCCAAGCGGCGGCGGAGGCCGGCTGGCACCGCGGTCGGCCTGGCGGCGACGGAGCTGCAGGCCGCGGCGCCACCGGGCGAGGTGGCGACCCTGCACCGGGTGATCGAGGAGGACGGCGGGAAGGTCCTGGCGATCTACCGTGAGCCCTACGGCGGCAAGTGGGTTGCCATGGCGGCGCTGCCGATCGACCTGGTCGAGCCGACGCCCTACCAGCGCAATCTGTCGGACGCGCACGTTCGGAAATTGGAAACGGTGATCGGGAAGCTGGGCCGCTTTCTGGACCCGATTATCGTGGTGCGGGCGCCGAAGGGCGCCGAGGCCAAGTACTGGACACCGAACGGGCACCATCGGCTCTCCGCGATGAAGACCCTGGGCGCCAAGAGCGTTACGGCGATCGTCGTGCCGGAGGAAGCCGCGGCCTATCAGATCCTGGCGCTGAACACGGAGAAGGCCCATAACTTGCGGGAAAAGGCGCTGGAAGTCATCCGGATGTACAAGGAGCTGGCGCGGCTGGACGATGCGACCGAGGAGACCTTCGCGCTGGAGTTCGAAGAGCCGGCGTTGGTCACGCTCGGCATCTGCTATGAAGCGCGGCCCCGGTTCAGCGGCGGGGCCTATCACCCGGTCCTGAAGCGGACGGACCAGTTCCTGGAGAAACCGCTCCGCGACGGGCTCACCATTCGGCAGGCCCGCGCACGGGCGCTGCTGGACCTGGATGACCTCGTCGTCCAGAAGGTCGAGGCGCTTAAGGCCCGGGGGATGACGAGTCCGTACCTCAAGAGCTTCGTGGTGGCGCGCATCAATCCTATCCGGTTCCGGCCCAAGGAGGCCGAGCCGCTGAGCTTCGACGACGTGATGGATCGCATGAGCAAGGCGGCGGCGAAGTTCAGTCCCGAGAAGATCAAGATGGAAGACCTGGCGAAGACCGGCGGCGCTCCTGACGAAGGAGAGTGAAAGGGAATAGTGAGGATGCCGTTTTCGCCGCGCCGACTGACTGAGGAATGGGAGATCGATGCGCCGGTCTCCACGGTCTGGGACACCCTCGCCCACACCGACAAGCTGAACCGAGCAGTCGGCCTGCCTCCCGTCCAGTTGGATCCTGCTGACTCGCAGGAGTTGGGACGAAGGGTCAACGCTCGCTTGCTGGGCGTTCTGCCGGCGAGCTGGGTCGAGTATCCCTTCGAATGGGTCCGGGGACACAGCTACAGCGTCCAGCGGGATTATACGAAGGGCCCGCTGGCCCGCTTCCGTGGCGGCGTGGAGGTCGAGCCGGCTGGACACGGCTCGCGCGTGACACTCTATGCGGATCTGACGCCGCGCACGCTGCTGGGCTATGTCGTGGTGCCCTTGGTGGGCCGCAAGGCTCTGGAGCGGACCCGGGAGTACTGCCAGAAGGTCATTCGAAACTATCGAAACTATGCCCCTCAGCCCCTCGCGGTACGCCTTGATTCCCTTTCGACGGTCTCCCCTCGCCCATGGGGCGGTGGGCGGATCGATCAGGTCGTCCTGAGACAGCGGCTGGCCCGGCTGAAACAGGTCTCCTCACTGGACAGCCGCGTCGTCGGATTGCTGGCCCGCTATCTGGTCGAGGCGGGGGATGACGATCTGGTCCGCATGCAGCCCTATGCGCTGGCAGACCGCTGGACAGCGGACCGGTACGAGACGCTCCGCGTCTTCCTGCACGGAACCCGCGCGGGACTGGTCAATCTCCTTTGGGAATTGATGTGTCCCAACTGCCGCGTACCGAAAGGCGAGGCCGGCACGCTCGCTCAAGTCACGCGGCACTTTCATTGCGACACCTGCGGCATCGACTATCAAGCCAACCTGGATCGCTATGTGGAGCTTCGGTTTCGGATCCACCCGGCCATTCGAGCGGTCCAGGACGCAGTCTATTGCTTCGGCGGGCCCTATAGCGCGCCTCACATTCTGGTGCAGCATCTCCTCCGCCCGAACGAGGAGCGCAGCGTCTCCGTCCCCCTCCGGCACGAAGCCTATCGGGTGCGCGCGCTGCTGGTGAACCACAGCGTGCCGCTGCTGCCTGCGGAGTTCGGGGAGGGGTCCGGCGCGCTCGCGCTGGCCTATGGAGCCGAAGGATGGGCGTCGAACGAGTCGCGGTTCGCTCCCGGAACGGTCGAAGTGCGTTGGCTCAACCGCTCCGCCCGACCCATTGCGGCGGTTCTGGAGCGGGTGCGGTGGGATGATGGCGCTGTGACGGCGGCTGAGGTGGCCGCGCTCCAGGAGTTCCGGGACCTCTTCGGCTCCGAGGTGCTGGCCCCCGGCCAGGAGATCGGTGTCGAGTCGGTGACCGTCCTGTTCAGCGACCTGAAGGAATCGACGCGGCTGTATGAACTCACCGGAGACGCGCCGGCTTACGGGCAGGTCCGTCGGCACTTTGAGTTTTTGAAGGAGCGCGTCGCGCGCTGCCACGGGGCGGTCGTGAAGACGATCGGCGACGCGGTCATGGCGGTGTTCTACGCCCCCGCCGACGCGCTGCGTTGCGGGCTGGCCATTCAGCGCGACATCGCCCGTTTCAACGAAACGTTTCCCACGGCGCAGGCTTTCGTCATCAAGTTGGGCATGCACCATGGCCCGGCGATCGCCATCAATGCGAACGGGCGTCTGGATTACTTTGGGCGGACGGTGAATCTCGCAGCTCGGGTCTTGCGCGAGAGCCGGGGCGGTGATGTGGTGATCGTGAAGGAGATGATCGAGGGCCCCCGCATCCGGGACGTGCTGAACGAAGAGAAAGCGGCGGTCGTTGAGGAGTGGTCCCCGACGCTGCGAGGGCTGGCGGAGCCACTGACGTTGTGCAGGGTTGTCCCCTCGTAATATACTTCCAACACCGTAAATGGTCACTGGTCATTGGTCACTCGTCAGTCAAAAGATTTGCCAATGACGAATGACGATTGACGAATTACTCAGGAGGGGCTCATGGGATTGGCTGATCAAAAATGCGTGCCGTGCCGCGGCGGCGTGCCTCCGATGGAAGCCTCCAAGGCGCAAGAGATGCTGAAGCAGCTCGGTTCCGGCTGGCAGCTCAACAAGGACGGCCACCTGGAGCGGCTCTATACGTTCAAGGACTTTGCCCAGGCGTTGGACTTCGTCAACAAGGTCGGCACCGTCGCGGAGCAGGAAGGGCATCACCCCGATCTTTACCTGGCTTGGGGCAAGTGCAAAGTCGAGATCTGGACGCACAAGATCAACGGGCTGACCGAAAGCGATTTTTACATGGCGGCCAAGGCAGATCGGGCCTTCGAGCCGTTCCGCGCGACGCTACGGTGATGATCCGATGAAGGTCCTGGTCCTTGGCGCGACGGGGCAGCTTGGGTCCAATCTCGTTCGGGCCCTGCTCGCCAAAGGGCACCAAGTCCGCGCGTTGGTGCGACCGGCGAGCAAAGCTCCGACCCTTCGAGAGCTGCCGCTTAAGCGCGTCAATGGGGACCTGAATAATGCCGATTCGCTGGTGCGGGCCTGTGATGGCGTCC
>CAYZKG010000081.1:5270-12066 GCA_964478915.1 uncultured Nitrospira sp.
CGGCGATCAGGTCCGGGCCTTCATCCGTCCCGGTCACCCGGCACTCACGCTCCAGGGTCTCCCCGTCGAGCGCGTCGGCGGGGACCTCAACGACGCCGAATCGGTGGTGCGGGCCTGTGATGGCGTCCAGGTTGTCTATCACGCGGCAGGCTACTACCCCACCGAGACGCTGCCGGCCAAGACCGCTGTCACGCTCGCGCTAGGCGAGACCCGAAAGGTTCTGGACGCCATCCGGCGGGCATCAGTGGAACGGTTGGTGTTCGCCAGCGCCTTAACCACGATCGGGTTCCCGTCGCCCGGGCGCTTGGCCGACGAAGAGTGTGCCTTCACGCCGCTGTTTACGGAGAATCCCTACCTCATGGCCAAAGCGGCGATGGAAGATGAGATCCTCAAGGCTGCCCAGGATGGCGTCCCCGCGGTCGTGGTGAATCCCACGGCATTCTTCGGCCCCTACGACAGCAAGCCCAGCAGCGGGACCCAAATCCTCATGGTGGCGCGGCGCCAGATGCCGGCCTACATTGATGGTCCGATCAACGTGATCGACGTGCGCGATGTGGCTGAAGGCATGATCCGCGCTGCGGAGCGAGGGCGCAACGGGGAGCGCTATATCCTCGGGAACTGGAACACCACGCAGAAGCAGCTCAACGCGCTGATTGCCCGCGTCGCCGGGGTCATGGCGCCGCTGGTGCCGGTCCCCTTCGCGCTGGCACGGTACGGGTCCGCGGTCGGAGAGTGGGTCTTCAAGACTGTCTTCCGCAGACCCCCACCCGTTCCGGCCTTTTTCGTCGAAGCGCTGAGACACATGCAGCAGTATGACTGCTCAAAAGCGATCCGCGAGCTGGACTACCCCAGAAATCCGGTTGAAGGCGCGATCCGGGACGCGTTGAGTTGGTTTCGGGCCAACGGCTACCTGAAGAGTCACTAGTCATTGGTCATCAGTCACTCGTGTAGCAGAAAAGATCTCTCCTCACGAACGACTATTGACGCTCTGGCTAGGTCAGCGCGCCGCTGCAAGACGAGCCCGATCCCGCCGCGCAGCCGTAGCAGTGGTTGCCGGTGAGGATCCGTCGGGTATGAAGCTCTTGGAGGCGGGTCCCGTCGAGATCGCGCAGATGGCGCGGGGCCCCGAAGCCGATCGGCAGGTCGAGCATCTGGTTGAAATCGCAATCGTAGAGCGTGCCGTCCCATCCCACCGATAGCGTATAGCGACACATCACCCCGGCAGCAGCCGCCGGGTTGAAGGCATTGGCCAGCCGGGCCATGTATCCCTCGTAGTTGCCCGTCTCGATCAAGAATTCCAGGAAGCGGCTGACCGGCATGTTCGTGACCGTGTAGAGACGGTTGAACACGACGCCGTGCTGGCGCAGGAGCTCCTTCCGGAACTGCACCTCGATGGCCTCTTGCTTCGGCGGGAGGAACGCTCCGACCGGGTTGCACACCAGGTTCACGAGGAGCCCGGTTCCCTCCACGCCGTACCCGAGTCTGTTCAGCAACCTGAGGGCGGCGAGCGATTTTTCGAACACGCCTGCGCCCCGCTGCGCGTCGGTTTGACTGGCTCGAAAATACGGGAGGGAAGCCACGACCTCGACCCGATGGCGGGCCAGGAATTCGCCGAGGTCCGCCTGGGTCGGCAGCAGCAGCACGCTCAGGTTGCAGCGGTCCATCACGTGACGATTCAAGGCGCGGGCTTGCTCCACGAGCCAACGAAAATGAGGATTCAGCTCCGGGGCTCCCCCGGTGATATCCACGGTGGGGATGTCGGTCTGCTTCAGGACCTCGATACAGAGTCGGGCGGTCTCCCGGCTCATGATTTCCTTGCGATCCGGGCCGGCATCCACGTGGCAGTGTCGGCACGTCTGGTTGCACAGCTTGCCGACGTTGATCTGGAACACTGTGATGCCGGTGGCGGCGAGCGGGGCGAGGCCGCAATCGCGCAGTCGCGACTCAAACAGGGGGCAGGCGATCGTGGAGTCCAGGATCCGCAACTGCTCCGCGGTCTCCGCCAGCGGATTCGCCCTCGCTCTCAGACTCAACATTGTCATTGGTCAATAGTCATTAGTCATTGGGACGGAGCGTCAGAACCGTCATCGGTCACAAGTCATTTGTCATCGGCCAGAAACTATTGACTGATGACCAGTGACTAATGACAGTTCTACATGGAAAGTTTTTGCGCCACATTTCGCATCTGCACGCCGTGCACCAATGAGGCGCCGCCCCGGATGGCGCAGGCCACGTGGACCGCCTCGGTCATTTCCTCGATGCTCGAGCCTTTCTCCAGACAGGCCTGCGTGTAGGCGTCGATGCAGTAGGGACACTGAACCCCGTGCGCCACCCCCAGCGCGATCAAGGCCTTTTCCCTCGCGGTCAAGGCGCCATCGGCAAACACGGCGTTGTAGTAGCTCGTGAACTTCTCCCACAACTCCTTGTTGCCTTTCTCCATCTCCGAAAATTTCGGCAAGTCTCCCGGATGGTAGTAGGTCTCCATCATTCCTCTCCTTCGAAAGGCGTCATTGGTCAATGGTCAATCGTCAATAGGGAAGGAACCGTCATGAGTCAATCGTCACTTGGATCGCAGTTAATGATTTGATCCGCGACAAGGACGTTACCAATGACGAATGACTGATGACCATTGACGCTTTCAGGGCTCAGGCGGTGCCTGGTTGATCGGGTTCCGCGTCGGACAAGATCTGGGCGAAGCGGTCGCCGACGATGCTGGTGATTCGGGCCATGAGGTCACTGAGCTCTTTCCATTCTTCGGGCCGCAGGTCCTTTTTCATCTGTGGGTGGATGCCCCACTGTGCGCTGACCTTGAGCCCTTCCCGAGTTACGACGACCTTCAACAGCTCGACCTCCGGAATGGCATCCGGCCCGTTGCTCTGGGAACCGGAGCCGCTGGGCGGCGTGCCGGAGGGAGGTGTGGGCTCACTTGCCATCATCGTTCCGTTGAGCGGCGTAGGTTATTCGAACGGGTTTTCTCGCAGAACTCCCACCATCGCGTCGTGGATCAGCCCGTTGCTGGCCACGATCTCATCCCGGTAATTCGAGAAGGGACCGCCCTTGAAGTCCGTCACGCGTCCGCCGGCTTCCTGCACGATGAGCGCCCCGGCCGCGGTGTCCCAGGGATGCAGCTTCATCTCCCAAAAGCCGTCGAATCGTCCGGCTGCCACGTAGCAGAGGTCCAGAGCGGCCGCGCCGGTGCGGCGCACGCCCTGGGCGCGCAGCGCGAATCGGGCGAAGTGGCCGAGGTTGTTCCGGGCGCTCTCCCGGATATCGTAGGCAAACCCCGTGACGAGTAGGGCCGCGTCAATCGTCGGCGTGGTGGAGACCTGTAACGGCGCTCCGTTGAGAGAGGCGCCGGCCCCGTCCTGGGCCAGGAACAGCTCGTCGCGAGTGGGGTCCAGGACGACCCCCAGGATGGTCCGGTCTTGATGTTCCAGCCCGATTGAGACGCAGTAAGCCGGGAAGCCGTGGGCGAAGTTGGTGGTGCCATCCAGTGGATCGATGATCCACGTATAGGGAGACTCCTGGTCCGTATGTAATCCCTTTTCTTCGGCGAGGATCCGATGCGTGGGGAACGCTTTGGCGATCGTCTCGACGACGGCCTGCTCGGAGCGCAGGTCCGCGTCCGTGACCAGATCGATCACTTTCTGCTTGTGTCGGATGCCGAAGCCGGTCCGGGCACAGTCGGTCAGGATCCGGCCGGCCAGCCGCACAGCTTCGATCGCCGTGGCCTCGAACTGCTTCATCAACTGGGTGGAGCGAGCGGTGTCGAAGGTCGGTTTGACCGGCATAGAGGCTCCCTGGTTCGGTGGGCATCTTATCCGGAATACGGAAGTTCCTGCAACCTGCCCAGACGGAGCATCGGACTGCTTGGGTTGCCGGCTCCAAACCCGATCCTTTACAATAAGCGGCGTCATCGCTGGAGAGGCGCCTCATGGCCGTGACCAAGCTGTTGCACACCCGGATGCGCGTGAGCGATATGGACCAGACGATCACGTTCTACACCGAGGTGTTGGGGCTGAAGGTGGTGGAGCGCAAGACCTCACCGCGCGGCTCCCACCTGGCGTTTCTGGCTGTTCCGAACAGCGAGGAACTGATCGAGCTGTGCAGCTTCCCGCCGAGCGGGCCGGTCAAGGTGCAGGAAGACCTGGTCCATCTGGCTTTCGAGGTGGACAATCTGGATGAGACCATCCGCATGTTGAACGCCAAGCGGATCAAGATTACCGACGGCCCGACCACGACCTCCTCCGGCAGCCGGTTCATCTTCATTGACGCGCCGGACGGCTACGAAATCGAATTGATTGAGCGCCCCCCCTCCGTCACAGCCATCGTCTAAGAGCGTCAAATGACGTAATGACCAATGACTGATGACAATCTCAGCGCGGACCTGCAGGCGAAGCTGGAGCACCTGCCCCGGCAGCCCGGGGTCTATCTCATGAAGGGCCGGCATGGGGAAGTCCTCTACATCGGCAAGGCCACCGTGCTGGCCGACCGGGTGTCATCCTATTTTCACCGGAGCGCCGAGCATACGCCGAAGACGCAGCTCATGCTGAGCCTGGTGGCCGACGTCGAGACCCTCATCACGCGCTCCGAGCTGGAGGCGCTCATTCTGGAGAACAACCTCATCAAGCGTCACCGGCCGCGGTTCAACGTCGTCCTGCGGGACGACAAGAATTACCCGTACCTTCGCTTGCCCGTGAAAGAAGATTTCCCTCGTTTGACCATCGTGCGGAAGGTGCAGAAGGACGGCTCGCTCTACTACGGCCCCTACGTGCCTGCAGGCGCGTTGCGGGAGACCCTCAAGGTCATCAAGAAGGTCTTTCCCCTGGCGACCTGCAAGATCAATATCGACGGGAAGGCCGAGCGCGCCTGTATCGAGTTCGAGATCAAGCGCTGCATGGCCCCGTGCATCGGCAACCAGACTCGTGACGAGTACCATCAGATCGTGAAGCAGGTCCGGTTGTTCCTGGAAGGCCGGGACCGTGAGCTGCTCGACGGTCTGCGGGGCGAGATGCAGGCGGCTTCGGAGCGGGAGGAGTTCGAGGAGGCCGCTCGGCTCCGCGATCGGATCTTCAAGATCGAACGGACGCTCGAGAAGCAGCGGGTCGCCCAGACCGCGTTCACGAATCAGGACGTGATCGGCCTGGCCCGCCAGCGTGGCGCTGTGGATCTGCAGTTGCTGTTCGTGCGCGGCGGCCTCTTGATCGGGCGGAAGGACTTCTTCTGGGAGACGGCGGACGCCCCCGATGAGGAGCTGGTCCGGTCGGTCATCGAGCAGTTCTACAACAAGCAGATGCTCCCGCCGAAGGAACTGCTCGTTCCCACGCCGTTGACCGAGGCCGCGTTGATCGAATCGTGGCTGTCCGAGAAAAAAGGCGAGACGGTCCGGATCGTCGCGCCGGAGCGCGGAGCGAAGCACCAACTTCTGCTCCTGGCCGAGGAGAATGCCGCCGCGGCGCTGACCGATCACCTACGCGACAAGGAACTGGACCGCCAGGCGGTGGAGGAGCTGCAGCGATTGCTGCGGCTCGAGCGGGCGCCGAGGCGGATCGAAGCGTTCGACATCTCGAACACGATGGGCGATCAGTCCGTGGCGTCGATGGTGGTCTGGGAGGAAGGGCAGGCCAAAAAGTCGGACTACCGGAAATTCCGTATCAAGACGGTGGCCGGCGTCGATGACTTTGCGAGCATGCACGAAGTGGTCCTCAGGCGGTATCGCGAAGCCTGTGGTGAGCAAGGCCGAACCACGGACAGTCTGCCTCTGCCGGACCTCGTGGTCATCGACGGCGGCGTGGGCCAGCTCGCCTCCGCGGTCGATGCGCTGAGGCGGGCCGGTCACGAAGGAATCCCGGCTATCGGGCTGGCCAAGGCGAGGGACGACAAAGAGGAGCGTATCTTCATGCCCGGCCGGAAAGGCGCGGTCGTCCTCAAGCCCGGCTCCCCGGCCATGCACCTCCTGCAACGCATTCGGGACGAGGCGCACCGGTTTGCCGTGAGCTACCATCGCAGGCTGCGGGGGAAAGCCTTTGTCGCCTCGCGGCTGGATCCGATCATCGGGGTGGGCCAAATCAGAAGAAACCGGCTGCTCCGCGAATTCGGCAGCCTGGAGAAAATTGCCGCGGCGACCGACGAGGAGCTGCGCGAGGCGGCCGGTGTGAATGCCAAGACCGTCGCCGAAATCCGCAAAGCGCTCTCGTGAACCTTTCTTACACCTGCCCAGCTAAGCTGCCACCACCTAATCACCTCACCAAACGGCTCTGATGCACGCTCCAGCAGCCTAACTCTTTCTCTGTGGGAGTGATAAAGGGGAACCGTTGAGCTTGTTCTGCGAGGTGTCGTCTGCTATCTTGGAAAGGCCGAAACTTACGGGGAGGTGAACCCATGAGCGTCGAACTTGTCAGCATTGTCATCGTGGGAGTCAGCCAGCTCATCGGCTTGGCCCTGTTGGGGTGGTTTCTCAACCATGAGTTTCAGGCGCAGCTTCGCAGGAATATGGCGCTCGAAGCGCAGTTCCAGAAGTGGAATGCCGACCAAACTGTGACAATCTCACAGCGGATAGATCAGATCCTGGACATGCTCCGCACAGGCAAGCTGTAACACTCTTCAAGAAAATCCTCACCCACCTGGGGCTGTGGCCGTACCCGTCTCCTGCCCCGCCCAGCGGCGCGGTGGCCTAATCATGGGTCTCCGCCAGGGTAAGCCCCCTTTCACGCTTCCCTGTCGCCCCACGAACCTCCTGAGGCCCTGCCTCGGTCAAGTCATGCGTCGGCCATGAGTATCTTGACAGGGGTAGGGG
>CAYZKG010000082.1:0-12033 GCA_964478915.1 uncultured Nitrospira sp.
GAGGCACTGCGGATCGCGGACATCTTTCGGGCCAACGTGATCGAATCGCCGCCCACCACTTACACCATCGAGGTCACGGGCGACACCAAGAAGATCTCGGCCATTATCAACCTGCTGCAGCCGCTCGGTATCAAAGAACTGGTGAGGACCGGTCGGGTTGCGATCGCCCGGGAGCCGATCCGCCCTGCCACGGTCCAGCCGAGGCGGATCGTCAAAGAATAGCAGGCCCAAGAGCCCATCGCCCCTTGCCATAGCCCGGTTTAGAGGAGTCGCCGATGAAGATCTATTACGATCAGGACGCCAACATTCAGCAGATCCTAGACAAGAAGGTGGCGGTCATCGGGTACGGAAGCCAGGGCCACGCCCACGCTCATAACCTGAAGGACAGCGGGGTCAACGTGGTGGTCGGGCTTCGCGAGGGCGCCTCGTGGAAGAAGGCGGAGCAGAGCGGCCTCAAGGTGATGCCGACCGCCGATGCGGTCAAGAGCGCCGACGTGGTCATGCTGCTCGCACCGGATGAAGCGCAGGCCGCCATTTACCGGAACGACATCGCTCCCTCCCTCCGCGACGGTGCGTACCTGGCCTTCGGCCACGGGTTCAACATTCATTTCCGGCAGATCGTGCCGGCTCCGTCCATCAACGTCTTCATGGTCGCACCCAAGGGGCCGGGGCATCTCGTCCGGTCCGAGTACACGAAGGGAAGCGGCGTGCCGATGTTGCTGGCTGTGCATCAAGATCCCGGCTCCCAGACGCACCGGCTGGGCTTGGCGTACGCCGTAGCCATTGGAGGCGGCCGGGCCGGCATCATCGAAACGACGTTCAGGGAGGAGACCGAGACCGATCTCTTCGGAGAGCAGGTGGTCCTGTGCGGGGGCCTCACTGCGTTGATTCAGGCCGGGTACGAGACGCTGGTCCATGCCGGCTACTCGCCCGAGATGGCGTACTTCGAGTGCTTGCACGAGGTGAAGCTGATCGTGGATCTCATCTATGAGGGCGGGATCGCCAACATGCGCTACTCGATCAGCACGACCGCCAAGTACGGGGATGTGACGCGCGGCCCGCGGATCATCACCGACAAGACCCGGCAGGAGATGCGGAAGATCCTCAAAGAGATTCAAAGCGGGGAGTTCGCCCGCGAGTGGGTGCTCGAGAACCAAGCCAACCGTCCGGTTTATAATGCATTGTTGGCCAAGGGGGAGCAGCATCCGATCGAAGAGGTCGGCGCACGGCTGCGGGCCATGATGCCGTGGCTCAAGAAGGGCAAACTGGTTGACCGCAGCAAGAACTGAATGGATCGCGCAGCAGGCATACCGATCGTCAGGGAAGGGCTGCCGTTCGTGGCGGCGGGAGCCGTCGCGGCCGGGCTGGCGGCGCTGGCCGGCTGGGCCGGTCTGGCGCTGCTGTTGGCCGGCCTTACGGCCTTTGCAGCCTGGTTTTTCCGGAACCCGCGCCGTACCGTCCCTTGCGCGCCGCACGCGGTGGTGGCCCCGGGGGACGGGCGGGTCATCTCGATCGATCAGGAGTACGAGCCGCGGTTTCTGAAAGATCGGGCGCTCCGGATCAGCATCTTTCTGAATATCCTCGATGTGCACGTGAACCGAATCCCGTGCGACGGGACTGTCGAGGGAGTCTCGTACCAGCCCGGTCGGTTTGTGGCCGCCAACAGGCCGGAGGCGAGCCTCCGGAACGAACAGAACGCATTGATGATCCGAACCCTCAAGGGAGCCCCGGTGCTCTGCGTTCAGGTGGCCGGGTTGATCGCCCGGCGGATCGTCTGCTGGGTGACACCCGGTGAAACGGTAGCCCGCGGGGAGCGTTTCGGCTTGATTCGCTTCGGATCCCGGGTTGATACCTTTCTTCCGCTCGGCACCCGCCTCCACGTCGCGGTTGGAGATCACGTGAAGGGCGGCGAAACGCTGATCGGCGAACTGCGGGCGGCGGAGAGCACGGAGGGGCTGCCAGCATGAAAGAAACCAAACGCAAGCGGGGCGTCTATCTGATCCCCAATCTGCTCACGACCGGGAATCTGTTTAGCGGGCTGTTCTCGATCCTGGCGGTGTTCCATGCCAATTACGTCGCGGCGGCCACAGCGATTCTGGTTGCGCTGATCTTCGACATGCTGGACGGGAAATCTGCCCGCCTCATGAACAGCACCAGTCAATTCGGCGTCGAGTACGACTCCTTGGCGGATCTCGTGTCGTTTGGTCTGGCGCCGGGACTCCTGATCTACTCGTGGGCCTTGAGCGCGCATGGTATGCTGGGATCAGCCGTCATGTTTGCGTTCGTGGCCTGCGGGGCGCTCCGCCTGGCCCGGTACAACGTCATGGTCGGCCACGCGGAGTCGAAGTATTTCACCGGTCTCCCCATTCCGGCCGCGGCCAGCGTGATCGCCGCCTTGGTCGTGCTCGATCACCATATTTTGAGAATGGGCGCGGAGGTCAAGCCGGTCCTGATCCTGATCATCACTCTGAGCCTGGCCTTCCTGATGGTCAGCACGATCAAGTACCGCAGCTTCAAGGACCTCCGGTTCCGGGACGGCCGTCACTTCGACTATCTGGTCTGGGCGATCTTGGCCCTGATGCTCATCGCGGCCTGGCCGCAGTTGATGCTGTTTGTGGTCTTTGCCGCGTATGCGCTCTCCGGGCTGGTCGAAAAGGCGTTCGTCTTGCTCGGGAAGGCCGGCAAGCGTGGCGCGGCTGTACCGGAGCGGCCGGCGTCCGAAACGAAGGAATAGCGGACTACGTCACGGAGCGCGGCGGCCTTCGTCCCAGGGGAGGAAGGCTTTTTTGTTTGGAGGACAGGATGAGCACCCGAATGATCCGCATCTTTGACACCACCTTGCGTGACGGCGAGCAGTCTCCGGGGGCCAGCATGAACGTCGAGGAGAAAGTGATGATCGCCAAGCAACTGGCCCGGCTGGAGGTGGACATCATCGAAGCGGGGTTCGCCTTCAGCTCGCCGGGCGATTTTGAGGCGGTGAAGCGTATCGCCCATGAAGTGGAAGGGCCGGTCATCTGCAGCCTGGCGCGCGCCAGGCCTGAAGACATCGACCGGGCGTGGGAAGCGCTGAAAGGCGGTCAAAAAATCAGGATCCATACGTTTCTTTCGACATCGGATATCCATCTCAAGCACCAGTTTCGGATGACCCGCGAGGAGGCCTTGAAGCGCGCGGTCGAGATGGTGCAGCGGGCGCGAGGCTACACGGAGGACGTGGAATTTTCTCCCATGGACGCCAGCCGCTCAGATCCGCTCTATCTCTACGAGGTGCTGGAGGCGGTGATCGGCGCGGGGGCAACCACGGTGAACATTCCGGACACGGTCGGGTACGCCACGCCCCAGGAATTTGGACTGCTCATCCGCGGCATCCGCGAGCGGGTGGCGAACAGTGACCGCGCCGTGATCTCGGTCCACTGCCACAACGACCTGGGCCTGGCGGTGGCCAACTCGCTGGCGGCGGTGCTGGAAGGAGCCGGTCAGGTCGAGTGCACCATCAACGGGATCGGCGAGCGCGCCGGCAATGCCTCACTGGAGGAAATCGTGATGGGGCTCCGGACACGCAAGGATTTTTACAAGGCCGACACCGGGATCCGGACCGAGGAGTTGTCCAAAGCCAGCCGGCTGGTCAGCAAGGTGACCGGCATGGTGGTGCAGCCGAACAAGGCCATCGTCGGGGCCAATGCCTTCGCCCACACCTCAGGCATCCACCAGGACGGGTTACTGAAGGAAAAGAGTACGTACGAGATCATGCAGCCGCAGTCCATCGGCCTGGTCCAGAGCAGGCTGGTGATGGGCAAGCTGTCGGGGCGCCATGCCTTCCGGCAGCGGCTGGAAGAGCTGGGGTACAGACCCACGGACGAAGAGCTCAATCACGCCTTCGAGCGGTTCAAGCGGCTCGCCGACCAGAAGAAGGACATCTACGAGGAGGATCTCGAGGTCATCATCTCGGAAGAGATCGCCAAGATCCCGGAGCGCTTCGTGCTCAAATCGCTGCAGATCGAGAGCGGTACGAACAAGGTGCCCACGGCGACGGTGGAGCTGGAGATCGACGGCCGGCTGGCGAAGGAAATCGGGAAGGGGGACGGCCCGGTGGATGCCGCCTACCGCACGATCGCCGCCATCACCCAGACCAAGAGCCGGTTGCTGAGCTACGCGGTCAAAGCCATTACGGGGGGAACCGACGCGCAGGGAGAAGTGTCGGTGCGGATCGAGGAAAGCGGCAAGGCCGCGACCGGGCACGGTGCCGACACGGATATCATCGTGGCCTCAGCCAGGGCGTATCTCAACGCGCTGAACAAGCTGGCCTACTGGACCTCGAAGAACTCCGATCCGTCCCAAAAGATCGGCCTACTCTGAGCGGCCCGGGCAAGGAGCATCCCCCATGGGTATGACCATGACCGAACAGATCCTGGCGCGCCACGCCGGTAGGTTCCACGTCTCGCCGGGAGACAACATCTGGGTGGATGTGGACATCCTGATGACCCATGACGTCTGCGGGCCGGGGACCATTCAGATCTTTCACAAGCAATTCGGGAAGGACGCCCGGGTGTGGGATCGGGAGAAGGTCGTCGTGATCCCGGACCATTATATCTTTACCCGCGATCTCCACGCCCATCGCAACGTGGACCTTCTCAGGCAGTTCGTCGCCGAGCAGCAGTTACCGTACTTCTATGACGTCGGCACCCCTCGCTACAAAGGAGTGTGCCACATCGCGCTGCCGGAGGAAGGCCACACACGGCCCGGGGAGGTGCTGTTCGGGACCGATTCGCACACCTGCACGGCGGGGGCCTTCGGGGAGTTTGCCACCGGCATCGGCAACACCGATGCGGCTCTGGTCCTGGGCATCGGCAAGCTCTGGGTCAAGGTGCCGGAGACGATGCGGTTCATCTTCGAGGGGCCGCTGCCGCCCTACCTGATGGCCAAGGATCTGATCCTGCACATCATCGGCGACATCGGGGTCGATGGAGCGACCTACCGTGCCATGGAGTTTGCCGGCGATGGCGTGATGTCGCTGAGTATCGAAGAGCGGATGACGCTGTGCAACATGGTGATCGAGGCCGGCGGGAAGAACGGGGTGATCGCGCCTGACGCCGTCACCGAAGCCTTTGTCAAATCCAAGACTCCCAAGCCCTACGAGATCGTGGTGAACGGCCAGGGTGCCCGATTCCACAGCGTGCGGGTGTACAAGACGCGCGAGATCGAGCCGACCGTGGCGAAGCCGCATTCGCCGGACAATCGGGACACGGCGTTCCGGTGCCGGGATATCTCGCTGGACCGGGCGTACATCGGGTCCTGCACGGGCGGGAAGATTACCGATTTCAGGGCGGCTGCCAGGATCCTGAAGGGCAAACAGGTCAAGGTGGATACGTTCGTGGTCCCGGCCACCACCGAGGTGGCCAAGGCTCTGGCCACTGAGCGCCTCGACGGCGAGTCGCTTCAGCAGATCTTTGAGAACGCCGGCGCGGTCATTGCTCAAGGGGCATCCTGCGCAGCCTGCCTGGGCGGTCCTTCCGATACCTTCGGCCGACTCAACAAGAGCGAGGTCTGCATCTCCACGACCAATCGAAATTTCCCGGGGCGCATGGGCTCGAAGTCCGCTCAGGTGTACCTGGCCTCTCCTTACACGGTGGCAGCCTCGGCCGTGACCGGGAAAATCACCGATCCTCGACAATTTCTGGCGTAGCATCACATTGGAGCCGACCGGGAAGCCATCATGAAGGATCGGGTTCGAGGCTTGGCCTACGTGCTGGGGCATAACATCGACACGGACCAGATCATTCCGGCCAAGCATCTGGTTTACAGCCTGGCCGATCCCGAAGAGCGGAAGCTGTATGGCGTCCATGCGCTGTCGGGAGTCCCCGATCACGTCGCCGGTCTCCCTCGGGGGTACGTCCGGTTTGTGCCAGAAGGGCAGCATGTCTCCCCGTTCCGGATCATCATCGCCGGCAAGAATTTCGGCTGCGGCTCGTCCAGGGAGCACGCCCCGGCGGCGCTGCAGATCGCGGGCATCGAGGCGGTAGTGGCTGAGTCATATGCCAGGATCTTTTACCGCAACGCGGTGAACGGCGGGTTCCTGGTGCCATTTGAAACGAAGGAGCCAGTGTGGGAACAGATCAAGACGGGGGATGAGCTGGAGATCGATCTGCCCAACTTGACCCTCCATAGCCTGACGACCGGCCTGGTCTATCCCCTGCAGTCGCTCGGCGACGTGCTGGAGATCGTCAAGGCCGGCGACGTGTTTGCCTACGCGCGACAGAGCGGGCTGTTTCAATGAAGGCCAAGATCGCGGTGTTCCCCGGCGATGGGATCGGACGCGAGGTCGCACCTGAGGCGGTCAAGCTGCTGAAGGCGGTGGCGGACCGGTTCCACCACCAGTTCGAGTTCGTCTGGGGAGACGTCGGAGGGCACGCGATCGACAAGCTCGGCTTGCCGCTTCCCCATGAAACGCTCCTGCTGGCGAAGCAGAGCAACGCGGTCCTCCTCGGAGCGGTCGGCGGTCCCCGGTGGGAAGGACTGGAATACAGCCTTCGGCCCGAGCGGGCTCTTCTGGGGTTACGCGAGCAGTTGGGATTGTTCGCCAATCTCCGCCCCGCCAAGCTCTATCCGATGCTGGCCGATGCCTCCACCCTCAAGCGGGAGGTCATCGAGGGCATCGACATCCTGGTGGTCCGCGAGCTGACCGGGGGCATCTATTTCGGGAAACCGAAAGGGATCGAGACGATTCCGGGCGGAGAGAGGGGCACCAATACCGAAGTGTATACGACGGAGGAGATCAAACGGATTGCCAAGGTGGCCTTCGAAGCGGCGCGCAAGAGGCGCCGGCGGGTCACCTCGGTGGACAAGGCCAATGTGCTGGAATCATCCGAGCTGTGGCGGCGGGTGGTCACCGACCTGCACAAGGACTATCCCGATGTGGAGCTGAGCCACATGTACGTGGACAATTGCGCGATGCAGCTGATCCGCAATCCACGGCAGTTCGACGTGCTGGTCACCACCAATCTGTTCGGCGACATCTTGAGCGACGAAGCGGCGATGCTCACGGGGTCGATCGGGATGCTCGGGTCCGCCAGCCTCGGGCTTCATGCCGGCCTCTATGAGCCGGTTCACGGCAGCGCCCCGGACATTGCCGGGAAAAACATGGCCAATCCCATCGCGATGATCGCCTCGGCGGCCATGCTGTTGTCCTATTCGCTGCATCTCGAGAAGGAGGCCGAGGCCGTGGAGACCGCCGTCGTCCGGACGCTGGAGCAGGGGTATCGCACCAAGGACATCCACAGCCCCGGAACGACCCTGGTCGGAACGGCCGCGATGGGAGACGCCATCCTGGAACAATTCTGCAAAGCGTGAGGGGTGAAGATGGCCACACGGCTCGAGCTCGACACGCTTCTGCCCGGCACGATCGTCACGGTAGCCGGGTCCGGCGAGCCCGGCTATGCCGGAGACGGGGGCCCGGCTGTGGCGGCCCGGCTCAACGAGCCCAAGGCGGTCGTGGTGGACGAGGGGGGACATCTGTACATCGCTGACTCGGAAAATAACCTGGTGCGCCGGGTCGACCTGGGCACCGGCATCATGACCACGGTCGCCGGCCGGGTGCTGGAGGAGGCGCAGCGTCCCTCCCGTTCCGGCGACGTCTCCACGCCGACCGAGCCGATGGACGACGACCTCCTGGACAGCCCCGGCTATGCCCCGGGGAAGATGGCCCAGCTGGCCGACCTGAGCGGCACGGTGCGATTCGTGGTCGGGAGCGCGGCTTCCGGCCGCTACCAGGGGGATGAGGGTCCGGCCACGGAAGCGGTGCTCAACTTCCCCAGCGCGGTCGTGGTGGATCGCAACGGAAACGTGTACATTGCGGACACCAGGAATCACCGAGTCCGGAAAGTGGACGCGATCACCGGCAGGATCGCCACTATTGCCGGCACAGGCCGAGCGCGCTTTTCGGGGGACGGTGGTCCGGCGGTCAATGCCGCGCTGAACGAGCCGGCGGCGCTGGCAATCGACGAGAGACACCTGTACATTGCCGATCAAAGCAACAATCGGGTCCGAATGGTGGACTTGGCCACCGGAGTCATCGTGACGGTAGCCGGAACCGGTGAGGCGGCCTATACGGGCGATGGCATGCCGGCTGTCGAAGCGGCCTTAGCCGGCCCGAGCGGGCTGGCGCTGAGCCCCACCGGCGACCTGTTCATTGCCGATACCTTCAACGGGCGGGTCCGTGTCCTCGAGCGGGCGACGGGGCGAATCAGGACGGTGGCCGGTGACGGGGCGACGTACCGGTATCAAGGCCTGGACCAGGAATTCTCCACGAGCCTGTCTAGACCGTACGGCATCGCGCTGGACCGGGCGGGACACGTGCTGATCACTGATTCGGACAGCCATCTGATTCGACGATGGGACTGCGGGAAAAGGATCATCACGCGGCTGGCCGGCAGCGGAGCGCCGGAATATAAGGGCGATGGCGGGCCGTGTCAGGGTAGCGCCCTGAACTATCCCTTCGGGGTCGCGGTCGATACGGCTGGGAACATCTACATTGCCGATACGTTCAATCACCGCGTCCGGATGATTGCGAATGCAAGATGAAAAATGCGTTTTGAATTTTTCGTTTTGCATTTTTCATTGAGTATGTGAGCCCATGCTGGAAAGGAAAGCGACATACAGAGTGGCGGTCGTCGGAGCGACCGGAGCGGTCGGCACCGAAATGATCGCAGTGCTGGAGGATCGCAAGTTCCCCGTGGAGACCTTGCGCCCGCTGGCATCGGCCCGCTCCGCCGGGGGCACGGTGTCCTTCCAAGGTGTGGAACTTCCGGTCGAACTGCTCGACCCCAAGTCCTTCGACGGCATCGATCTGGCCCTGTTCTCGGCCGGGACCGAGATCGGCAAGGAGTTCGCGCCGATTGCGGTGAAGGCCGGCGCGGTCGTCATCGACAACAGCGCCGCCTGGCGAATGGATCCACAGGTGCCGTTGATGGTCCCGGAAGTCAACCCGCACGATCTGTCGCAGCATCGGGGGATCATCGCGAACCCGAACTGCTCGACGACTCAGATGGTGGTGGCGTTGAAGCCGCTTCACGATCGGGTTCGGATCCGCCGGATCGTGGTGACCACGTTTCAGTCGGTCTCCGGCACGGGCAAGGACGCGATGGACGAGCTGATGGAGGAATCCGCCGACGTGCTGAATTTCAGGGAGGCGCGGCCCAAAGTGTATCCGTATCAGATCGCGTTTAACTGCCTCCCGCACATCGATGACTTCCTGCCGTCCGGCTATACCCGTGAAGAGATGAAGCTGGTCTACGAAACGAGGAAGATCATGGGGACTCCCTCCTTACAGATCACGGCCACCACCGTTCGGGTCCCGGTCTACGTCGGTCACTCGGAGGCGATCAATGTGGAGACCGAGCAGAAGCTCACGGCCAACGAGGCCCGAGCGATTCTCTCCACCGCGCCGGGGGTGTTGCTGTATGACGATCCCGCCCACGCGATCTATCCGATGCCCCTGGATGTGGCCGGAAAAGATGAAGTCTATGTGGGCCGCATCCGTGAAGATGAGTCCATCCCGAACGGCTTGAACCTGTGGGTCGTGGCCGATAACCTCCGCAAAGGAGCGGCGCTGAACGCCGTCCAGATCGCCGAACTCCTGGTGGCCTAGCCATGCCGGATTTTACCGATCTTAGCCGGATGCTCATGCTGGCTGGGGTCGTGCTGGTCGTTGTCGGGGGCGTCCTGGCGCTCCTGGACAGGTGGCCGACCTTGGGGAGCGCGTTCGGCTGGCTGGGAAAGCTTCCCGGCGATATCGTCATCAAACGGGATCATTTCAGTTTGTACTTCCCCCTGGCCACCAGCATCGTAATCAGCGTCGTGGTCAGCGTGCTGCTCTATATTCTTTCGAAGCGGTAACCTGATGTTCCCCAGAATCACCCTTATGAGTGCCGCCGTCCTGTGCTTATTGGCGGCCGCCATGGACGGGGCCTCCGTGCATGCGGCCATGATCCGGGTCGCGCTCACCCAGGAGGCCCAGCGCGTCACGGTGACAGCGCGCGGCGGGGTCACACTGTCGTTTCAGGCCAATCCTGTGGGAGCGATTATCGCGGGGTCGGTTGAGGTGGTCCCCGGGGTCGGGGAGCTGATCGTGAACGGCATGCGCCGGGGCGGGTCGGTCCTGATCCAAGGCCGCCATGAGGATGTCACCGTGGTAATCGACGTCCCTCGGACGGTTCCCGGCAATGGAGCGGAGGATCCAGCCCGGCTGAAGGCGGACAGCGTGCGACAGGACCTTGTGGTGAGCGGCGCCGTGCAGATCCTGCCACGCGGCAAGGGGCTGTTGGTCGTGAATGAGCTGGATCTGGAGGAGTATGTCGAGGGAGTCGTGCCCTTTGAGATGAGTCCGAGTTGGCATCCCGAGGCGCTGAAGGCCCAGGCGGTCGCCGCGCGGACCTACGCCCTCTATCAACGGATGATGACCGCCGGCCGGGAGTATGATGTGATGGCCGGGACGCAGGATCAGGTGTATCGTGGCCGTACCCAGGTGGATCAGCGCGTCCAGCAGGCGGTCGAAGCCACCAGAGACCTCATCCTCACCCATCGCAATGCGCCGATCCTGGCGGCGTTCTCCTCGACTGCGGCGGGACCCACCGAGGACGCGATCAACGTGTGGTCGAAGGATCTGCCGTATCTCAAGGGGGTGGACTGTCCGTTCGACGCCAACTCGCCGTACTATCAGTGGCGTGCAGCCATCAAGCTCCAGGAGTTCGAAGCGTCCCTGCGGCGATACGGCATGATGGTGGGAACCATCGCCACGGTCACGCCGTTCAGCTACAGCCGGGCCGGTCGGGTCACCGGCGTCAGGATCCTCCACTCCCGAGGCGAACTCGTCCTTCGCGGTGAAGAGCTGCGTCGCGCCGTCGGATACAGCTCGATCCCCAGCGCGCTGTTCGAGGTGGAATCGCTGGGGCGTGAGGTCGTGCTCGCCGGGCGGGGCGCCGGACATGGCGTGGGGCTCTGCCAGTGGGGGGCCAAAGAGTTGGCGGAGTTGGGCTACTCGTTTGGGTCCATCCTGCAGTACTATTTCCCGGGAACGCAACTGCAAGAACTCCGCTCTCTCGGATCCCTGGCTCCACCGTCATAATGCTGCTCTCGGATCTCGACTTTCCCTTCGACCCGGCGCTTGTTGCGGACCGGCCGATGGAGCCGCGTGACCAGGCTCGGCTGCTGGTCGTTCCGCAACACGGGGGCGAGTGTTCCCATCGTCGCGTGGCGGACCTGCCGGACCTGCTGACGCCGGGGGACCTCCTCGTGGTCAACGATACGAAGGTCATGGCCGCGCGGCTGAGTGGGCGCAGGCGCCCTGGCGGGGGCAGAGTCGAGCTCGTCCTGCTCAGGGAGGTCGAGGCCGGGATCTGGGAAGTGCTGCTGAAAGGCGCCGGGCGCCCCGGTCAGGTCATCGAGCTGGGGCGCGGGGCCACGGCGACGATTCTGGAGGGAACCCCGTCGCACACCGTGGTGCGGCTGGCCAGCCCGTGTCCGGTCCGTGAGCTGCTCGATGAGCTCGGGAAGATGCCGTTGCCGCCGTACATCAAGCGATCGCCTACGGACGCAGATCGGATCTGGTATCAGAGCGTCTTTGCCCGGGTCGAGGGCGCTGTGGCCGCTCCGACCGCCAGCTTGCATTTCACCGCCGCATTGCTCAAGAACCTGGAGGTCACAGGCGTGCAGGTCATGCCGGTGACGCTCCATGTAGGGCCGGGGACCTTTCGGCCGATCCGCACGCCCAACGTCGAGGACCACGTGCTGGCGGCGGAATGGAAGGAGGTGCCGGCCGGGACCGCCGAGACGGTCCGGCGCACCAAAGCCAGAGGCGGTCGCGTCGTGGCGGTCGGCACGACCGTGGTGCGGGCGCTGGAATCGTCGGTCGATTTGGCAGGCGCGGTTCGAGCCAAGAGCGGGGAGACCGACCTGTTTATTCTACCCGGCTACCGGTTCAGGGCCGTAGACGCCCTGATGACCAATTTCCATCATCCTCGCACGACCCTGCTGCTCCTGGTG
>CAYZKG010000083.1:0-1317 GCA_964478915.1 uncultured Nitrospira sp.
TTCACCGATTCTCTGGCATCCCACACCGGAATACGTGCAGCGGAGCCGGCTGCTTCGCTTCATGCAGCGGCACCGGATCGCTGACTATGCCGCGCTCTACCAACGCTCGATCGCGGACCTTGAATGGTTCTGGGAGTCGGCGCTTGACGAGATGGGGATCGAGTGGGCTCGGCCGTACTCGAAGGTGCTGGACCTGAGCAAAGGGATCCAGTGGCCCCAATGGTTTGTGGGGGGCCGCCTGAACTTGGTGCACAACTGCGTGGACAAGTACCGCGCCGGTCCGCGAGCCGATCACCTCGCGATCCGCTGGGAGGGCGAAGACGGCGCGCAGCGGTCCCTCACCTACCAGCAACTGGATACCGAGGTCTGCCGCGCGGCAGCTCTCCTCCGGCGATTGGGAGTGCGTCGAGGAGACCGAGTGGCGGTCTTTCTCCCCATGATCCCTGAAGCGGCCATCATCACGCTGGCCTGCTCCAAGCTCGGAGCTATCTACACGCCGATTTTCTCAGGCTTTGGGCCGGAGGCTGTGGCGACACGGGTGCAGGATTGTGAGGCGACACTGCTGGTCACAGCCGACGGCTTCTTCCGGCGCAATGGGCTGGTGAAGATGAAGCAAGTCGCTGATGAGGCGGCCGCGCGTTGCCCGACGGTGGAACATCTGCTGGTCGTGCGGCGGGCCGGCTGTCCGGTCCCCTGGCAAAAAGGACGTGATGTCTGGTGGCATGACCCGGTGCCTGGTGAAACTAAGGAACCACCGACAGAAGTGATGGAAGCCGATGAGCCCTTCATGATCATCTATACGTCAGGCACAACCGGGCGCCCCAAAGGGACGGTGCACGTGCACAGCGGCTTCCCCATCAAGGCTGCCCACGACCTGGCGTTTCACTTCGATCTTCAGCCTGAGGACACGCTGTTCTGGCTGACAGACATGGGCTGGATGATGGGGCCTTGGGAGATCATGGGAGCCCTCACGCTGGGAGCCACGTGCCTGCTCTACGAGGGCGTTCCAGACTGGCCGCACCCGGGGAGGCTCTGGGAACTCGTGCAAAAGCACCGAGTGACCATACTCGGACTGGCCCCCACGGCTGTTCGGGCCCTCATGCAGTACGGCGAAGCGCCGGTGTCTCAGCATGATCTCAGCTCCCTGCGGGTGCTCGGCTCAACCGGTGAGCCGTGGACACCGGATGCCTATCTCTGGTACTTCCAGCAGGTCGGCCAAGGGCGTTGCCCGATCATCAACTACTCTGGCGGCACCGAGGTCTCGGGCGGGATCGTGGGCGGGACGGTCCTGCACCCCTGTAAGCCCTGTGCCTTTAC
>CAYZKG010000083.1:1417-11907 GCA_964478915.1 uncultured Nitrospira sp.
CGCTCGGATGACACGATCAAGGTGGCCGGCAAACGGTTAGGCCCGGCCGAAGTCGAAGCCATCCTGACGGGCCATCCAGCCGTGAGCGAGGCGGCTGCGATTGGCGTGCCGCATCCCGTGAAAGGAGAGGCACTGGTCTGCTTCGTCGTCCTCCGGCACGGCTGGACGCCGGGTGCAGCGCTTTTCAGCGAGCTGGCGAGCCGCGTGGTTGAGCACCTTGGCAAGCCGCTTCGACCAGCAGCGGTGCACGCCGTACCGGAGATCCCCAAGACCCGGAATGCCAAGATTCTCCGGCGGGTGATCCGGGCCGTGTTCCTTGGTCAGGACCCCGGCGACCTGTCCAGCCTGGAGAACCCACAAGCTGTCGAGGCCATCACGCAGCTCCGCTAACCTGTGGAATTTGCTTGTCTCTCTTTCTCTTGTGATTTAAAGATGAGATAGCGGGGAGCGTGATGAACGGTAGAACCTCACTTAACGTGGAGGGAAATGTATGAGGTGCATGCAGATTCTGGCAATTCTTTTCGCGGTGATCATCTCGACGGTCCCGACCGCAGGAGCCTTTGCTCAACCCGGGGATACGGAGCGAGGCCCTCGGAGTGGCTTGCGCGGGCTCGATCGCGCCGATGAGGCGGCGGGCGAGGCCGGCCAGCATGGACGTAATATCGCCCGGGAAAACGTGCTGAGGGGCGGGGATCGCCCAGAACGCGCGAATCGGCCCGACCGCCCTCAACGACCGGATCGCCCGGAGCGGCCCAGGCTGCCGGAGCGACCTGGCCGCTAGTCATACAACCGCTGGCGCTGACCGGCGCTGATTCTCGGTACAGGCGGCCGTCCCCTCGTGCCGTGAGGCTCACTGCGGGCTGTTGCCCGTGACACGAAGATTTCCCGACAAAGCCAGTGCCCGCCAGGCCGTCTGGGACCGGCTGCAGGCGGAAGGCCTAGCCCGGTTTCCGTTTCCCCCGCACGGCCGCATCCCCAACTTCCAGGGCGCCAAAGAAGCGGCCAGGCGCCTGTTTGAGCTGGAGCCCTGGAAGTCCGCCAAACGCATCAAAGTCAATCCAGACGCGCCGCAGCGACACGTCCGTGAAGAAGCTCTGCGTCGGGGCATGACGGTGTTCGTCCCGACGCCGCGATTGCGCGGCGGCTTCAAACGCCTGGATCCGGGGAAGATTCCCAAGAGCAAGCTGGCTCAGGCTGCCAGCCTGTCAAAAAGCAGCCAGTGGGCCGAGGACGTGCCGCTGGAGGAGCTCCCCCGTCTGGACGCGATCGTCTGCGGCTCGGTGGCGGTGACCCGCGAGGGGCATCGGTGCGGGAAAGGGGAAGGTTACAGCGATCTCGAGTACGCGATTCTCCGGGAGCTCGGCCATCCACCCGTGCCGGTGGCAACCACGGTCCATTCCGTGCAGATCATTGAGGCCTTGCCGCGAGACTCCAACGATCTCCCGCTGGCGGTGATTGTCACTCCTGAAGAGACCATCAAAGTCAAAAATCCGCCTCCTGCTCCCAAAGGCATCGCTTGGAGTCTTCTGACGGACAAAGACCTCGACGAGATGCCGGTCCTCATGGAACTAAAAAAACTCAGGGGCCAAGCTCGCCGCGGACGGTAAGGGTACCCTTAAAGGTCCCGTCCCCCAACTGTCCATCCTCGTTATCGCCCCAGCATTGGATCCAGTTCGCCCCCGCCGCGCAGGTGTGTTGACCGCCGGCCGCAATGGCGATGGCGTCGCTCCCCAGTCCCGCGACATCTGCTGCCGTCCGCTTATCGGTGCCCGTACCATCGCCTAACTGGCCCTCGTGGTTGTTACCCCAGCATTTGACCCCGCCGCCTGTGGTGAGCGCGCAGGTGTGCCGCCAGCCCGCCGAGATCGCTTTCACGCCTGAGGAGAGGCCTTCGACATCCACAGGGACGTGCTTGCCGACCTTGGTGCTGTCCCCTAACTGGCCCTCGTGGTTGTTGCCCCAGCATTTGGCCCCGCCCCCGCTCGTCAGCGCGCAGGTGTGCCGCCACCTCGCCGTGATCGCGAGCACCCCGCCACTCAGCCCTTTGACTTCCACGGGGGTGAGTTGTTCGCTATCCGTTCCGTCCCCGAGTTGCCCATCGTGGTTGTTGCCCCAACATTTGACCCCGCCCCCGCTCGTCAGCGCGCAGGTGTGCCGCCACCCGGCCGTGATGACCGTCACGCCGCTGGTCAGCCCGACGACATCCACGGGCGTGACCCGATCGATCCTGGTCCCATCCCCTAATTGCCCGTCGTGGTTGTTGCCCCAACATTTTACGCCGCCAGCCGTGGTCAGGGCGCAGGTGTGCCGCTCCCCGGTGGCGATGCCAGCCGCATTGCTCATCAGTCCCACCACCTCGGTCGGCTTGTTCATATCGGATTCGCTGCCATCTCCAAGCTGCCCGTCGTGGTTGTTGCCCCAGCACTTGACTCCACCATCGCTCATCAGCGCGCAGGTGTGCCGCCACCCGGCCACGATCGCCTTGACGCCGCTCTTCAGCCCGACGACATTCACCGGCGTCCCCCGATCCTGTCCGGTTCCGTCGCCTAACTGCCCGTCGTGGTTGAGGCCCCAACATCGGACCCCACCCGCAGCGGTCAACGCGCAGGTGTGCCGCTCCCCCGCCTTGATCTCCACGAAAGTAGTTGGAGTTGGCGCAGGACCAAAGGCCATACAGCCCCACAAGGCGGGTAACAAAACCCAAGCGGCGAGTAACGAGGGGTGGGTATATGGCGTCGTCATGGTGAGGGCTCGTCCCTCAAAGCATACGCCAAAACCCTCAAAAATCAACAGTCCTCCTCATCGAAGAAGGCCTTAGGGAGAGAGCTGCCGAGCAGGAAACCGGATCCCGGTCAAGAAGGGTATCACGCGGAGTGAGGCGAAATTTCGGTCACAGGCGGTTCAGGTGTATTTTTCCACCCTAATCTGCTTCGGATGAAATCCTAGCCCGTGCAGCGTCTGGGTCACGTCTTTGACCATCGGCACCACGCCGCACACATATACGTCCTTCGCCTCTGTCTCCGGAACGTAGTTGGCGATCTTCGTCTGCACGTACCCGACCTCTCCGGCCCACCGGGAGGATTTCGGGCGGCTGATGGTCGGCACGAAGTGAAAGTTTGGATGCTCGGCCGTCAGCCGACGCCAGTCCGCCTCGTACAGAATCTCATCCTCGTGCCGGACACCGAAAATCAGCCACACGTGACGATCAAATCCGTTTCGGAACAGATCCAGGAGCATGCTCCGGAACGGGGCGACGCCGGTCCCCGTGGCGATGCACACCAGATCCGCTGAGCCGGGATGCCTGACGACGAATCGGCCGGCCGGTCCCTCCACGGTCAGCTTCTCCCCGCCTTGCAAGTCGTGAAACCGGGTCGAGACATAGCCGCCCGTCACCAGCGTGATGGCCAGCTCCAGGCGGTCCGCTTCGGACGGCGGCGAGGCGATCGAATACGGCTTGCGGATCAGTTTCCCGTCGCGCTCGACGTGCACGAACACGAACTGCCCGGCCGCGAACTCCATGGCCCGATCCAGTTTGAGTTGAAACGATTTGACCCGAGGCGTCAGCGCGTGAACGGCCGTCACCTCACCGTGGTAGATCTGCGTCTTCGGCATCACGCTCATTATACACGCCATGCTCCCACGGGTTTCGGCACCACAGGCGGTCGTGCAGTTGCCCGTCTTGATGAATTTTGCTATGGTGGCCTCAGCTTGAGTCCTGATAGGAAGGAGATGCATGGCCTGGGAGCCGCGAGATCCATGGGGCCGAAAACAGGACCCCCTCGACGAGGTCCTTCGCAAGGCGCGGGAGCAGCTACGCCAAATGGTCCCGTTCCGTGGGGTCGGCGCGCTGATTGCCATCTTCGTCGTCGTTCTTCTGGTGTGGCAGGGCACCTTCATCGTCGCGCCTGATGAGGAAGGCGTGGTCAAGCGGTTCGGCGACGTGGTCCGCACTGTCGGGCCGGGCCCCCATCTGAAAATCCCGTTCATTGAGACAGCCGAGCGGCCCAAGGTGGAAAAACTGCATCGGGTCGAGATCGGCTTCCGGACCGATCAGCAGGGTCGCCAGCGCATGCTCCCGAAGGAAGCCTTGATGCTGACCGGCGACGAGAACATCCTTGGGGTGGAATTCATCATCCAGTACAAGATCAAGAACGCTAAGGATTACCTGTTTCGGGTCGATGAAATCGATGAAACCATCCAGAAGGCGGCGGAAGCGTCGATGCGGGAGGTGATGGGCAAGAGCAAGATCGATGAGGCACTGACGGTGGGCAAAGCCCAGATCCAGCAGGACACCCAGATGCTCCTTCAGGGGATCCTCGATCAGTATCAGGCCGGCGTCCAGATCGCCGCGGTGCAGCTCCAGGATGTCGATCCGCCCGAAGCGGTCGTCGCCGCGTTCAAGGACGTGGCCAGCGCCAAGGAGGACCGGGAAAAGCTCATCAACCAGGCTCAGGGATACCGTAACGACATCACCCCGAAGGCCAAGGGCGAGGCTGCTCAGATCGTCAACCAGGCGAAAGGGTACGCGCAAGCCCGGGTGAATCGGGCGGAAGGCGAGGCGAATCGGTTCCTCCAGACGCTGAAGGAGTACAACCAGGCCAAAGAGATCATCTCGAAGCGCATCTACATCGAGACGCTCGAGGAGGTCCTTCCCAATGTCGAGCAGGTGATCATCGATGGGAAAGCGGCGGATCGGCTGCTTCCCTTCCTGCCGCTGGAGCGGCTCCGCAAGTCAGCCCCGGCGGCACCAGCCGAAGAGAAGAAGAACAGCCCATGAAAAACCAGACCATGCTGATCGCGCTGGCGCTGGTGATCGTGCTGTTGATCGTGCTCGGGATCTCGCCGTTCTTTGTCGTGGATCTCACCCAGACTGCGATCGTCGTGCAGCTCGGCAAGCCGGTTCGCACCATCACCGAGCCCGGGCTGAAGTTCAAGATCCCCTTCATCCAGGAAGTGACCTATTTCGACAAGCGCCTGCTCGATTACGACGCCTCGGCCCAAGACGTGATCACGCAGGACAAGAAAACCATTTTGATCGACAACTTCGCCAAATGGCGGATCGTGGATCCGCTCAGGGTGTACCAGGCGTTTCAGACTCAACGCGCCGCCCTTCGGCGGCTGGATGACATCATCTACTCGGAGCTGCGGGTGGAACTGGGACGGCACGATCTGTCGGAGATCGTGTCGAAGACACGCTCGGACATCATGGCGGTGGTGACCAAGCGGGCGAACGAAAAAGCCTCCGCCTACGGGATCGCCATCCTGGACGTGCGGATCAAGCGCGCGGACCTGCCGGAGCAGAACGAAAAGGCGGTGTTCGCCCGCATGCAGGCCGAGCGCGAGCGACAAGCCAAGCAGTACCGGGCGGAAGGTGCGGAAGAAGCGCAGAAGATACGCTCCGAGGCCGAAAAGGATCGGGAAATCATCCTGGCCCAAGCGTACCGGGCCTCAGAAGAGCTGCGCGGCGAGGGAGACGCCAAGGCCTTCAGGATTTACGCGGCTGCCTACCGCCAGGACCCGCGGTTCTTCGAGTTCACCCGCTCCATGGAAGCCTACAAGAAGACGTTCGGCAATCACGCCACCATCGTGATCAGCCCGGACTCGGAGTTCTATAAATTCCTCAAGCAACGGTAACGCGCAGGCTCGGGGCAAGCGGCGCGAGGCAATGGGGTTGTCCACTTTTAAGACAGGCCTACGATCTCGCCTGTCTCCGGATCCAGGTCGATCCGTTCGCCAGCCGGCTGCTTCGGGAGGCCGGGCATCAGTTGGACCCCGGAGCAGATCGCCGTCAAGAATCCGGCTCCCGCAAAGGGGCGCAACTCACGGACCGGAACAGTAAAGCCGGATGGCCGGCCCTTGAGGCCGGCATCATGTGACAGCGACAACGGGGTCTTGGCCATGCAAACAGGAAGATGGCCGAGGCCGAGCGCGCAGAGCCTCGCAATTCCAGCCTCCGCCTGCGGGCTATAGGCCACGCCGCTAGCGCCGTACAGGCGGCGCGCAATGGTTCCGATTTTTTCCTTGAGCGGAGCGGTGTCGGCATAGAGCGGGGCGAACGAAGACGGCTGCGCGCAGGCGGCCTCCACCGCGTGAGCCAACTCTGTAGCCCCCTCCCCGCCGTCAGCCCACGGCGTGGCAACGACCGCGGCGAAGGCGCCGGCCGCTAGGGCCTGCTCTCGAACATACCGCCGCTCATCGAGCGAATCCTCCGGAAACCCGTTGATCGCGACGACCGTGGGAACGCCGAAGGCTTTCATATTGGCGATGTGCTGCTCCAGATTGCAGATCCCTCTGGTCAACGCCTCCTGATTCGGCCGGAGCAACGCAGGCGGGAGGGGCTTGCCCGGCTGGGCGGCGCCCGCTCCACCATGCAGCTTCAGCGCCCGGAGGGTCGTCACGACGACGACCGCATGCGGGCGGAATCCCGAGGCGCGGCACTTGATGTGGAAGAACTTCTCCGCGCCCAACTCGCTTCCAAAGCCCGCCTCGGTGACCACATAGTCCGCGCAACGCAGCGCAATGGCATCCGCCAGGACGGAAGAATTGCCGTGGGCGATATTGCCGAACGGGCCGGCGTGGACGAAGGCGGGCGTGCCCTCGCAGGTCTGCAACAGGTTGGGGCATAAGGCTTCCTTGAGGATCACGGCCATGGCGCCCGCGCAGTTCAGTTCTTCCGCCGTGACGGGACGCCCTTCTCCGGTCAGCCCTATGATGATGCGACCGAGACGGCGGCGAAGGTCCGCATGATCACCCGCCAGCGCCAGGATGGCCATCACCTCTGACGCCTCCGTGATGACGAATCGGGGCCTGAGCGCGCGGTCGCTGATTCCCATCACCCGAGGCCACGAAATCCCCTCGGACTTGATCCCCAGCGAATTGCCGTGAAACAGATGGTTGTCCACGAACGCCGCCAGCAAATTGTGGCTGGTCGCGACGGCATGGGCATCACCCGTCAGATGGAGGTTGACCTCTTCGAGCGGGACGAGGCACGCCCGGCCTCCGCCGGCCCCTCCCCCCTTGATGCCGAACACCGGTCCGAGTGAGGGCTGCCGCAGAGTGACCACGGCGCGCCGGCCTTGCCGGTACAAGGCCATCGCGAGGCCGATGGCGATGGTCGTTTTGCCCTCCCCCATCGGGGTCGGATTCGTCGCGGTCACCAGGACATAGCGGCCGTGAGGGCGGCCAGCCAGCCGTTTGAGCACGGCCAGGTCCACCTTCGCAGTCAAACGACCATAGGGAACCAACTCGTTCTCAAGCAGGCCGAGGGCCTGTGCAATGTCCCGCAGAGGCCGAATATGAGCGCTCTGGCGATTGCTCATGATCGATTCACAAGGCTCTGGAAGAGCGCCGAGGATCGGGGGGATCGATTTGACAAGGAAGGTCAGGAGGAAATACGCGGGGAAGGCCGCTCAATCGAGAATGTATCGCCGGGGATTGACGGCCTCGTTATTGACCGCCACCTGATAATGGAGGTGCGGACCGGTTGAAAACAGGCCGGTACTGCCGACCAGCCCGATCACATCGCCGCGCCTGACGTGCTGCCCTTTCTTGACCAGGACCTTGGCCAGATGCCCGTACGACGTTGACAGCCCGTAGCCATGATCGAGGCGGACGATTTTGCCCATCTTGGGGTCGAACTCGACCACCGTGATCCTCCCACTGGCCGGGGCATGCACTTCCGCACCAGGCGGTGCGCCGATATCCAGACCGGTATGCATCGCCGGCTGTCCGGTGAACGGCGAGATTCTCGGACCGAATCCCGACGTCACCCATCCCTTGACCGGCCAGATGGACGGCGTGGCGGCCCACCGGACTCTCCGGGCCTTGGCGATAGCGGCCACCTCCTGGAGGGACCGCTCCTGTGCAACCGCCTCATTCTGCAGCCACGCCAACTCCCTCTGCACCCGTAAGGCCAGATTGCCATCTTCCGGCGCGGGAGCCGGCTTCTGCTCCGGCTCGCGTGCGGACGGGGGAACCGGGAGCACCGTGTCATACTCGGTGAGTGGGGTCTCTTCCCCGCCCCTCCCGTTCGCCAGATCTTCCGGCTTCGGCACGTCGATTCCCAGCATGATCCGGAGCTGATCGTTGACCTCCTTCATCGCCATGAGCCGACGCTTCAGGTCCTCGACCGTCGCCGAGAAGACGGTCATCTGCTCTCGCGCGCTTTGATTCTCGGCCTTGACCAGATCGATCTCCCAAGCCTCTCCGATCCGGACCACGTACTCGGAGACCAGAAGCGCCTCTCCCACGAGGAGGCAAATACCCAAGACCAAGGCTCCCCTGACCAGCATGCGGGGAATACTCAACCGGAAGGGGCGATTGGCAGGCCCTCGGAAAATGACGATCGTGTAGGTATCGGCCGGCTGCTTCATGAAGCCCGTTTCGAGAGGACAAGAGTGTACTGAATTGAATGAGCGTGGTCAAGACATTCGTGAGGTGAAAAACAGGTTGAATTACGTGGACTTACGAGTACTGTCCCGTATCCAGGCGAGGTAGTCGGGGTTGCCTGCGTCGATCGGCAGGGCAATGATTTCAGGCACTTGATAGCTATGCAGCCGCTTGACCGTTGCGGCCAGATCCTCAAACAGATGCGAGCGGGACTTCAGCAAGAGGAGGGTTTCCCGCTCATCCGAGACCTTACCCTCCCACCGGAAGATCGACCGGATCCCGGCCAGAATGTTGGCGCAGGCGGCGAGGTGAGCCTCCACGGCCGCTCGCCCGATGCGGGCCGCTTCCTCTTCGGTCGCGGCGGTGACCAGCACGACGATTTCGCGGGATACGCCCATGGGTCAGCCACCGGCCGGCCCTCGAGCGATCGCCTCCGGTTCTTCAGTCACGGTGGGGGTCAGGAAGATCATCAGCTCGACGGTATCGGCGGTCACCCGTTGCCGCTTGAACAGCCAGCCCAACACCGGAATGTTGTGGACCCAGGGGACGCGATCCTCCAGCGTGGTCCGGGTCTCCGTCAAGATCCCGCCCAAGACGACCGTCTCGCCGTTCCGGACCAGTATATCGGTCTCGGCCTGTCTGGTGGTCAACGGCGGGACCCCCTGGATACTGGCGACCGAGCGGTCCACATCCTTTTTGTCCGCCTTCACATGTAACAGGACCCGATCATCAGGCGTGACGGTCGGGGTGACTTTCAATTCCAGTTTGACCGGGATGCTGGTGACGCCGCCGACAAACGTGCCACCCGTCCCGCCGCCGGGAACCGGGGCCACCCCCACGCCTCCGGTCAGAACCGTCGTCGGAATGAGCAGCTCCGTCCCGCTGGAAACAGTCGCTTCCTTATTGTTGAGGGTCAGGACGCGCGGGTTGGACAGCACCCTCGCCACGCCCTGCTGCTCCAGCGCGCTCAACCTGACGTCCAGCCTCAAGGCATCGGCCACCCGGCCGATCTGGAATGCCCCCAGCATGGGCGCGCTGGGTACGGGCAGGTTGACGAACAGGTTGCTGTTGCTGGCGTCGCCGCCGAGCTGAGCTGAGCTTCCTGAGGTAGCATTGATACCTTGCACGGGAATGCCACCCCAGGCGATGCCGAGATTTCTCGCAAAGTTCGTCGTGACTTCGACGATCTTGGTGTCGATGAACACCTGAGGGGTGCGGGTGTCAAGCTTCAAAAGAATTTCCTCGATCCGGTCGACGTTGGCTTCGACATCTCTGATCACGATGGTGTTCGTCCGGGCGTCCGAAGTAATTTTGCCCTTCTGACTCAGAAGGGCTTTCAGCGTGGTGGTCGCTTCCTGGGCATTGATGTAGTTGGCCCGCACCGCGCGCGTGACCAGGCTCTCTTCGCCTTCCGGAAACGGCGACTTCATCACCCTGATGATGGAGCCGTCGCGGTAATAGGTCAGCCGGTGGATCTTGAGGATGGACTCGATGGCGTCCATCAGCGGCACCTTCTGAAAGCTCAGCGTGATCTTGCCCGCGACATCATCGGTCATGATGATGTTCATGTTGTTCATCTGGCCGATAGCCCGCAGCACGTCGCGGAGCTCGGCGTCGCGGAACTCCATCGTGAATAGGGGACCGCGATCTTTCGGCTGCTTCGTCGAAGGCACAGGCTGGGGCTCATCCGCGAGGCCGACATCCCCGGAGATCAGGAATCCGACAAGCATCATGACCGTGCACGCGCTCGCGCCGACGGCCATGCGGAAGCTTCTGCACACCGCTCGCTGGTTCATGTTATCCCCCTCATTTCTGTAGGAGAAACTGTTGCACCTTCAGGTCGGTCAGCCCCTCGGGTCCCTGCAACTGCACCCGATCGGGCAGGATTTGGACGACGCGCTTACCGGCGATCTCGTCACCGACTTTGAGGATCTGATTATTGATGATCGCCGAGCCGTTTCCGTCCTGATACAGAATGGCGGTCAAGGTCAGGACGGTCCTGTCTGCCTTTGCCGCTCCCGTTCCGAATGGATCACGGCCCCAGCGCTCCTTCTCCGCTCGGTTCTTGAGCCAGTCCACGTTCAGGTCGGACAGCCCTTCGA
>CAYZKG010000084.1:0-8590 GCA_964478915.1 uncultured Nitrospira sp.
ACAGGGTTGTGACGAGATGACAGCAGGATGATGCCGTGATGACCACCGCGGCGAGAGCCGACTCGACGCTGAACGCAGGCGGAACGCTCCTGCAACTCTATCGCACCATGCTGATGATACGATTGGTGGAGGAACGCATTGCCGACCTGTACGCGGAGCAAGAGATGCGTTGCCCCTGCCATCTTTCGATTGGGCAGGAGGCTGTCGCGGTGGGGGCCTGTGGGCAGCTCCGCAAGACCGATTTTGTATTTGGGACCTATCGAGGCCATGGCCTCTATCTTGCCAAAGGTGGCGATCTCAAGGCCCTCATCGCAGAACTCTATGGAAAAGAGACAGGCTGTACGCATGGGCGCGGGGGGTCCATGCAGCTTGCCGCCCCTGAGGTGGGGCTCATGTGTGCGTCGGCGATCGTGGGGGGGACGCTGCCGATGGCGGTGGGGGCCGCGTTGTCAGCAACGGTTCGAGGATCAGGGCAGGTGTCGATGGCGGTGTTTGGAGACGGCGCGACCGAAGAAGGGATCTTCCATGAGAGTGTGAATTTCGCTGCGTTGAAGTCGCTTCCCGTGATCTTCGTCTGCGAGAACAATTTTTATTCGTGCTTTACCCACCAACGCGTTCGCCAGCCGCTGGACAACATTTTTGAGCATGCGCGTCCCTACGGCATCCCGGGCGTGCGAGTCGATGGCAACGATGTCCTCGAGGTGTATCGGGCAGTAGGGGAAGCCGTCGCTCGTGCTCGGGAGGGGCAAGGCCCCTCGCTCATTGAGTGTCGGACATACCGGATGCGGGAGCACGTCGGCCCTGCGGATGATACGCACCTTGGCTATCGCAGCCCTGAGGAGGTGCGCCAGTGGCAAGACCGATGCCCAATGACACGGTGTGAGCGTGAGCTCGAACGGAAGGGGGTGCTCACCCCGGCGCTCATGGCGACATGGAAACAGGACATCGCTCGCGACGTTGACGCGGCGTTCACCTATGCACGGCTCAGCCCGTTCCCTGATCCACGAACGTTGTTGAGGGGAGTGTATGCGGAGCGATGACTCGTCAGCGGTCGTATGCTCAGGCGCTTCAGGAAGCCGTCCTCCAAAGCATGGAGCGGGATCCTTCGATTATTCTCATGGGAGAAGGCGTGGATGATCCTCGGGCCATTTTCGGGTCGACGCGCGGTCTTCAGGAACAGTTTGGGAGCGGCCGTGTCTTCGATATTCCGCTCTCCGAGAATGGGATGACGGGTGTTGCGGTGGGTGCGGCCCTGACCGGCTTACGCCCGATTATGACGCACCAGCGGCTGGACTTTGTGCTCTATGCGATGGATCAGATCGTCAACCAGGCGGCGAAGCGCTGCTACTCATCGGGAGGACGTCAGTCGGTACCGCTGACGATCCGTGCCATCGTGGGACGCGGGTGGGGACAGGGCTCCCAGCACTCCCAGAGCCTCCAGTCATGGTTTGCGCACGTCCCCGGGTTGAAGGTCGTGATGCCCAGCACCTCCTACGACGCGAAAGGGCTTCTCCTCTCAGCCATCCAGGACCCCAATCCCGTCATCTGCATTGAGCACCGCAAGCTCTACGATCACGTGGGGGAGGTGCCCGAGGAGGCCTACACCGTCCCCATCGGGGTCGGGCGTGTCCATCGCGAAGGCACGGATGTGACCATCGTGGCCTTCTCCTACATGCTGCAGGGGGTCCAGCGCGCCCTGCCGGCGATCGAGCGGGCTGGGATCTCGGCGGAGGTGATCGATCCGCGCTCCGCCAGACCGCTCGATGAGGAGATGATCCTCCGCTCGGTCCGGAAGACCGGGCGGCTCGTCGTCTGCGATACCGGGTGGGCCTGCTGCGGGTTGAGCGCTGAGGTGGCCTGCCTCGCCGCGGAACGCGCCTTCCAGGCGCTCAAGGCGCCGATCCGTCGCGTGGCGCTGCCCGATGTCCCAACGCCGACGAGCCGTGTCCTCGAGGACGCCTTCTATCCCGGGCCGCCTGAGATCCTTCGGGCCGTCTGGGACGTGATGGGCATGGACCGCGCGCTGCCTGACGTGGAGGATCCCGTCCCGATGGCTCGACACGGGACGGCTGACGCGACCTCCGCGGGGCCGTTTTGACTCAAGAACAGATGATCCTCTCGACGTTCTCCATCGTGGCGGTCTCGCTTGCCGGCCTTGTGCTCCTGCACGTGGGATATCTGGCGTGCACCAGGCCCATTCGAACATCGGCCTCATGGCGGGCGTCCGCGGCGTTGCTGGCGGTGTCGATTCCCGCGGGATCATGGCTGGTCTGGGCGAGCCTCGAATGGATCCCGGCTTCGTTGCGGGGCGGAGCCGTGTGCCTGTTTCTGGCCGGGTGCCTCGTCTACCTGGAGCTCCGGTCGGTGCTGTCGCGCGGATACTCACTCAGAATCATGCTCGATCTTACGGGCAGGGACATGGGCGAGACCCTTGAGCGCCTGCGATTCGACTATGGCAATGGCGTGGGCGTGAGGGGTCTGCTGGTCCGGCGTCTGAAGACGCTGGCTCGGCTGCGGCTGGTCCATCTGGATGGTCATCAGATCGGACCGCTGACGCCGCTCGGGAGGGTCGTTGCGGTGACGGGTTCTGCGTTGCGGCAGGCCTTGCGGATGGAGGGGGTCGGCTGAATGGAGCCGAGGAGCCTGAGTATTGCCCTCCCCGTGCTCACCGGAATGGCGGCGTTGGTGATCCTGCACGTGGCGATCTGGCGGATGAGCCCATCGCCCGATCCACGCGTTGGGCTGCTCGGGCGGCTGGCGCTTGGAGGGGTGGGGCTGTCGGTCCTCGCCAACGGATTCCTGGCCGGCTTCAACGGTCCTGATCTGTGCGCGGTGCTGTGGATCGATGCCTTGGCGGTCACCTGCTACTTCTTCGTGTACGCCGGCGTGGCACGATCCGTGTCGATGACGCTGCTGTCCCGCCTCCTTCGCTGCCAGGGGGGGTCGTTGGACGTCGAGACGCTGGTCAACGAGTACGCGGCCTCCGCTCGGTTTGAGGATCGGGTCGAGGTGATGCGCAGGATCGGCCTCGTTCGGGTCGCGGGGAAGACCGTGGCGCTCACGCCGAAAGGGGCGGCGGTGTCTCGAGGGGTGAGGATGCTGAGCACGCTGATGTGCAGTGACGTGCGGGGGTGATCTGTGGATCGTCCGACGGAGCCATCGATTACCTTCTTCATCCAGTGCCTGAACGAAGAAGGGAACGTCGGGCGCGCCATTGACACGATCGTGGAGGTCATGGCGAGCCGCAGCGAGCCCTACGAGGTTCTGGTGGTCGATGACGCATCGGTGGACGGTTCGGTCGCCGAAGTGCTTGATCGCGGCCGGCGCCACCCAGCCCTTCGCCTGGATCTGATGCGCAACGTCGCCCTGCAGGGCTTAGGACACAATTACTTCATGGCGGCACAGCGGGCGAGGGGCACGTACTTCATGATGGTCTGCGGGGATGCGGTGGAGCCGCCAGAGAGCCTGCGGAGGATCCTGGACTGCCTGGGGCGCGCCGACATGGTGGTGCCGTACTTCGAGTCGTGGGACGCGCGCGGTCCGCTTCGGCGCACCCTCAGCCGGGTCTTCGTGCGCCTGGTCAGGTGGTTGAGCGGCACCAGGCTGCGGTACTACAACGGCCCGGTGCTCCACAAGACCGCGAACGTGCGCAGCGACGGGTCCCGCTCATCAGGATTCGGATACCAGGCGGAGCTGCTCTGTCGACTTCTTCGGAAGGGGAAATCGGTGGTGGAAGTGCAGATTGCGAACCACGACCGCGATCGTGGCGGTTCCAAGGCGTTTACGCTCAGGAACCTCGCCTTGGTGGCCGGCACGTGCTGGCGCATCTTCCGAGCGCGGGTGGATTGCCACGTCCGTGGCGCGAAGCCGTTGGGCACACTCGCCTTCTCGTGGCGTGTCGCGGTGAAGCCCTACCCGAGGGAAGCGGCCGCGCTGCTGGGACTGATCGTCGGCGGAGCGCTGCTGGATGTGGCGACCGTGGGACTCACCGTCCCGCTGCTCGATCTGCTGACCTTCCCAGAGCGGGGACAGGCCAGCCCCATCGTGTCGGCGCTGACCCGCACGCTGCAGGGCCTTGGGATCTCGGTCTCCATGAGCGCCGTCTTGTTCACCCTGTTGGCCCTCGCCAGCCTCTTCTTCGTGATCCGCGGAGCGTGCTTTCTGCTGACCTTGTACTGCACGGCCGCCATCGCTGTGAAGCTGCGCCGAACCGTGAAGGTCTTGCTCTTCGAGCGGTTCCTCAACGCGCGCTACGAGGAGATGACGCACCGCTCGCGGGGAACGATCCTCAATGACGTCGAGCAGCCGTCGGGGGCCTTGGCCGCAGTCATCACCCAGATGAGTCTCTTGCTGACGGGCCTCTTCAACAGCGTGCTCATGGCGGTACTGCTCGTGTACCTCTCCTGGTGGGTCACCCTCCTCATCGGGCTCTTCGCATTCGCCGGGGTGGAGGGATGGCGTCTCTTCGCCGACCGGCGCTCGGCGGCACACGGGCGCACACTCTACGGCCTGCGCAGCGAACAGTCGAAGCTCCACGTGGACGCGATTGACGGGTTGAAGGTCGTCAAGGCCCACGGTCTGGAGCCGCGGATGGCAAAGCGGCAGGACGCGCTGTCGGTCGCCGAGTGGCGGCCGGAGCTCCAGATGATCTTGTTCGCCTACGGGCCCATGCTGGTCAACGAGGTGATCGCCGCGGTGATCGTGCTGGCCCTGGGCGCAGCGACCTTCCTCTTCCCATCGCTCGGGTTGCGGTTTTCGATGCTGGCGGCGTTCCTGATGGGCATCCGGCGCATCGCGCCCTCGCTGGCCATCGTGAACCGGTCGAGCGTGGAGCTGAACAATAACAAGCGGAAACTCGAAGTCATGGAGGAGGTGCTCCAACGCCTCCCCCAAGAGCCTCGCGGGGGTCGACCGGTGGATCGGGTCGAGAGGGTCGAGCTGCGGGAGGGCACCTTCGCGTACGCCGCGCGAGCGGATCACCAGGTCTTGCGGGCGGTCAGCGCGTCCATGGCGCGGGGCGCCGTGACAGCCATCATTGGGCCGACAGGCTCCGGCAAGAGCACATTGGCCAACCTTCTCCTGGGACTCTACGAGCCGTCCGACGGCGCGGTCCTCATCAATGGCGTGAACCTGCGCGAGCTCGACCTGCGCGCCTGGCGGCGGAAGATCGGCTATGTCTCCCAGGATGTCTTCGTCTTCAATGCGACGATCCGGGACAACATCGCCCTGGGAGACGAGATGGTGCCCATGTCCCAGGTGGAGTGGGCGGCTCGCATCGCCCAACTGGACGGGTTCATCGCGTCGCTGCCTGACGGCTACGACACCATCGTGGGCGATCGTGGCGTGCGCCTCTCGGGCGGGCAGTGCCAGCGGTTGGCGATCGCCAGGGCCGTCCTGAGGCGGCCGGAGGTCCTGATCTTCGACGAAGCGACCAGCGCGCTTGACAACCTCACCGAGCGGGCCGTGTACGAGGCGATCAGCACGCTGCATCAGGATGCCATTGTGATCGTCATCGCCCACCGGCTCAGCACGATCAAGGATGCCGACACCATCCTCGTGCTGGAGGCGGGCCGGATCGTGGAACGTGGCACGCATGAGGCGCTGATGCGCCGACATGGTGTGTACGCGCGGCTCTATGCCCAGGACGAGCGGGAGCCGGCGGCCCAGCTGGTGGATAACGGGGAGACGCAGGAGTACGTCTCCGGAACGACCACGGTGTAGCGGGGAATCGGCACGAGGAGCACCAAGATGCCCATCACAGCCCAGCGGATTCCTCGAGGGCGCAGGACGCACGACGCCGCAGCGGCGCTGCCGCCGTCGCAAGCGGCTGGGGCGCTTGAGCCGGGGGCCTTCCTCCAGGACTACGCGGCGCAATTGCAGCGGCTCTGCCGGGCCTCGGCGTCCTGGATCACCCCGCTGATCGCGGTGAAGGACGCGGTGGTGCAAGCCTCCCGAGGAGGGCGCAAGACGATCGTCGTGGGCAACGGGGGGAGCGCGGCGATCGCGAGCCACGTGGCGGTGGATCTGACGAAGAACGCCCGGATCCGCACCATCAACTTTAACGAGGCGGATCTCATCACGTGCTTCGCCAATGACTACGGCTACGAGCATTGGATGGAGAAGGCGATCGAATGCTACGGCGAGCCGGGGGACGTGCTGATCGCGATCTCCTCCAGCGGCCGGTCGAAGAACATCCTCAACGCGTGCCTGGCGGCCCGGCGGCGGGAATTCACCGCGGTCGTCACGTTGTCGGGGCTCGCCTCCGACAACCCGCTGCGGCGCCTCGGGGACCACAATTTCTTCGTCGAGAGCCGGGCGTACAACCTGGTGGAGCTGACGCACCAGTTCTGGCTTCTGGCGATGGTGGATCTGATCATCGGGAAGGCCGAGTACCCGGCGAAACCATCTGGGGAGTCATGGAACGACCTCGGCAGGCGGTGATCTTAGCAGGAGGCAGGGGCAGCCGGCTTCGGCCGCTGACGGATACCAGGCCGAAGCCCATGATCGAATTCCACGGCAAGCCATTTTTGGGCTATCTTCTGGAGCTGCTGCGCGAGCAGGGCTTTGAGCGCGTCCTGCTTCTGCTCGGCTACTTACCGCACGTGGTCCAATCGTATTACGGCAATGGAAGCCGCTGGGGATTGGCGATCGACTACGCAGTGTCCGCAGTCAAGGACGATACCGGCCGTCGGTTGAAGCTCGCGGCGTCACGCATCGACCCGACATTCCTCTTATGCTACTGCGACAACTATTGGCCCATGCCGTTTACTCGGATGTGGAAGCGCTATCTGGCGACCGAGGCGGACGCGATGCTGACCGTCTATGAGAACCGAGACCGCTCCACGAAGGACAATGTGCAACTTGACGATGAAGGCCGCATCATCGCCTATGACAAGGATCGCGCATCTCCGGGCTTGTCCGGTGTGGAGATCGGCTATGCCGTGCTGCGGCGCACGCATCTCGACGGATTGCCGGAGACGAACTGCTGTTTTGAGCGTGCGGCCTATCCCAGACTGGTGGCCGACCAGAAGTTGTGGGCGTTCGTGACCGGGCACCGCTACTACAGCGTGAGCTCACACGAGCGGCTGCCGCTGACCGAACAATTCCTGGCGCGCCGGCCAGCCGTCATTCTCGATCGAGACGGCGTGCTCAACGCCCGGCCGCCGCGCGGGGAGTATGTGCGGTCCTGGGCCGAGTGGAGATGGCTGCCTGGCGCGCTCGAGGCGCTGCGACTACTGACGGAATCCGGCTACCGGATCATCGTCATCTCCAACCAGGCCGGGATCGCCCGCGGAGCGATGACCGAGCAGGATCTCCAGATGATCCACGCGAAGATGCGTGGGGAAGTTCGCGCCGCCGGCGGAGAGATCAACGCCATCTACTACTGCCCGCACGGATGGGATGAGGGCTGTGAGTGCCGCAAGCCGAAGCCGGGGATGCTCTATCAGGCGCAGCGTGAGTTCCATCTCGACTTGAGCCGGACGCCGTTCGTCGGAGACGATGAACGGGATGGGCAGGCGGCGGACGTCGCGGGCTGTCCGTGGATGCCTGTCTCAGAAGAGCGAACGCTGTTGGAGGCAGTCCGCGAGCTCGTGACGGTGCCAGGAGAGATCCGATGCGCGTGCTGATCACCGGGCACGAAGGGTACCTCGGCTCGGTCATGACTCCGCGCTTCGTGCAGGCGGGGCACGAGGTGGTGGGACTCGATACCGGTTACTTCGCCGACTGTACCTTGATCCCACCAGCCCTTAAGGTGCCCTCCATCCGCAAAGATCTCAGGAACCTGGAGCCCGCGGACCTGGAGGGGTTTGACGCGGTTGTCCATCTGGCGGCGCTCAGCAATGATCCTATCGGCAACCTCAATCCGCACTGGACCGAGGGGATCAACTTCCAGGCCTCGGTGCGCCTGGCGGAATTCGCTAAGGCAGCCGGTGTGCAGCGGTTCCTGTTTTCCTCCTCGTGCATCATGTACGGCATGTCGGAGGCGGCGATGGTCACCGAAGAGTCGCCGCTCGATCCCCAGACCGAGTACGCCCGCTCGAAGGTGAAGGCCGAGCGCGCGATTGCGCAGCTGGCTGATGCCACGTTTTCTCCAACGTTCCTGCGCAACGGGACCATCTATGGCCTCTCACCGCACATGCGCTTCGATACGGTCTTGAACAACCTCGTGGGCTCGGCGGTGGCAACCGGCAAGATTGTGCTGCATGGCGATGGCAGTCCCTGGCGGCCGGTTGCGCACGTCGAGGACATCACCCGCGCCTTCCTCCACGTCTTGGAGGCGCCGCTCGATGCGGTTCACAGCCAAGCGTTCAATAACGGCGAGGACCGGATGAACCACCAGATCATCGAGCTGGCGCGCATCGTCGCGGAGGTCGTTCCTGGCGCGCAGATTGAGTGCTTGGGCAGCCCCAATGCGGACCAGCGGACCTACAAAACGGATTTCGGGAAGTTTGCACGGGCCTTTCCGGATTTCACCTTCCAGTGGACGATTGAGCGCGGCGCGCAAGAGCTGTCTGGGGCCTTTCGCTCGGTGGGCCTGACCCGTGAGGATTTTCTCGACCGGCGGTTCACGCGGCTCAAGTGGCTGCGC
>CAYZKG010000084.1:8690-11846 GCA_964478915.1 uncultured Nitrospira sp.
ATGCACATGCTGAAGGCGAGCGATCCGCACTTTCTGAAGTTCGGAGAGATCTACTTCTCCTGCGCCTGGCCCGGGACGGTGAAGGCGTGGCATGTCCACAAGTCCATGACCCTCAATAATGCGGTGGTCTCCGGTCGGGCGAAGCTCGTGCTCTACGACAGCCGCCCTGGCTCGCCGACGCGCGGCGAGGTCCAGGAGATCTTCCTCGGAGAGGACAACTACGTGCTCGTGCAGATTCCCCCTGGTATTACGAACGGCTACAAAGCGTATGGCGACACGTTGGTCATCCTCGCCAACTGCGCGACCGAACCGCATGATCCCGATGAGATCGTGCACATGGACCCATTCACCAAGGACATCCCCTACGACTGGGGACTGAAACACGGATGAGCCGACCGAGTCTGGTCGTGACGCGGACGCCGTTGCGCGTGAGCTTCGCCGGCGGCGGCACGGATCTGCCGGGATTCTACGAGCGGGACTACGGCGCGGTCTTGAGCACGACGATCGATCAATATCTCTATGTGACCGTGAAGCGCCACAACGAGCTCTTTCATGAAGGGTTCCGCCTCAACTATTCGCAGACCGAACACGTGGACCGGCTCGATGAAATCCAGAACCACATCGCCAGAGAATGCCTGCGGCTTCTTCAGGTTGAGCCGCCGATGTATATCAGTACCGTGGCGGACTTGCCGGAGTTTTCCGGCCTGGGCTCCTCCAGCAGCTTTGCGGTCGGGCTGCTCAATGCCCTCCATGCGTTCCAGGGGAAGCGCCTCTCCGCCAGCCAGTTGGCGGAGGAAGCTTCGCACATCGAGGTTGACGTCTTACAGCGGCCCATCGGCAAGCAAGATCACTATGCCGCGGCGTTCGGCGGCTTCAACTTCTTCCGGTTTCAGGCCGACGGCGGCGTGACGGTGGAGCCGCAACGCCTCGCCTCGAGTGCGGTGGAGCGGCTCTTTGCGCACCTCATGATGTTCTGGACGGGTATGCGTCGGGACGCCGCGGTGATTTTGTCAGAGCAGCAGCGCAACACGCCCCAGAAACTCGATCTGCTCCAGGCGATGCGGGGGCACGCCCAGCAGCTTCAAGGGCTGCTGCGCAACGGCTTCGATCCGCTGGTCTTCGGCCGCGTGCTGGATGAGAGTTGGCGGTTGAAGCGCCGGCTGGCCAGCACGATTACGAATCATCGCATTGACGCGTGGTACGACCAGGCCCGGCAGGCGGGAGCCGTGGGCGGCAAGCTGTGCGGGGCAGGCGGCGGAGGATTCCTGTTGTTTGTGATGCCGCCGGAATGCAAGGCGCCGGTGCGCGAGGCGATGGGCGAGCTGACGGAAGTGCCGATTCAATACGAAGCGCAAGGGTCGCGGATTCTCTTGCCGTTTGTCGAGTAGCAACTGACGATCACCGAATGACCAGAGACGCAGGACAGGCCGCCCTGGCAGGGACGCGAGTGTTGGTGACCGGTGCCGCCGGCATGATCGGCGCCAATCTCACCCATCGCTTGGTCTCGGAGGGAGCTGAGGTGGCGGTGCTCTTGCGTCCCGGCACGAATGGGATCCGCCTTGAGCCGGTTCAACACGCGGTGGAGGTTCATGAAGCCGACCTCACGCAGGCTGAGACCGTGCGCGCCATCATCATGGGAATCAAGCCGGAGGTGGTGTTCCATTTGGCCAGCACGATCTGGGGCAAACAACCGCCTGTCAACAACGAGATGCACGTGCGAGTGAACATCCTGGGGACGGTGCACGTGCTGGAAGCCCTCCGCAGCATCCCAACGGCCAGGATCGTGTTCACAGACTCCTGCGCCGCCTATGGAGAGGGTTCGAAGCTCGAGGAGGGAATGCGGCCCACCCCGGGCACGATCTACGGGGCCTCGAAGGCCTCCGCGACGATCTTCATGCAGACCTACGCGCGGCTCTACGGACTCCGGTCGATCACCCTGCGGCTGTTCATGCCGTACGGGCCGTGGGAACATCCCGCCCGGCTTATTCCGCACACGATCCTCTCAGCCCTGGCAGGGCGCGATGTACCGATGACGCTCGGCCACCAGCAGCGGGACCCCATCTATATCGATGATGTCGTCGACGCGCTGCTCCTGGCGGCGACCAAGCGGGTCGCGCCGGGGTCTCTCTTCAACATCGGCTCCGGGGTCGGCGTGCCGGTGAAGGACGTGGTGGGGCTCATCCTCCGGTTGATGGGCAATCCGGTCAAGTCGCTGCTGGGAGCGGTCCCCATGCGGCCGGATGAGATCCTGACGCTCTCGGCGGATATCGGCTCCGCCAAGACGGTCTTGGGCTGGCGGCCGCGCACCTCCTTAGAGGACGGGCTGCGCAAGTCGATCGCCTGGTTCACGGAGCACCGCGAGCTGGTCAGCCGGCTTGCCCAACGCCAGAGCGAATCGGTGCGCGACACCGTCGGAGCCCCACCCTGATGACGCGGTGTATCGTCTGTGATTCCACGCGGGTCGAGCAGTTTCTGGACCTGGGGGTGACGGCCCTGGCCAACAAGTTCCTGACTGCGGAGGGGCTCGCACAGGGAGAGCCCACCTATCCGTTGCGGGTCGGGTTCTGCCATGCCTGCACCCACGTGCAGCTCATGGAGCACGTGCCTCCGGAGGCGATGTTTGCGGATTACCTGTACATCTCGTCGACCTCAGAGACGCTGCGCGCCCACTTGGAGGGGCTGAGCGAGGTGATGGTGCGCCGCGGAACCCTCAAGGCTTCCGACCTCGTCATCGATATCGGCTGCAACGACGGAACGCTGCTCAAAGCGTTCAGTCGGCGTGGGGTCAAGACGCTTGGCGTGGATCCGGCCGAAAACCTGGCGCGGCTGACTGCCCAAGACGGCATCGAGCGGTATGTGGGTTTCTTCAATTCGCACACAGCCCAGGACATCATCTCGCGATGGGGGAGGGCTTCCGCGATCACGGCCACCAATACCTTCCCGCACATCCCGGCGCTGCGGGATTTCGTGGAAGGCATCACGCGGGTGCTGACCCCTGGCGGCGTCTTGGTCATCGAAGCCCACTACCTGCTGGATCTGCTGGAGCAGAGGGCGTTCGACACGATCTACCACGAGCACGTCTCGTACTGGGCGCTGGCACCGATGCAGAGGCTCTTCGAGTCTGCAGGTCTCGAGATCGTGGATGCGGAGCGGCTG
>CAYZKG010000085.1:0-11838 GCA_964478915.1 uncultured Nitrospira sp.
ATCCGTCACACTCGCTGTAGGGTAACTTCTTCAGCAGGTATTCCGTACCCTTCCTTGATTCGCGAGGGGTTGCCGCCGGCTTTGAGATGCTGGTTGTCCACATAATTGACCACCGTGTTCAACGCGAACCAGCCTCAAGAAGCTGTTCGGGGTGGTCATCTCTCGCTGGTCAATTTGACGGCGTAGCCGGTGTGGCGATTGGCCACCTCGTCACTGGCGTTGCTGTACATACTGAGGAACCATCGCCCTTGCGTTGAATCCCAATCCACGGGCTTGTGGGCATCCACGATCCCAACCCCGTGCAGGACCGTCGCGTAGGCAATCAGCATGTCCCCGGCGTCAATGCGGTCCTCCATATCCACGCGCTGATCATCGGGGCCGATCATGTAGAATCCACCCGTCTCAAAATCCTCCCCCCGCGTGCTCATATACCCGGAGATGATCAGCCGCTGATGGAGGTACGGATCGGAATGGGTCTCCAGCACCCCTGCCCCGGAGGGATACCGGACCACTTGAATGCGGTCGATCACCTCGTCTTTGGGGGTGTTGCGGCAAAACTCGTCAAATCGCTGGCCGCTCAAGACCTTGCACAGGCCCCATCGATCCCACACGGTGGGAAAGATCTTGAGCGGATCGTCATTCCACGGATAGAAATAGCACGCGTGCTTGAGGCCTTTGAAGCTGTATTTCTTCGCGGCCTCCTCGTCGATTTTCCGATGAAAATCTGGGCAGCCTTCAACCATTTTGTAAAAGCCCGATGGCCGCTGCCTGCACCATGCCGTCACGGCCTCCTTCAGCCAGACGATGAACGACTTGGTGAAGGCCCCACGGATCAGCAAGGCATCCCCGGCATAGATCAATCGGGGCATGGTCTCGACAAACTCCCGATCGCGTTCCAGCACCTTCTGCCGGAACTCCGCATACGAGATCTCATGGAGATTGCGAAACCGCCGGGGCAACGTCGCCTCTGACACGATGGTCTCCCACACCCGCTGAAACTCGTCGCCGCGGACTATGATCTGAGGCGGTTCCACCATTTCGACCCCCTGTTCCACGTCATGTCCCATGAATGTTGTAGGCCTTTCTCCTCGCATACGCATCAAAGACCTTCGCGATATGCCGAATGAAGAACCGGCCCTTCTCGGTCACGGTCAGCGAATCCCCGGAGGAGGCGATGAGTCCGTCATCGACAAACCCCTCCAATTCGGCTCGTTCCTCTTCAAAATATCGTTCCGGATTGATCCCGTAGGTCTCGCCCAACCTGCGCCAATCGAGCGAGCGATCGCATAAGATGCGGAAAATCACTTCCCTCCGGATGATGTCATCATCGCTGAGGATCAGTCCTCGCTCGATCGGGAACCGCTGCCCCACGCCGGATTGATGGTAGGCAAAGAGGTCGTACACATTTTGGGCATAGCAATTCCCAATCGCGCTCGTCGCCGATGCCCCGACCCCGATCATGTTGTGGACGTGACCTGGCGTGAATCCGCTGAAGTTCCGCCACACCCGCTTCTCTCGGAGCGCCTGAGCCATGGCGTCGTGAGGTTTCGCGAAACTCTCAATCCCGAGATACTCATACCCCGCATCCAGGAGGCTTTCCACGCTCTCCATGAACATCAGGGTCTTCTCCTCGTTGCCCACGATGTCCGCCTCGTTGAGCAATTGCATATGTTTCTTGACATGGGGGATATGCGCATAGCGAATCAAGGTAATCCTGTCCGGCGAGAACCGCTTGACCGTCTCGATCGTCTTCTGAAACGATGCGCGCGTCTGCAGCGGCATGCCGTACAGCAGATCAAAATTGACGCCCCGAAATCGCGTTCGGATCTCCGGTGTGAGCAATGATTCGACGAGCTCGGGCGGTTGCACGCGGTTGATGGCCTCCTGGACTCGGGGGTCAAAATCTTGAATGCCGAATGAGATGCGATCGATCCCGCAATCGGCATAGTGTCGCATCTTGTCCGGATCAGCAGTCCGTGGATCAATTTCCAGGGCGAAGTCGCGCACCTGACGCAAGTCAACCAAGGTTCCAAGCCGGCTGATCAGCCGATCAAAATCGCCCAGCTCAAGAAACGAAGGCGAACCGCCGCCGAGGTGGATCTCTCTCACCGTTGGCGTAAACCCATGACGATCGAAGAACCGGCCGAGAAAATCCATTTCGGCAAGGAGCGCGTCGAGCGCCTCACGCTGTTTCTCCTGCCGATTCGTGATGTAACTGTTGCACATACAGAAGTAGCACAACTTCACACAGTACGGATAATGGACGTAGAGGGCGAACGACTGGTCCGTGGCTCGAGACATGAAGGCCTCTAGGCCTCGGGTGAAATCCTGCTCCGTAAATGACTCAGACCACTCGCCGAGCGTCGGATAGCTCGTATAATACGGTCCCGAGACGTCGACCCCGTACTTGTCAATCAACGTCCTCTCCAATGCCATGACGCCCTCCTCTTATAAACGGGGTTCAACCCCACACATACGTGAGGCCCTCGCCGGCATCGATCGGCACACAACAACCCGCCATCATGGTGGCTTTGCGGGAGGCCAAGAACATCATGAGCGGGATGATCTCCTCCGGCGCACCCAGCCGCTTGCGCGGTTCCCGTTCGTCAATCCATTGTTCGAGCGTCTTTGGATCCCGTTGCTGGAGTCGCGCCATGGCGTTGTCCGGTGCCGCAAACCCTCCAGGCAAGATCCCCGTCACAATGACACCGGTTGAGGCCAAGGTCCGTCCGAGACTCCGGGTATAGGCGGCGAGGGCGGCTTTGATGGTGTTGTAGCCGACCGACCCGACGGCTTCGGTCGAGGCGATTGAGCAGACGTGGACGATGTTGCCGGCTTTGCGCTCGATCATGCCCGGGATGAGATGTCGATTGATCTCTGCGGCTGCCGCGAGGTTGGTGTTGAACAAGGCGGCGAAGTGCTCCCAGCTCAACAAGGGATCGCGCAGCCCCAGGCCGCCGCCCATGACATGCAGGATCGCATCCAGGTCGCCAAATCGCCCGGCGACCTCGATGAGCTGTTGAATCACCTCACGTCCTGTCAAATCGCCCGCGAAGACCGCGTGGTCTTCAGGACGTTCCATGGAGCTACGGATCTGTGCAAGCCGATCGGCCGCGCGTCCGGTCAGGAGGACGTTGGAGCCCACCCTGGCAAAGGCTTCCGCACAGGACTGCCCCAGTCCTCGAGACGCTCCCGTAATCAGGATCCGCTTACCCCGAAGGTCGCTGGCGAGGTCCGTGGTGAATTGATCGTTCAGGGTATCTTTCATCGCTCCGATCCACACGAATGACCATCGAGGAGTCGTTTGATGGCGGGGGCCTCCTTCAAGTCCTCAAAAGACCCCAGGATCTCATCCGCTTGGGTCAAGTGGTGTCGCAGGACGGTGGTGCACAGCGCAATGCAGTACGCCCCCGCCCGCTTGGCTGACTCGATTCCAATCGGCGCATTCTCAACGACGATGCACTCCTCGGGGCGAACCCCGAGCTTCTGGGCTCCTCGAAGATAGGGGTGGGGCGAGGGCTTGCCTTCTACCGTGTCCTCGCCGGTGACCATCGCGGTGAATTGCTCGAGGAATCCCGAGGGCACGGAACGCCTCAAGCGGTCGGACAAGCCGGCTGTCACGACGGCCATGGGCACGTCGCGTTCTCGGAGTTGCCGAATCAACTCCTCCACCCCAGGATAGAACGCAAACCGGTGATGCGCGAGATAGCGCTGCTCTTTTTTTTGGAGAATGACCTCTTCATCACGAGCTGGTTGTCCATACTTCTCAAAGAACTGCCTCGGCAAATCCGCCACGCGCACCCCTTCGAGGGGATAGTAATCTTCCGGAACGAGCCTGACGCCGTATTCCGCCATCACGGCCTGCCAGGCCCTGAAGTGATCCGCCATGGTGTCGGCGAGTGTCCCGTCAAAATCAAACACGATGGCCCGAAACCGCTTCATCCGTGTGGCGGATCTCTTCCACAACAGCCAGACCGGCTTTCATCCAGGGACCGAGGTGCTTATAGTGCGGCGAGCTGACGATGTGATCATCGATCACATACGGGGCGTCGATGTAGGTCCCGCCCGCGTTGTTGATGTCATCCTTAATGCTGTAGTAGCCGGACACCCGGCGGCCGCGGACCAGTCCGGCCGAAATCAGCAGTTGAGCCCCGTGGCAGATCGAGAGGATGACGCGCCCCGAGGCGTGAAAATCCGCGATGAACTTCAGGAGCTCCTGATCCTGCCGCATGTACTCCATCGCCTTCGCCCCCCCGGGGAGGATGAGCACCTCATAGTCTTCGACCCTCAGCTCCGGGATATCTTTCGTCGGCACGACCTTCACGCCAAGCTGGCCGAGGACCTGCTCCTTGCCTCGCACCGCGATATCCAGCTCGTAGCCGTCTTCCTGCACGCGATAGTAGGGATAGATGTACTCGTGATCCTGGACCAATTTCCCCGTGATGATGAGCGCTCGCCGGCTCATACGTTCCTCCTTTGAGTTAGCCGATGATCGGCGGGGCCTCGGATACCTGAGCCTCGGGCGATTGCTGGCCAATCATGTTCTCCGCCAGCTCCTCCCGGTCCAAAAACGGGTACAGGTCTTCGAGCGGCGCATACTCCGCGGTCCCGTCGGCCCTCCGTCGATAGACGATCTTGGGAATCTGCTCTTGATCGGGATCCATCATAATCTCACAGAGAAACGGCCCTGGATGGTCGAGCACGCGTTGCACGGCTTCGCGAAGGCGCTCCTGACGGTCAAGCCGAACTGCCGGGATGTGATGCGCCTCGGCCACTTTCAGCATGTCGGGGAATGAGAGCCCGGTCTCTTTCGTGGATCCCATGACGCGATTCTCGAAGCCGAGCTCCTGCGTTTGCTTGATCGTCAGGTATCCGCCGTTATTCAGCACGAAGAGCTTGATCGGCAGTTGGTGGTGCATGATCGTCGCGAGTTCCTGGATGTTCAGCATCAGCCCGCCCTCCCCGGTGAGACAGATCGTGCGCTTGCGCTGACGACCAAAGCACGCCCCCACGGCCGCCGGAAGCCCCCACCCCATCGGCGCGAAGCCGGAATTCGTCAACAGCCGCTGGCCGGCTTTGACGCGAAACGCCTGATGGGTGTTTTGAAACGCAAAACCCATGTCGGTCACGACGGCATCCTCCGGGGTCAACACGTCCGACAGGACATCGATGAGCACATACGAGTTGATCGAGCCGTTCTGGTGGTAGTACGCCGGCAAGACGACCGGGTAGCGGGCTTTCCATGTGCGGCACTGCGTGAGCCACTCCCCCGTCTCCAGAGGAAGGCCCCGCATCTGTCGGATCAATTCGGCGAGAAACACCTTGGCATCGGCCTGAATCTTGAGATGGATGTCGAGGGTCTTCTTGTTCAACTCGGCGGCATCGATATCCACCATCACCCGTCTGGCATTTCTGGCAAAATCCTTGGCATTGTATCCCGTTTGCGTCAACGCCAGCCGCGTCCCAACGGCGACGTACACATCGGCGTTTTGAACCGCAAAATTGGCGGGTCGTTGCGCAAACGTTCCCGGCCGTCCCACATAGAGCGGATGGTCGCTCGGAATCACGTCGTTGGCATTCCGAGCCGTCACAAACGGCAAGGCATGCCCTTCAACAAGTTCCAGCAACTCCTTGACCGCTCCGGCGATCCGAACACCCTGGCCCACGTGAAGCAACGGGCGTTTGGCCTGCAGCAACCAGGCCACGACCTGAGCCACTTTTTGCTTGAGCTGCGGATCCGTCGCGGGGACGTCGGAGGCCTGGGGCTCGAATCCCTCCAACGCGGTTTCATCGATCTGGGCATTCTGGACGTTGGCCGGGACATCCAGCCAGACCGGCCCCGGACGCCCATGCTTCGCCAGGTAGACCGCCTTTTCCAGATGATAGCGGACGGTCAGCGGGTCAGTGATCATCACGGCGTATTTGGTGATCGGCTTGATCACATCGATGATATTGACCTCCTGGACCCCGATTTGTCGGGTACCGGGCCCTGCCACCCCGATCGTCTGGCCGTGAAATGCCTGACCGGAAATGACCAGGTGAGGCACAGAATCGATCCAGGAACAGGCGACGCCGGTGATGGCATTCGTCCCGCCAGGACCCGTGGTCACGACGGACACCCCGAGGTCCTGCCGGACGCGGGCATAGGCTTCGGTCGCCATCGCCACGGCTTGCTCATGATGGCAACAGACGTACTTCACCCGCTGGCTTTTGGCGAGGGCGTCGCAGAAGAAAATGGACCCACCGCCCGATACCGTGAACATCTCGGTGACGCCGAGACGGCCCAGAGACTCGATCATATAGTCGGCCACCCGCGTCATCAGTCCATGCGCTCCGTTAGTCCTCTTCCACCAACGGAATCAGCATGTTCTCCTTCAGCGTCTGGCGGTCGAGATAGGGATGCATATCCTCCAAGGGCTTGGCAATCCACTTCCCATCCTCTTTGACCGTAAAGCCGATCCGCGGCAACAAATCTTGGTCGTCCTCGACCTCGATAGCGCACACCCCGGCTCCGTTGTGCGCCAGCACCTGCTGCATCGTCATGCGCATCTCCTGAGGATCGTTGAGCTCAAAGGCCGCGAGGCCATAGGCCCGGGCAATGGCGAGGAGGTCCGGGGCCCCAAAGACCATCTCCTGATCGGTGCCGATATACCGTTGCCCGAAGTAATCCCGTTGGATCTTCCGGAGGTTGGTATCCCCTTGGCTCCTGAACACGAACATCTTGATGGGGAGACGGTAATCCACGATCGTTTGGAGGTCAGGAACCCCGATGTGGAATCCGCGGTCTTCGCTCAGGCAGACCACCGACCCTCTCCCGCGATTCACCGAGGCCCCAATCGCGCCTGCAAGGGCAAACCCCGGCAGCTCCAACCCGGTCGAGGTGATCAACCGCTGCCCCCGTTTGACGCGGAAACTCTGCATCACCTTGTGCACGGGGGATCCCCCATCGATGACCAACACATCGTGTTCCTGGAGGAGATCTGAGAGCGTCGCCACCACCAGGTGTGGCAGCAGGCGTTGCGCAGGACCCGCGCCTTCCGATCCCATGGGAGGAAATCGCCGGCTCCACGCTCGGCACTGGTTCAACCAGGCCGTGTGATCTGCGTGGAACGCCGTCACCTGTCGGAGCATCTCAACGAGAAACACCTTTGCATCCAATCTCACCGCCAGGTTCGGCCTCACGGTCGATTTGCGAAGTTCCGCGGGGTCCACATCCACGACGATCTTCTGGGCGCTGCGCGCAAAGGCCCTGATGTTGCGCCCCATCAGGGGGATCGACAGGCGACATCCCACGCTGAGGAGCAGATCGGCGTTCTGGATAATGAAGTTGGACCGACGCTGCCCGTAGATCCCTGGCCGCCCAAAACACAAGGGGTGATCGTCGGCCACCAGGTCGGCCCCCCGGCGACTCGTCAGCACCGGGATGCGCAGATGGTCGATGAGCGCCAGCAGGTCTTGCTGGGCATGGGCGATCTGAACGCCGCTGCCCGCCAACAGGACGGGACGTTTCGCCTCCTGCAACTTCGCGAGAACGTCCGGAATGCACCTGGAGGCTCCGTTGAGCTGCGAAACGGCCTCGTGAGGCTTGAACGGCTTGAGATCGCTCGCATCGATCGTCATGCCTTGGAGATCGATCGGGATATCAATCCACACGGGACCTGGTCGTCCCTCCGTCGCATAGCCGAGGGCTTGTTCAAGGTGATACTGGATTGTGGTGGGGTCATCAATCCGAACAGCGTACTTGGTGATCGGTTTGACACTATCGATAATGTTGAGCGATTTGTTGTCTAACTGTCGCAGACGCCCCTCCGCATAGTGATCGGTCCTGGTTTGTCCCGAGAGTACCAGCAGCGGTACTGAATCGACCCACGCGTTGCCGACCCCGGGCAGCGCACTCAACGTCGAGCCGCCGGAGGAGATGATCAGCGCGCCGACATCCGCGTTGACCTTGGCATAGCCCTCGGCGGCCAGCGAGGCGCTGCGCTCGCTCTGGCAACAGGTGAAGCTGAGTCCTTCGGTCCTCCCGATGGAATCGAGCAGATGCACGGTCGCCTCGCCTGGCACGACAAAGATCCCGTTGATGCGCTGCTTCCTTAAAAAGTTCGCGACATAATCAGAGAGCTTGATGATGGTATCGATGCGCCGGATCGCCAGCAGCTCAACCGACTGCCTGACGCAGAGGCCGGAGACAGATTGCAGATCATGGATGGTCACCGTATCCCCCACCTCATAGGCCGCGCGCTGTGTGCCATCCAGGAGCCGTCCCTTCAACACGCAGACGACATCCTCACGGTTGAGGCGGAGCAGCTCCTGTACCTCCACAACGGTCGCCACCCGTTGGAAGGTCAGCGAGCACTCGCCGAATCGCTTCTTGCGATTGTAGGTAATGGCGGTGCCGTCATCGAGGGAGACGTAGTTGTAGTTCTGAATGTTCCCCGAATAATGATCGGGCGTTTCATATCCGAGTTTTTCCCGGCCGTATTTGTCGGCCAAGCGCACGAGATCCCGCTTGTCGACCGGGGTTTCGATCTCCATCACGAACGCCCCGGCGTCCGACGACGCCGTCGTCTGATGGAAGACCCCCTTCTCAAGCAGGAGGCCCTGCCCGGCCACACGCGGCAGTCGCTCAGCCACCGTGGCACAGACGACCTCACCCTCCAAGACAACGAGGGAGGTCTTCTTGTTGGGGTGACAGTGCATCGAGGTCTGCGCGCCGGGTTTCAAACACAGAATCCACACGGCAATCTCATCACTTCCAAAGATCAGATACTCATAGCCCCAGGGTTTCTTGACGACGACCTTTGTATAGTCCCTCAAGTCGTCGTGGCCGATTCCCTCCGGCTGATTCACGCTCACGTTGAGGGCTCCGAGCAGCTCGTGGTCGCGAGGCGACACGTCAACCTTGGTGATCATCGTTGGTAAAACTGGTGGATCGCATCGAGGAGGTAGTCCAACTGGTCTTGGGTGATGTGCTGATGAGCCGGCAGGGTGATGATCTCCTCGGCTTGTTGCTCGCACACCGGGAAGTCGCCCCGCCGGTAGCCCAAGCTGGCAGCGGCTGGTTGGAGATGCAATGGAATGGGGTAATGGATTTTGGCCTCGATCTCGCGCTCCTCCAGGAACGCCATGAACTCCCCACGTCGCGCCACGCTGACGAGATAGAGCTGATAGACTTCCCGATAGCCGGCGGGCCGTCGTGGAACCCGAACGAATTCCGAGAGATCTTCCAACCCTTCATCGAGGGAGCGGGCGTTGCGAATCCGCGCCTCCGTCACGTCTTCGATCTGGTCGAGCAAGCGGCTGGCCACCACCGCTTGGATGGGTTGAAGCCGATTGTTGACTCCCCAGACGTCCACATGGTCTCGGTCGCGCAGGCCGTGATTGCGATAGAGACGCAAAAACGCCGCAGCCCCATCATCGTCCGTCGCGATCATGCCCCCGTCACCCCAGACATTCAGCGGCTTCAAGGGATGCATGCTAAAGGCGTTGACGTCCCCAAACGTCCCGACCGCACGCCCCCGCACCTGAGCCCCAACGGCTGGACAAGCATCCTCCACCACCGCCACCCCGCGACCCTTCGCGATGGCCACGATGTCTTCGATATCGGCCGGACAGCCCGCCCAGTGGACCGGGATGATCGCTCTCGTCCTCGACGTGATCGCCTCGGCAAGCTGGCTCACATCCATCTGATAGCGATCATCGGTATCGATGAAGACCGGCCGCGCCCCCGCCGCAACAATCGCCCCCACCGTCGCCACAAAGGTGTTGGGGACCGTGATCACCTCGTCCCCGGCTTTCACGCCCACCGCCTTCAAAGAGAGGATGAGCGCATCGGTCCCCGTGTTCGTGCCGACGACGTGGCGGACTCCCAGAAACTGCGCGAATTGCTGCTCGAACCGCTCGACGTAGGGGCCGAGGGTAAACTCCCCGCTGGCCACTAGTTCACGGAGGTCCTCAAAAAACCCCTCGACGTCCTGAAATTGCTGTTGAAGGTACACGTAGTTCACCCGCATCTTATCCCCGAGGGCGCTGTCGATAGAAGATCACAATCGACTCGACCACACGATCTTGTTGGGCGTCTGTTAACCCCGGATAGAGCGGCAGGCTCATGATGCGTCCGGCGGCGCGCATCGCCATGGGAAAATCCTTGACCGAATATCCCAAACCACGGGCCGCCGGTTGGAGGTGCAATGGGGTGGGGTAATGCACGACCGCTTCGATACCCCGCTCTCGAAGCCATGCCAGGAGCGCGTCCCGATGATCGGCTTGCACCATGTAGGTTTGATAGACGCAATACTCCCCCAGCCCTTCCTCCGGAACCTGGACGTAGGGCCGCAAGGACTCGTGATAGCGGAAGGCAAGCCGTCGCCGCTGGGCCGTCCATTGATCCAGATAGCGCAACTGTACCCGCAGCAGCGCCGCTTGGACCTCATCAAGCCGTGAGTTCACGCTCCAGAACTCACACTCGTCACGGGTTCGCAAGCCGTGGTTGCGCGCCTTCAGCAGCCACTCGTGTAACGACGGGTTGCTGGTCGTCACGATCCCGCCATCCCCAACGGCATGGAGATTCTTGAGGGGATGGAGGCTGAAACACGCGGCATCGCCCCAACCCCCAACGCGACGCCCCTGAAAGGCCGCGCCGACGGATTGCGACGCATCCTCCAGTACAAAGAGCCCACGGCGTCTCGCGATCTCCATGATGGCCGGCATCCGTACCGGACGACCCGTGAGGTGCACCGGCATGATCGCTTTCGTCCTCGTCGTGATGGCTGAAGCGACCTGATCCGGATCGATGTTCAGATCGGCTCCGATATCAACGAACACCGGCCTCGCACCCCCCAGGGCGATCGCCGAGGCGGAGGCCACGAAGGAATTCGGGACGGTGATCACCTCATCGCCTGGTCCGATTCCCAGCCAGCGGAGCACCAATGACAGGGCGCTCGTTCCGCTCCCCACTCCGACGGCGAACTCGCTCCGGCAATAGGACGCAAATGCCTGTTCGAAGGTCGTCACCTCTTGTCCCAGCACGTAGTGACCGCGATCGAGGATGACCTCAAACGTCTTCATCAACTCGTGTTTGATGGCACCGGCCTGTTGCCCTAACGCGGCATAGGGGACGGTCCATGCGCGCGGGATCGTCGTCGGGTTGCCATTGGCGGCTTGGAGGGCGGCGATCGCTCGATCCCAGATTGGCAACAAATGTTCTGGAATGGGATGGCGCGACGCGTCGCTTCGCGCGACGAAGCGAAGCGCCTGGCCTTCGCGACATTCCACCGATTGCCTGCCGTCATAGCGACACCAGTACACGACCAGGTGGTACGGAGGGCACGTCTTGTCATCGTGATCCTCAAAGTCGGCGATGGGATGCAGCGCCCCGCACGCATAGCCTGTTTCTTCTTGGACTTCCCTGCGGGCGCTCACTTCGAGCGACTCGCCGGCTTCGCAGTGCCCTCCGGGAAGTCCCCATCTGCCGGCATGTCGCAGGCCGGGTTTGTGATCCCGCAACTGCAGCAGCGCCGCACCGTCGTCCCGCAGCAGGAACACGACCACCACGGTTTCGGCGAGCGCTGAGGGTGCCGGTGTCGCCTGCACGCGATCGATCTGACTCATCCCACCACCTGCCTGCCCCGCCGAATGGCGTGGCGAAAATTCGAATGTCGGAAGTGCCAGGGCATTTTCGCGGCTCGCCAAAGGCGAGCCCAGGTAGGTGGTGGGATCATGACACGGATCCCACCTCGGCTGCTTCTTTCCACCGTCGGTATGTAGCCGGCAACCCTTCGGAGAGCGGCGTCATGCGCAACGAGGGAAACGCCCGCTGCAGCGCCGTGACGTCAAAAC
>CAYZKG010000086.1:0-11798 GCA_964478915.1 uncultured Nitrospira sp.
CAGCACTATCAGCACCGGGTGAGAAGCCATCCTCGTGCGACCTCCATGACCGTCCGGAGCCATCCATGGTCCCTCACAATCGATACTAGAAGAAACAATTAGGCGTGTCAATGAGCATCTGATGGGCTAGCCAGAGCTTTCTTGTCCCTGGCCAATTTTCCTGCTAGAGTGCACTGGCCAGCGGTCAAGCGATCATCTGTGGCACGGGGATTGCCTTGTGAAAAGCCTGAAATTTCTGAGCGTTATGTTCCTTCTCGGAACAACTCTGGCCGCTGCCTCACCATCCGAGGTCTGGGTCGAGGCGGAGGGGGTGGTGGCCTTCGGGCAGGACACGACGCTGGAGGCGGCGCAGCGCGGGTCGCTGGATGCCGCCAGGCGGGCGGCCATCGAGAAAGCGGTCGGCACCTTCGTGACCGGCTCCACAGTTGTCCACAACTACCAGTTGGCCGACGACTTAGTCCAGGCGATCGTCCGAGGGGTGATCGTTGAAGATAAGGTTCTCGGCCGCGGCGTGAATGATCTGATGGGAAGCGGCCTGACGTATCAGACCCGGATCAAAGCCAAGGTCCGCGCGATCCCGACCGAGCGGCGCGGAAATTTTGTGGTCACTGTGGACCTGAACAGACTGTCGTTCAATGACGGCGACGAGGCGCAGCTCAGAATCCTGTCCTCACAGGACGGCTACCTGTATATTTTCAACGTCACCCAGGACGAGCACATCACGGTTCTCTCCCCGAACCGGTATGTGCCGGAGACCCGCCTGCAAGCCGGTATGGAATACATTTTCCCGACCGACGCCCTTGTCGCCAAAGGGGTGAAGCTGCGGACGTGGGTCGTTCCGGGCAAGAAACAGTCCGTCGAAAAGATCAAGGTGATCGTGACACGCCAGCCGGTGGCCCTCCTCAAAGGGAAAGTCGCGGAGGGCATCTACCCCGTCGCAGGCGGCGTGTTCAAAGAATTCAAACCGACCGAAACCGCGCTTCTGACCGATCTCCTGCGCGTGCTGGCCATGCTCGACCCGGCCGACTGGGCCGAAGCTACGGCGGTGTACGAAGTGCGAAAGCCTTGAATCCAGAAGGGAGAGCGCTCATGTCACTCCGGAAAATAAAGACTTCATCCTTGGGTCTCTTACTGGCGATCACGCTTCTTCAGAACACCGGGTGTTTTCTGGTCCTGGGCGCCGCAGGCGGGGCGGCCGGGACCGTCTATGTGATGGGCAAATTAAAAGACGAGATCAGTGCGCCGGTCCCCAAGGTACACCAGGCGACGAAGGCGGGACTCAAGGACCTCGGGCTCCCGATTCGCGAAGACCAAAGCGACAAGTTGACAGCAAAGCTGAAATCAGAATTTTCAGATGGGACGGATGTCTGGATCGATATCGAGTCCAAGTCGGACACCGTCTCGCAAATTTCGATCCGGGTCGGGCTGACGGGCGATGAGGCCAAGTCCCGGAAGATCCTCGAAGCCCTCAAGAAGCATCTCTGAACAGCCTCGCTGAATGCCCCCCCTCACCGCTTGACGGCGCGCAGCGCGGTGAGGAGTGACTCCGCGGATTGGAGGTCTTCATGGGACAGCGGGGCTTGGCCGAACCGCACGCGGCAATAGAGGTCGGTCAGGGGCTCGACCACCCGCGCAACAGCGGTCCATTCGCGAGCCACGACGCGGGCGAACTCCAGCGGGGTGGCTCCCGGAGCCTTCCGGAATCCTCGGGCTTCCAGAAGCCGAAGCATCCGCACGTACAGCCGGACGACGGCATGATGGCGCTCGGTCCGGACCGTGGCGGGTTTCCATCTGAGCCATCGTCCGGCGCGAATCACCACCAACAGGAAGACCGCGGCGAGCAGGGCCGCCGTGGCGACCGGCCACGCCTTCGGCATCGCCGGCGCCCCGGCGTGCGGACGAAGGGCACCCAGAAGCTCGGACGCGGCGGAGCGGAGGGACACCGTCACGCGCCCGAACACCCCGAACCACGCCGCGAATCGCGCGCGCACCGAGTCGCCCCGCTCGCGGATGCCCTGCGCGATGCGAATCTGATCGCCGAGGCTATATTGAATGACATAGCGGTACCATTTCAGCCGGAGGGAGTCCACGACCCTGCCGGCCATCGCCCACAGCGGATTCGGGGGGGTGGCAGCGACGTTGGGCGTCGGGTCGAAGATGATCCAGCCCGACCCGGGGAAAAAGACCTCGACCCAGGCGTGGGCGTCCTGCTGGCGGATGGTGTAGTAACCGCCGAAGTCGTTCCATTCGCCGAGGAGGAAGCCGGTGACGAGCCTGGCCGGAATGCTGAGCGTCCGGAGCATCAGCACCATGGCGGAGGCATAATGCTCGCAGTATCCCGTCTTGCGAACAAACAAGAATTCCTCGATGGGGTTCTCCGGGCTACTGTCCCCCACATCAAGGCTGTAGCGATAATTGTCGCGAAGGTGCCGCTCCAGCAGAGAAGCCCGCTCGAAGGCCGTGTTGGCCCCGGTCGTGACGGTTCGCGCCAGGTCCGCCACGCGCTGGCTGGATCGCGGGAGGCCCAGGTAGTCCTCTTTGACGTCTTGCGGATACGTCAGCGTGGTCGCCACGCGCTCTTCGTCCAGGAGGCGGCTGAGCGTTGAGATCGCCGTGTACTGAAAGCGCGCCGTGGACCGCTCCGGCAGCGACAGCCCGCCCATGCCGTCCACCTGGACGGTCTGGAAATGTCCCCTGATCGAACCCACGAACGAGACCCCGAACAGGACCGACGTGTCCAACGCCTCGATCATGATGTCCTGCCGGAGACCCTCCCTCGTCCCGCCCGCCGAAATCCTGAAGTCGCCGGAGGGCCACCGATCCAGCGGCTGACGGCGGAAGCTGTTGGCCCACGATCGCCCGTCGTAGTGGTCATAGGCCATGCCGCGGAAGTAGAGACGGTCGGCGTAGAACCGCTCCGGGATCGGGCCTTTGATGTCCGGGAACTCCACGCGCATGACGATCGTCGGATCCAGCTTGATCGCGCCGATCACCCCGAGGTTCACGCGCTCGGAAAATCCCGCGGTCCGGATGAGGTTTATCCGGTTGCTGTGCAGGAAGCCCACGCCGATACGGGGGATCAGGAAAAAGATGGCGAGCGTCAGACAAAACGCGCTCACCGCGATGCCGTTCGTGGTCCAGAAGAAGGAGCCCGTGATCTGGGCGGACCCTGCAGCCTTCGCCGGGGCGGGTGAAGACGCCAGCCACTGCTCACCGTCGCCATGCTCAGGCGGTTCCAGCTCGGCCGCTTCGCTCCTCAGGTGGTACAGCAGCAGCGTCCAGGTCGCGACGAGGAGGTACGCGAGAAACACGGCGCCATAGCCTAATTCCACCGTCATCGCCGCGGACGCCAGCAACTCGAGCAGGCTGATGACGTAGAGCTGCAGGAAATCCTTGCGGTACCGGAGCGTGAGCAGCTTGTTCACCATGAGGACGATGAGGAAGTGGACATTCGCCTGTAGGATGTCCTGAGAGACCCAAAACAGGTCGATCGCGAAAAAAACAAAGGCCACCAGAATGAGGAAGTTCCACACCATCGGAGAGACGCGGAAAAAGATCCACGAGGTGCGGCTGTGGCTGAGCTGCGCCAGGCTCACGATCAAGGCCCATGAGCCCAGGAGAATAAGTCCGAACGGGATCTCGCCGGTGATGACGAGGCCGCAAAACCCCACCGCCACCAGGAGAATGGAGCTCAACCGCAATGCCGCCTCCAGATGCATGCCTAACGCCTTTCCTGGCTTCCAGGCATGAAGTGCTCCCACGCCTTGACGATGCGCGTGACGCCTTGTCCGGCGATCAAACGCTCGTCCTCCCAGGGCAGCACCAGGATGGTCAGCTCGCCCAGGGCCGTCCGGTCACCTAGCGTCTGAAACCCTTCGGGCACGGGGGCTTCTGCAGGGGACGGTTGGCAGAGGGCCAGGGCTCGAAGGATCCGGTACAGCTGCGCCAGCCCGGCTCCATAGGGCACAAACTGGTCACCGATCAGCGCCGCAGGCACGAAGCCGCGCTGATGAAAGTAAGCGGCCAGTGAGGCCGCAAGGGTCACCGCCGCCTCCAGCGCCTCGTCCGGTGAGCGGCCGGCCGGACCGGATGTGCCAGCCGGACGGATCGTCGGCAGCGCCAGCATCACGCGCCGGGAATCTTCCGCCTCGGTCTCCCGGACGATCAACCGTGACTGCCGCGCCGACACCTTCCAATGGATCGTGCGCGATTCATCGCCCGATCGGTAATCGCGCAGGTTGTACAGCGCCACGCCCTGCCCGCGACGGGGCATCTGCTGATCGAACCCCAACGCGGCAAGCTCGTGGAGCAGAAGTGAGGGCAAGGGCCGCGGCTCCGGATAGACCACGATCTCGGATTCGAGCGGCACGGTGGCGGCCTTGATGAAGAGCCCGAAGGGAAAGCGTGTGAGCAGTTTCACTTCCTCGATCCGGTGCCGGCCGCGCCGCGAAAAGAGGAGCGGGTAGGATTCGAGCACCGACCCTCGAGGCGGCAGGTGCAGCACATAGATGCCGCGTTCGATCGCCACGCCGTTGATGACGTCCATGACGCGCAGCGAGAAGGTGGGAAACCGTCGCTTCCGGTTGGCGATGGACAGGCTTCCGGTCATGGGGCGATTGGCAAAGACGTGCTCCGGCAGCCACCGGCGGATCGCCAGATGCCGGAGGCATTGTTCCGACAAGATGCCGGACATGACGATGAGACTCAGCATCATGGCCAGCAACAGATAGAGGAGATTCTTGCCGGTATTGATGGCGGCCACGCCGACCGCCAGCGTCAGCAGGACGAACAGGGCGCCTTCAGAGGTCAGCCGGAGGGAGCGATAGTGATAGAGGCGGCGGAGGGCTTGACGAATCCTGGGAAGATACATATGCCCGTGAGGCGTCAGGCGTCAGGCGGTGAAACGAATTTGGAGGACTTGGAGCGCCTCACGCTTCACGCCTTACGCCTAACGGTGTTATTACAGCGGGACCTGAACCGATTCGACAATGTCCTGAATGATCCGTTCGGCGTCTTCGGATCGCCGCTCGGCAGAGCCCACGGTCCCCGCGCTGCTCATGTTGAGGATCACGCGGTGTGAAAGGACGGCCGGCGCGAGATACTTGATATCGTCGGGCAGGCAGTATTCCCGGCCCCTGACGAGCGCCAGGGCTTTGGTCGCCTTGTGCAGCGCCATCGCCCCACGCGTGCTGACGCCAAGGGCCAGCAGGGGGCTTTGCCGGGTCGCCGCCACGATCGTGAGCAGATAGTCCATCAGGCTGTCGTCCAGTCTCACCTTTTCAACGCCATTCTGCAGCTCCCGGACCTCGTCGAGCGTGACAATCGGCTCCAACTCCTCGGCCGGATGCGGCAGCCATTGGCGATCCAGGATGTTCTTCTCGTTCGCGGCATCGGGGTAGCCGATCCGGATCCGCATCAGGAACCGGTCGAGCTGAGACTCGGGCAGCGGGAAGGTCCCGTGGTACTCCATCGGGTTTTGCGTGGCGATGACCATGAACGGCTGCGGAAGCGGATACGTCTGGCTGTCCACCGACACCTGCGCATCGTTCATGGCCTCCAGGAGGCTGCTCTGCGTCTTGGGCGTAGTGCGGTTGATCTCATCCGCCAATACAATGTGCGCGAAGATCGGGCCGTGCCGAAACTCGAAGAGTTGCTTTTGCTGGTGAAAGATGGAGACGCCCAAAATGTCCGAAGGCAGCAGGTCGCTGGTGAATTGAATGCGTCTAAAGGAGCAGTCCAGCGAGCGAGCGAGGCTGTGGGCGAGCGTCGTCTTACCCACGCCCGGGACGTCCTCGATCAAGAGATGGCCCCTGGCCAGCAGTGACGCGACCGCGAGCTCAATGACCTGGGATTTCCCTTTGATAACCCGCTCGATGTTGGCTTGGATCGCCTGAATCTTGGTGACCGCATCCATGGCCGTGAGTCTAACAGACCACCGCGCCCACGGTCAATTTTCCACAAAGCTTTTACTTACAATGGTGTGGGCCTCCTCACCGGCATCTCCCGCGAACGATGGTCATTCTTAGGGAAGGCCCGTCGTGCCGCAAAAGAAGCCCTGCCGACATGCTGCTATCTCGCTATCAGGGAGCGACCCCTCACGCCTCACGGTTCATGGTAGGATACGCGCCCATGACGGCCGGGATGAAACTCCTCTGGGCGGGCGTGGCGGGGGTATGCGCCATGGCGTTCGGCTTTCTTGCCGGCCTGTTCAATCCCGGCGAAAAGGTGAATGCGCTATGGCTGGTCGTGGCCGCGAGCTGCTTTTACGCCATGGCCTACCGGTTCTATGGTCGGTTTCTGGCGCGGCGCGTGCTCGAGCTGAACGACCAGCGGGTGACGCCGGCCCATCGCCTCCATGACGCAACCAATTTCTATCCGGCCAACAAATACGTGCTGTTCGGCCACCACTTCGCAGCGATCGCGGGGGCCGGTCCGCTGATCGGGCCGGTGCTCGCCACACAATTCGGCTACCTGCCCGGCTTTCTCTGGCTGGTGATCGGCGCGGTCCTGGCGGGCGCGGTCCAGGACTTCGTGATCCTGGTGGCCTCCATGCGCCGCAACGCTCTGTCGCTGCCGGAGATCGCCCGCGGCGAGATCGGCACCGTCACCGGGACGGCCACGGGGGCGGCGGTGCTGTTCATTCTGGTGGTCGCGCTGGCCGGGTTGGGATTCGCGGTGGTGAATGCGCTGTATCGAAACGCGTGGGGCACGTTTACCATCGCCATGACCATCCCCATCGCCTTCCTGATGGGGTTTTATCTGCAGAAATTTCGTCCCGGGCGGGTCGGGGAGATGTCGCTGCTCGGCGTCATCCTCCTGGTGGGCGCCCTGGTGGCGGGACGGGCCGTGGCTCAGTCACCGTACGCCGACTGGTTTCATTTCGAGCGCCATACGCTGGTCTGGCTCCTGGCCGGATACGGATTTCTGGCATCCGTCCTGCCGATGTGGATGCTGCTAGTCCCCCGCGACTATCTGTCCACATTCATGAAGGTGAGCGTCGTGGTGTTGCTCGGCGTGGGAGTCATCATCATGGCGCCGCCCATGGAGATGCCGATGGTGACTGGCTTCATCCACGGCGGAGGTCCCATCATTCCCGGCTCGCTCTTCCCCTTCCTGTTCATCACGATTGCCTGCGGGGCGATCTCCGGCGCGCATTCCCTGGTCGCCTCGGGCACCACGCCGAAGATGATCGACCAGGAGTCTCACGCGATGATCGGATACGGCGCCATGTTGATGGAGAGCTTCGTCGGGGTGATCGCCCTGATCTCGGCTTCGATCCTGATCCCCGGCGACTATCTGGCCATCAATACGATGTTGTCCGCCGATGCGCTGGCGTCGCTCGGGTTCCCCGTCGCGAAGATCCAGGAGCTGTCGCGGCTGGTCGAGGTGGATGTGGCCGGGCGGCCGGGCGGGGCCGTGTCACTGGCGGTCGGGATGGCCTCCATCTTCGCGGGCCTGCCGGGCATGGGCCACCTGATGGTCTACTGGTACCAATTCGCGCTGCTCTTCGAGGCCCTGTTCATCCTCACCACGATTGACGCCGGTACCCGCGTGGCGCGCTATCTTGTCCAGGAGATGGCCGGCGCGGTGTATGCGCCGTTCCGTCGGCTCAACTGGTGGCCGGGGTTCGTCGGCGCCAGCGCGCTGGTCGTGGGGGCGTGGGGGTATCTGCTCGGAACCGGCAGCATCTCCACGATCTGGCCGATGTTCGGCGTCGCCAACCAATTGCTCGGCACGCTGGCGCTCTGCGTGGGCACGACGGTGCTGATCAAGATGGGGAAGGCGCGCTACCTCTGGGTCACGGTGGCCCCCATGCTCTGCGTCGGAGCCATTACCCTGACCGGCAGCTATCAACTGTTCGTCCTGTTCATGACCCAAGGCCGGACGGCTGCTCCCGGAGAGGCCTTTACCTTCTATCTGGATGCGGCCCTCGTCGGGATCGTGGCGCTCCTCGCGGTTATTGTCCTGACAGACAGCCTGCGCCGATGGTATGCCTACGTCGTGCAGGGACGGCCCTTTACGACCACGGAGACCTCCGCGACGGCATCAGGAGTGAACATCACGGGCGGAGGCTGTTGCTGAGAGGGATGAGGTAATCATGGCCGAGCTGAACTCGTTCGATGTGGTGTCCCGTGTGGACATGCAGGAGGTCAAGAACGCGCTGGACCAGACTATGAAGGAGGTCCGACAGCGCTTCGACTTCAAGGGGTCCAAGACGGACCTCACGCTGAAAGAAAAGGAAAAAGAACTGGTCGTCCTGTCGGATGACGAGTATAAGCTGAAGGCGGTCCTGGACATCCTCAAGGGGAAATTCGTGAAGCGCGGCGTATCCTTGAGAGCGCTCACCTACGGCAAGATGGAGGAAGCCCTCGGCGGGACCGTCCGGCAGGTGATCACGATCCAGAGCGGCCTGGCCGATGACAAGGCCAAGGCGATCAGCAAGGAGATCCGTGACGGGAAGTTCAAGGTCCAGGCCCAGATCCAGGGCGACCAGATGCGCGTCCAGGGCAAGAGCAAGGATGAGTTGCAGGCGGTCATCGCGTTCTTGAAGCAAAAGGACTTCGGGATCGATCTGCAGTTCGTCAACTACCGATAACCCGAGGATCGTGATGGCTGGAGCTGTCCTGCTCGATTCGCGATGAAGCTCCAGCCATCCACGTATGGTTAAACCTTGATGGTCAGGTACAAAGACGCGCCACGGCGGTTGATCAGCATCAGCACGGGTTGATCCTTCCTCAGTTGAGTCGTGACCCGCTCGAAATCCGCCAGCGATCTAATCGGCTGCCGGTTCACCTCCTGAATCACATCCCCTTCGGTCAGCCCGGCGCGGTCGGCGCTGCTGTCGGGTTCCACCGCCGTCACCACCACGCCTTTGCTCTTATCACCGAGTCCCAGCTCCCGGGCCGTGTGGCGATCCAGCGGCTGGACCTCGATCCCGGCCAAGGCATGGTCCGCGGATGAATCCTGACCCGCTCGGGCCAGCTTTCTGGTTTCCGGCTGCTCCCCGATGATGGCGGTCAGTTCCTTCTCCTGCCCATCCCGGAGCAGCTTCACCTTGGCCTTCGTTCCGACGGGCGTGCCGGTCACCGCACGCTGCAAGGCGGCCGGATCTTCCACCTGCGAGCCCTGGTACTCGATGATCACATCGCCTTGCTTCAGCCCGCCCTGATCAGCCGGGCTCCCGTCGGCGACATCGCTCACCAGCACACCCTTCGGGTCCTTGAGCCCGAAGGACTTCGCCAGCTCCGGCGTCAGATCCTGGATGCCGACGCCGAGATAGCCCCGGACGACTTTGCCGGTCTTCATCAGGCTCTCGGACACCGGTTTTGCCATGCTGGAAGGCACCGCGAATCCCACGCCCTGGTACCCGCCGGTCTGCGAGAAGATCGCGGTGTTGATGCCCACGAGCTCGCCTCTGGTGTTCACCAAGGCACCGCCGGAGTTGCCGGGATTGATCGCGGCATCGGTCTGGATGAAGTCTTCATACTGCGTGATCCCCATCCGGCCCCGCCCCAATGCGCTCACGATGCCGAGCGTCACGGTGGAATTCAGACCGAACGGATTGCCTACTGCCAGCACGTACTCGCCGACCTGCAGCTTCGAGGAATCCCCCCACGGGACATACGGAAGTCCTTGCGGCAGATCCCGAGCGTCCACTTTGACCACGGCCAGATCGGTGCGCGGGTCGGTCCCGACGATCTTCCCCTTGAACTCCCGCTTGTCCGGCAGGGTCACCTGCACCTCGGCTGCGCCGTCCACGACATGGTTGTTGGTGATGATGTAGCCGTCAGGCGAGACGATCACGCCGGATCCCATCCCCATGCCGCGATGCTCAGGCCCCCGCGGCATCGGTCCAAACGGTCGGCGAGGAAAGTTAAAAAACTCATCCGGCCAATCGAACGGGAGGCGCGGGTCATGCTCCCGGCCTCGCACCAGTTTCTGCGTCGGCGTGATATTGACCACCGCCGGCCTCACCACTTTGGCCACATCCGCAAATCCCGCCGATGGCTGTGAAATGTCCTGCGTCGCCGTCATCGCCGCGACTGGAGACGACCCCGCGCCCTGCCCGGAGAGCATCGCCACCGAGCCCAGCAACAGCAACGCAGCGAACACGCCTGCGGCTTTTCCGGCTCGGTTCAATCTGAATGTCTGCATCATGGCATCCTCCTTTGAAGTAAATGGCTTTGCCGAGCCAGGCTCGGCTTGATGAGGATGCTAGCAGCGCAACTTTAGAAGAAGGTTAGGGCAGGATTAAAAAATTCTAAGAAAATAAGATAACCGGACGAGACCGTCGGCAGGACTGTCACCGAGCTAAGCGTGCTATGTCGCTTGCCCGCGCGCCTTCTCAACTGCTTCGACGAGGACCCGCTCTGCCAGATTCAAGTCCTGTAGAATCTGGCGAAGCTCGATCAACAGTGCTGCGGCGGCATCGGAGTCAAGGTCCAATGAAAAATCGAGACCTAGGCGGAGGTCTGCGCCGGCCCGTAGCTTGGGCAAGAGTTTGGTACCCAGCCGATTCCAGACTTCGGGAGGAATTTTCCCCGTGATGCGGACGGTTTTCTTACCGGAGTCGGCAACTGCTGAAGAGCCCTTGCCAGAACCAGTCTTCACATCTTCGGACGGCTTCTCAGCTTCGCTCAGGGGGGATACGAGTACTGATGATCCAGCCTTTAGCGCTTTAGCTTTTGCCTTTGTGACCAGGTACACGTCCGCATCGAAAGCGACCTCATCCGGAGGCAGCATTTCTTCAAACCAAATGCGGGAGTACCCGCCATCAGGCTGCTTCCCAGAAGCGAGGCCAAAATCCCCGCGGGTGACGAACTCGGGAATTTTCCCCTTTAGGTAGGCATCCGTGTCGAGCAGTCGCTCCATCGAGCCGTTCAAAAAGGCCTGGCGCAGGCTCAGAATCGGCCAGGCGCCTGACTCTTTGAAGGCCTGGGGCCACCTTCGCTCAAGGTAACCAGCCCCGGGCGATTCGTTGAGGAGCGCTTGCGTCTTGAGGGCCGCCACGACCCGTCCGCTCAGGGTCTCCGTGGCGCTCGCATGTCCGGCTCCCAGGTCAATGATCTTCAGCCCATTCGACTCCCGATTGTCGGCCAGGACGACATACCGATAGCCGGCCCAGACTTCATCCTTGGCTGAATCTTCCGCCTCGCGCACCTTCCCCGTAATCTCTGCCCGGTCCGCACGTTCAAACTCGCCTTCCAAGGCACCGTCGGCAACCTCTCTTTCCACTCGCTTCCACGCCAGCCACGTCTCGACCTTGTCCTTCAGCTCGCGTCCGGGCTTGCGGACCCACCACACCAGCGAGCCCGGATAGAGACGAGGCGACTTCCCGCGTTGCTTGGTCCAGTCGGTGAGAGTCGTCTTGAGCGGTCCCTTGTCTTCCCACTCGGCCTCGGGATCGAGAACGACCAGCGTCAACTTGGGCGTATCCTGCACGGCTGTCCCGTCCTCCGGAAAGAGAACCAGCGGCAATGCAGCGCCTAGGGCAAATTCCACCCGGACCAACGCCTGGGTGGCTTTTTTCACCTCCCCATCGTCCAGCGAGGCGCGCCGGTCGTTCACCACCTTCTTGAGCGTCGGCTTGAACCCGAACCGGAATCCGTCGTGTCCGGCCTTGCGGATGTAGTACCCCTTCGCTTCAAGGCCGACGGCGGCATTGTCAATGGACGTGGTCTCCAGCTCCGGCTCGCCGAGTGCGAAACGCAGTTCCGGCAGGTGCGCAGATTTCTCCCCTTGCCCGCCTGACGACTCAAACAGGATGGCTGTGCCCACGCGCCGATGAACGTCCCGGA
>CAYZKG010000087.1:0-9471 GCA_964478915.1 uncultured Nitrospira sp.
CCATACTTCATCAGCTCACTCATCCCCTGTCCCTTTCTCTTTTTGGCAGGAAGTGGCTTAAAAAAGGAATTCTGGAAGGCTTCCGCCGGGTACCCATTGCTAGGCTTCGTGCAATGGGTGATGAGTCCGGAAGGGTCGCTCTGAGAGGCGCTGGAGCGAGCGGCCCTGTCACACCGGCCTCCTGAATCATCGCATCATCCTGTTTCAAACGCTTCCCGCGCTTCCTGCCGGATCACTTCCCCTTGGCCAGTGTACCGTGGCGAGAAATGAAACACCACCAGCTCGCGGACCTTGGCCTTTCTGGCCAGCAGCCCCGCCTGGCGCGCCGTCAGGTGGTAGCGTTCTCTGGCCTTCTCCGCGTCGCGCTCAAGGTAGGGGGCCTCACAGTAAAATACGTCCGCGCCGCTCGCCAGCGCCACGATTTTGGCCTCGTTCTCTTCGTCGTATCGGGCGTCCACCACATACACCAGGCGTTGTCCCCGCGTGATGGTGACGAAGCGCTCCCGGACTTCCCCGAGTCGGAATTCCCGCTCTTCTTTGCGGTGCTCGAAATACAAGGTGGCCGTGAACCGGAAGTCGTCCGGCCGTCCTTCCCAGATGTGCCGCTTCAGCTCTTTCAACCAGGAGCCGACCGGCAGTCCCGCGGCGTGCAGACGCTCGCGGTTGACATTGATGTGGAACTGTTCCTGCAGGGCGTACCCGAAGGACGGAATACGATGGTTTAAAGCCACGGCCTGGACCCGGAACATGGGATCTTCCTGCACCGTGAACAAGCTGCCGTCCCGCTCCGGCGCAGGCAGCACGCGGATCGCGCTGCGCTCGAACTGCGTGCTGGCGTGAAACGTGGCCAGCCGAATCTCCTCGGGATAAAATTCCCGGACTTCGAGGACGAGCGGATAGCCGTCTACGAGGTTCCAGGTGTAGCCTTGCAACTTGCCGGTCACATTCGCGATCAGCCCAGGCGGTCCATGGAGCCTCAGGGTCTTGCCGCGGCCCAGGGCGACCCGCAGAATGCGGTCGAAGCCGATGAAATGATCCATGTGGGTGTGGGAGACGAAGATCTCACTGGCTTTCAGCAGGCGCGTCGGGCTCAACGGTTCGTTGTGGCCGGCATCGAAGAGCAGGGCCCTTCTGGCCCATCTGATCTCCACGTACAGGCCTGGATCACCGAAGGCATCGTTGACCAGATAGCTGGAAAAGGAAGGCGTCACGGGGAATTGGGCCATTGACTCATTGACGAGTGAGCGATTACAACGCCGATCCAATTCGATGATTCAATCACCAAATGACTCAATGAATCAATTCTTATGAGAGGACTATCTTCAGAATCGTATAGACAATCATCACTTCGACGGCATGCGCCACGATCGTCGCATACAGGTTTTTGAGGCGGACCCACAACGTTCCCCACACGAGACCATCCCAGATGGCGATCCAGTGCAGGTGCTTGAACGTGGCCACCATGAACGGGTCGAACGAAAACACCAGAGAGACGAGGCCGATCGCCACTCCCCGTGAGACGATCCGGCCGGCCGCCCCAACGCCTGATTTCTCGGAGAGAGCGCACAGGCGTCCCAACAGGAACCCGCGGAAATTCAGCTCGATGGCGACGGCGATGGCCACGATGGCCCACGGCAACATGACGGCGACAGGAAGGCGGGCATGCGGGGTCTGTCGCAGAAACTGGATGTCGCTGCCTAGAAGCGGCACGACTCCCAGGATGACCGCCGCGTTTGCGAGCCCCAGGACGATCCCCGCAGGGGTTCCCCAGCGCAGGCCTACGGGCAGTTGCGAGAGCGTCAAGCCCAGGCGCTCGCCGGGATGGGTGTTGCGCCGAAGCCAGATGGCCAGCCCGAGGTACCCCACGGCCTGGGGCAGGAAGAGCAGAGCCGTTCTGGCTTGGAGGGAGGGAGGAAGAACATAGTAGAGGAGCGTGGCAACCGGGAACGCAAGCGCGAGCCCGGCCCCCCGTTCCGGCTCACGGGTCCTGTCCGGGCCGATCTCTGCAACGCTAGGGCTGATGGGGTCCCTCGCATCGGCGAGCCGACCTATTGCAGTTCGATGTGATACTGCTCCAGCGTGGTGCCCTTGTTCCGGGCGAGGTTCGACAAGGATTTGTTGTAGTCCACCATCGCGCGCAGTTCGTTGCCCCGGGCGATCGCCAAATCACGCTGGAAATCCAGCACGAACCGCGTGGTGCTCAGGCCGACGCTCAAGCGCTCTTGTTCGGCCTGTAATTGTTTCTCCGAGAGAAGCCGTGCCGAGCGGGTCGTCTCGATCCGCTTGAAGTCCGTCCTTACCCGGCGCACCGCCTCCCGCATGCTGACGATGATCTGCTGCCGGACGCTCTGCAACGTGGCCTGGGCGTTGCGCGCTTCCAATTGGCGCTTGTTGTACTGGCTCACGGCCGCCCGGTTTCCCAGGGGATAGCTCAGAACCAGCCCGGCTCCATAGTTATAGAAATCTCCTCCGAAGTTTCGCTTGAGCACGTCGCCAACGCCCTCGCCCAGGCCCGCCAGGCCCGATGTTCCCTGAAAGGCGAGGTTAGGAAGGAGCTGGTTCTTGGCAAACTTGGTGTTGAGCTCGCTGGTCTCGATGTTCTTGCTCGCCTGCAGGATTTCAGGTCGCCTCTCGATGGCGGCATCGATTGCCTCATCGAGGCTGATGGGCTCAAGCGTTTTTGCCAACTGGTCCACCGGCAGCAACCGGACATCCTGACGCAGCTCTTGCTCGGACGGGGTCAGCAGACGCCGGAACTGATCCTCCTGATCCTGGATGGCTTTCTCGGCCACCAGGATCTGTTCGACCCTGGACGCCACGGCGGCCTCGGCCTGCAACACATCCACCACGGACATGACGCCGGCCTTGGCCTTGGCCCGGTTGGTGGCCAGAAGCTCCTCGGCGGCTTTCAGCGCAGCCTGCGCCACTTTGTAATTTTCATTTGCGAAGACCAATTCCCAATAGGCTTGCTCCACGGTGGAGATAACGGTCAGCACCCGATCCAGAAAGACATCGCTTTCAACCTTGGCATTGTTCTGCGCAATGCGAATAAAGGTCCGGTTTACCTCCGTCCCGAAGTTCCGCAGGAGAGGCTGGGTGAACGTGAGGGCCAATCCGGACTGATATCCGGGGTTGAACAGGAAGCCTTGCGCGCCTGCCACAAAGGTGCGCGACGGACTGAAGTTCAGGTCATAGTTTCCACCTGTAAGAAGATTTTGAGTCATGTCGGCCGTGATTTGGAACTGATTCTGGTCAAACCCTTCAATCCGTCTGAGAGCTTCGCCAGAAAGCCCGAAGACCGGTCGATTCAATGGTGAGATACTTCGGTTGTATTGCCCGTTCAAACTGAGCAATGGGTCGAACTTGGCCTGCTCGGCAATGATATCGGACAGTCGGGCATCCCGGCTCTGGCGGGCAATCGTGATATCCAGGTTATGCTCGAGCGCCCGGAGCACGGCATCCGCCAGCGAGATGGGTTGCCGGCGCTCTGTTGACGGGCCGGCTGTCGGCTCGACGCCCCATGCCGGCGCAAGCAACAGGACCGAGAGACCGGCCAATCCTCCGATCAGCAACAACGGGCGGCAGACATGAGCAAACGTCTTCATAGGGTTACCCCTTGCTATGTGTGATGCGTTAGGTCCATAATCATAAACTAACAGGTGGGTTCGCTGTCATCAATTATCTGCTGAGGTGTTCATGCTCAGGCGAGTGGGGCTTCTCACAGGGATACTGATCGCTCTATCGTCCCCGGCCTGGGGCCAAGCTGTGTCCGGCGTCCGTGGGATCAATGGCGGCGTGGCCGCGCTGCATAACCTTACCGGCCCGACGGGCAGCCTCTACATTGATGCTCAAGGCACGCAGGGCTATTTGTACAGCGCAGGAACGTTTCAATCCTACAACTTTCAGGCGTCCAATGTCCCGGTCTGGAGTGGCAGCATGATGACGCTCGGTCCCCAGTTGTCCGTAGGCCTCATTTCGGGAGCGAACCAGGCAGCTTTCAATCCTCGCACAGGAACTATCCAACTGTTCTCCTCGCCTACCATCTTACCGCCTCCGCCTCGGGAACTCCCGCCTCTTCCACCGATCGGATCATCTCTCCTCGAAGAGATCCCGTAGCCTCCTCTATCGTCCCTGGTCCTTTGCCCCCGCATACTCACGGTCCACGTGCCAACTGCCACGTCACCGCGAGCGCATAACGAGCGACGGTCTCCAGGATGGCAGCTTGAACCTTCTCGGCCGTGTCGGTCGGTTGGTGGAAGTCGGGATGACTGCCGCCGCTGACGATCGTGATCGTCGGCACGCCTGCTTCCTTGAAGGGGACGTGGTCACCGCCCGGAAAGAACCCGAACAGGTCCAACCGATCGGAGACTTGCGCCGCTTGGCCGGCTTCCAGGGCAACAGTCTTGGTGAGGGATGTGATCCCCACGGTGAGCCGACCGCTTCCGACACCGGCATGATCCAGGTTGACCATCCCGAGCGTGGTGCCCAAGGAACGCAGCGGGCGACCGACATAGAGCTTCGATCCCTGCAGTCCCTGTTCCTCGCCGCTGAATGACACAAACAGGATGCTTCGGGTGGGCGGCCCAGCCTCCCCCAGGGCCCGGGCGAGCTCCAACAGAACTGCCGTTCCTGAAGCATTATCGTCAGCCCCCGGGAAAAGCAGTCCGGCCTGGCGGCCAAAATGATCCCGGTGCGCACCGACCACGACCGTCTCGGAAACGGATGGCTCACGACCCGGTAGCAAGCCTGCAACGTTGACGAGCGTCCCTGGCGTCTGTGCGCTGTCCCAGGTCAGGCGCACCACGGTGCCGGTGGGACCGGACCGAGGGCTGAGTGTGGAATTCAACTGATCCTGGATGGTCCGGAGGGATTGGCCCCGTGGGGTCAAATACGGAGCGAGGATTCGTTCGGCCAGCGCCGTGCTGATCCAGCACCCTGGGAGCGGGCGCTCATCTTCGAGTCCGCTGTACGATGCCTGGGGCCCGAGGCCCGTCCCACGACGCGTTTCATAGGAGCTCAAGACCGGCCCGGTGACGGCCAAGTAGGCGACCGCACCTTTCTCCTGGGCGATCCGCTGCTTTTCACTCTGTGGCGTCGGAGTGGGGTATCGCTCCGGCTTTCCCCTCAGAAACAAGATGATTCGGTTCCGGACATCGATGCCCTGGTATTCATCGAAGCCCCGCGCGGGATCGGAGATACCATAGCCGACGAAGACGACAGGGGCGGTCACATTCGCCGACGGCGAGTCCAGGATCGGCACATAATCCGGACCAGCGCGAGGGACGATGACCTCCGAGCCTGACGAAACCTCCATCGTGGGGGTCCCGAGCCGCGTCACGATGACGAGCGTGGTCAGAGCCCAGGGTGGGGAATGCGGAATCAGTGCCTCGGTGCCGGCCGGTCGAAGGCCGAGGGATCGGAACCGCTCGGCGACGACCAGAGCCGAATGGAGATCGTCCGCAGTGCCGGCTTGGCGGCCGTTGTACTCCGGGCTGCTCAGCAGCGTGACGTCCGCCAGCATGCGGGAACCCGAGATGCTGGCCAGCGCACGAGCCAGGCGTTCGTAATCAGGAGGCGCGTCGGGACGGCCGGGGAGTGGGACACAAACGACGAGGAGGGTGAGAGCAGACAAAAGGAGGACACGGTCATACTTCTCCATAGACCACAACCTGATTCTTGCCTTGAGCTTTTGCGTGATAGAGCGCGGTGTCGGCTTGGCGGATGAGGTCATCGGGCGTCTCGATGCCTTTGGTGAAACAGGCGAGGCCAAGGCTGCCGGTAATCAGCGGGCCGCTCTCCCGCCGTGGGAAGGGCAGGTCCAGTTTTCGAAATTCAGCGCAGATACGGTCGGCGATGATCGCAGCCCCAGGCTTGGGCGTTTGCGGCAGGATAATGGCAAATTCTTCCCCACCGTAGCGGGCGGCCAGGTCGATCGTCCGGATAGTGTTGCGGATCACGCGGGCGCTGATCCGCAAGGCCTCGTCTCCGGCTTGGTGCCCGTAGGTGTCGTTGATGACCTTGAAGTTGTCCAGGTCCACCATCACCAGAGACAGCGGGAGCTGGTGACGCTTGGCGCGCTGGACCTCCTCCAACAGCCGCTCTTCGAAATGTCGGCGGTTCACCAGGCCGGTCAACGGATCCAGGATCGAGACCCGCTTCAGCTCTTCGAACCGTTGGTGCAGCGCGCTCCGTTCGATCGCGACCGAGGCATGATCGGCCAGGGAGGCCAGGCGCTCCAAGTCCTCCCGTGAAAAGACCTCCCCCGTGATCTTGTCCGAGATGTTCAGCACGCCGATCGTACGCTGCTCGAGTTTGAGTGGGATGCTGATAAAGGACTTCGTCCGGTATCGCGGTTTTTGCTTCTGGCTCACCCGCTCGTCGGCCTCCAGGTCGGAAACCAGTAACGGCTTTCCGGTGGCCGCTACTTTTCCGGAAATCCCCTCGTTTGGAGCCACACGCACCGGTTCAAGGAGCTTCTTATTCAAGCCTTTGACAGCCTTGATCGCCAGACTCCCTTCCTGTTCGTCGAAGAGCATCAGGGATCCTTTCTCTGCCTGAACCAGTTGGGCCGAGCGGTCCAGAATCAGCTCATACAATCGCTCGGCATCCAGGGTCGCGGCCAACTCCTGGACGATGCCGGTCAAGGCGTTCAAATGCCGGCTGCCCTGGTGGAAGTGGTCGAGCAGGAGCCGATTCTGCAGCACGAGGCCGGCCTGGGCACAGAAGGCCTGAAGAATCTGAAGGTCCTGCTCCGAGAGGGAGGAGTCCGCAATGAGGACCAGGACCGCAGTCTGTCCTTCTTGATGGAACAACGGGATGAGTTCGACGGCCGCAATCTCTGCCGGGAGCCCCAGCTTCAGGATCTCCAAGGGCTCGCGGGAGCCCTGCCGCCGGCGGGAGCTGAGGACTTGATCGAGGAGGGTGCCACGAACGCTGACATGATGGCCGCGCAACTGCTCCTTTTTCCGGCCGAAGGGCTGCTTCACAGCCGCCGTGTTCTCCGACAGATTCGCCGTCAGGACCGCGGCGGTGTTCACGTCGAACAGCACGCCGATCGAGCTGAGGACCGTGGAGTAAAAGCTCTCCAGATCGGCGTCGTTCTTGAGTTCGTCCACCAGGGTGAACAGGGTAAGCAGGAAGGAGAATTTTGAGCCCAGCGTCCGGGCGTGCTCGCTCTCAAAGACGTATCTCCCGACCTGCTGCAGATAGCGGGCGGCGGCCACAAGCTGTCCGGGCTCGCTCACGGATTGCTTCTGCGCGAGGCTGCGAAAGGCCTCGGCAGAGAGGCCCGTCAGCTCGCTGACTCGCTCGGTCGGCTCGCGTTCCGCCTGGCCCAGGAAGCGCTTGCCTCCTTGCAGGATCAGCCGGACCTCGTCGCCGACGACCACGGGCAGCGTAAAGACGTGGAGGCTGGCCTCACAGCGGAAGAAGGCCATCTCTTTGGTCTTCTGCGCCGTGGCCACCGCCTTGCCACAGTGCGCCCGGCAGTGCTGGGCGCCAAGGTCGCTCTTCTGGACCGCGGCGCAGATCGGATTATCCTGGCTGGGGGGGCAGAGCGGCGATAATTGGGGATCAAACGTCAGCAGGGCAAAGCCGGTGAGGGACGCGAACCCATCCTGCATCGCCCTCCAGGCTGCCAGAGACTGCTGATCCATTGTGGACTCCTGGCATTGAGCTCCCGGTTGGACGGATGCGGGACGGCCGTTTTTATACGCTTAGCTCTGAGGCGGTGTCAATACGCAATCTGCCAGCCCGTCTTGCCGTCTCTATGAAGGCTCCGTCGTCTATTCAGACCGTGATCGTCCCTCACAGGAGTCACCTCCTTGAATTGACAGAACAATCCGTCTAAAGTTCCTCGGCGACGAGAGCAACGGCAGGGTGAGCTATGGGCGAAACTCGCGTTGACCTGCTTCACCTCCTGGAGGACCTGCGTGACGCGTACCCAGGCCCGCTGGAAGAGACGATTCTCACCGAGGTCATTGCCAACTCGCTGGACTCGGGCGCGAGCCGGATCATCATCACAGCAGACCCCGTGCAGGCGACGCTGACGGTGGTGGACAACGGCTGCGGGATGCAGCGTCGGGAGCTGGCAAGGTACCATGACGTTGCCGCCAGCACGAAGACTCCCGGACAGGGAATCGGATTTGCGGGCGTGGGCATCAAGCTCGGCCTGCTGGTATGTGACGAGGTGCTGACCGAGACGCGGCGGGGGAAGACCCATGTGGCGACCTCCTGGCACTTGGCGTCGCGCCACCGTGCTCCGTGGAAGTGGGTGCCGCCACCAGGCTTGGTGGGGGAGCGGGGGACATCCGTTCGCCTGAAGCTTCGCAACCCGCTGTCGCCTTTACTGGATCCGGGCTTCCTGGAAGGCGCCTTGCGGCGACACTACCAGTCGCTGCTCGACCCGACCTTCGACCTACTCCTGACCGTGCACTATCCACACGGCGTCACCATTGAGGTAAACGGGAACGAGATCGAGAAGCAGCGCTGGCCGGCGCGCTCGCTGGCGCCGTTGGAAGTCCGTATGGTGCGGAAGCGCAAGCCGTCCGCGCTCGGCTACCTGATACGGGAAGAGCTTCCCTTGCCGGAAGAGCGCCGCGGGCTCTCAATCAGCACATTCGGCAAGGTCATCAAGAGAGGCTGGGACTGGCTCGGCGTGACGCCCGCGGCACCCGATCGGATCGGCGGTCTTATCGAGGCGCCCGGGCTCGCGGCGTGCCTCACCCTGAACAAGGGTGACTTCATTCGCGTTGGGTCGCGAGGGGCCGTCTACCTGGCCTACCGCAAGGCCATTCAGGAAGCCGTCTCTCGGCAGCTCTCCGCCTGGGGCGATGCGCGGGAGGCCGCCGAGGAGGCAAGCCGTCGCGTGCTGCGCCCCTTGGAACGCGACCTCGAACGGGTCCTGGAGGACCTTTCCGATGAGTTTCCGCTGCTGGCCTCGCTGGTCGAGCATCGCGCCGGCGGACAGAAAAAGCTGCCCATTGGAACAACCGGCGAGGACACGGATTTGCGAGCCGCGGCGGTGACTGTCCCACCGCTGGAGGCCGAAGAACGTGAAACGGGGAACGGCTCGAGAGAACCGTCTCCTGAGCCGCAGGATCAAGGCGAGACCCCAGAGAGGAAGCCGTCGCCAAATCGTGAACCCGTGGTGGAGGGAGCATTACTTCCTGGAAAGGGCGGCCCCAAGCGGCCTGCGCGCTACGGCCTCGGCATCCAATTCGAAGACCGTCCCGGCGATCCGGAGTTGGGGCGCTTGGTCGAATCAACCGTGTGGATCAATCAAGCGCATCCTGCCTATCGCCGTGCCCTGGCCTCGCGCTCGGTAGGCTACCACATTTCGCTGGCCGTCGGGCTGGCTCTGGCTCCTCTGGCGGTCGAGCCGGCCAACGAGCATGCCTTTGTGACAGCCTTCCTCTCGCGATGGGGAGAGGTCCTTGAGGCGCCGAAAGGTCAAGGACGGCGGCACCGGCT
>CAYZKG010000087.1:9571-11707 GCA_964478915.1 uncultured Nitrospira sp.
AGGGCGCGATTTTCTTCAGCGGGGCTTGTTGTCGAGCAAGTTCCCAATCTTCCATCAATTCGGTTTTGTAGGCGTTGTCCTATGTCCTGTCAAGCCGACGACCCTATGGTAAGATGAGCGCCTATGCCACCGTTCAAACTGGAAGCCGAATTTACCCCGAAGGGGGATCAAGCCCAGGCCATTGAGAAGCTCGCCGCGGGGATCAAGGCGGGGCTGAAGCATCAGGTGCTGTTGGGGGTCACCGGCTCTGGAAAGACCTTCACGATGGCCAATCTGATCGAGCGGGTGCAGAAGCCGACGCTCGTCCTGGTCCATAACAAGACCCTGGCGGGCCAGCTCTATCAGGAGTTCACACGGTTTTTCCCGCAGAACGCCGCCGAATACTTCGTCAGCTACTACGACTATTACCAGCCGGAGGCCTATATCCCGCAGACCGATACCTATATCGCCAAGGATGCCTCGATCAATGACGCGATCGATCAGATGCGCCACTCGGCGACCCGCTCGCTGTTCGAACGCAACGACATCGTCATCGTCGCCTCCGTGTCCTGCATCTACGGCCTGGGCTCGCCGGAGGTGTACCACGGGATGCTGTTGTACCTGGAAGAGGGCCAGGAGATCCGGCGCGAGCAGATCCTCTCCAAGCTGGTGGAGATTCAGTACGCCCGCAACGACACGGATTTTCACCGCGGGACCTTCCGGGCGCGCGGCGACGTGATCGAGATCTTCCCGGCCTCCTCCGATGCCGTCTCGGTGCGCATCGAGCTGTTCGGCGATACCGTGGAGGCGATCCATGAGATCGATCCGCTGACCGGGAAGCCCGTGAGCCGCCTCCCCAAGGTGCCGATCTATCCGAACACCCATTACCTTATCGCGCCGGACCGCTACGAGCGCGCCTTGCAGGGGATCGAGATCGAGCTCGACGAGCGGATCGCCTTTTTCAAGCAGCGTGGTCAATTGCTGGAGGCTCAGCGGCTGGAGCAGCGCACGCGCTTCGATCTGGAGATGATCCGGGCGATGGGATACTGTCACGGCATCGAGAACTACTCCCGGCACCTCAGCGGGCGCAGGCCCGGCGAGCCCCCTCCGACGCTCCTGGATTATTTCCCCAAAGACTACCTCCTGATCGTTGACGAATCCCATGCCACCGTGCCCCAACTGCATGGGATGTACGAGGGCGACCGGTCTCGGAAGCAGAGTCTCGTGGAATACGGCTTTCGTCTGCCCTCGGCGTTCGACAACCGGCCGCTGACCTTCGCCGAGTTCGAGCGGTTCGTCAATCAGGTGGTGTACGTGTCAGCCACGCCCGGCCCGTACGAGTTGAAGCATGCCGGCTCCGCGGTGGTGGAGCAGATCATCCGCCCCACCGGGCTGATGGATCCGGTGATCGACGTGCGCCCGGCGCGCGGCCAGGTGGACGACCTGCTCGGAGAAGTGCGGGCCACGGTGGCACGCGGCGGGCGCGTGCTCGTCACGACGCTCACCAAGCGTATGGCGGAAGACCTCACCGAGTACTATCATGACCTTGGGATCAAGGTCAGGTACCTGCACTCCGACATTGCCACGCTCGAGCGCGCCGAGATCGTGCGGGACCTCCGCCGGGGAATCTTTGACGTGCTGGTCGGGATCAATTTGCTACGGGAGGGGTTGGACATTCCGGAGGTCAGCCTGGTCGCGATCCTGGATGCCGACAAGGAAGGCTACTTGCGATCGCACCGGTCGTTGATCCAGACAGCCGGCCGTGCCGCCCGCAACGTTGAGGGGCGGGTGATCCTCTATGGCGATGTGGTGACCGAATCCATGCGGCTCGCCATCGAGGAGACGGCCCGGCGACGGCAGTTGCAGGCGGACTACAACGCCGCGCACGGCATCACGCCGGAAAGCATCAAGAAAGGCATCCTGGATCTGGAGTACAAGATGGTGGAGGCGGATTACGTGACCATGGATCTCGTCGCCGAGGCCGAAGCCGCCTACGCCAACGAGCAGAGTCTCGAGCAAACGATCCAGCGGCTGGAGGAGGAAATGAAGGCCGCAGCCAAGGTTCTGGACTTTGAGCGGGCCGCGGAATTGCGTGATCGCATTCGGTCCCTGCGGCTTAAGGAACTTGAGAATGCCTAATGCGTTGCTCGTGAAGCG
>CAYZKG010000088.1:0-11360 GCA_964478915.1 uncultured Nitrospira sp.
TAAGATCGTCGGCAGCGTCAGATGTGTATAAGAGACAGGCGGTGCACCGCGTCGAGCATGACCTCGAGGCGGTCCGCGCGTTGGGTCTTGTCCCGAAGGTCAGTCGGCCGGCCCTGTACACCGCTCCGGAAGATGAAGCGGAGGCTTCAAAACTCCTTGAAGAATTAGGAGTGAAGAAAACTCACCTGGAAGGGAAGCCGTTGGTCATGCTCCATCCCGGGGCGCGCTACTGGTTTAAGGCTTGGCCGGGCGAACGATTCGCCGAGTTGGCCGACCGTCTGGTCGCCGCGACCGGCTGCCAGATCCTCGTAGCCGGGGATGCCCGGGATCAGCAATTGGCTGAGTCGATTCAGAGATTGAGCCGGACCGCGCTCACAATCCTGGCCGGTCGCACGACCCTCCTGCAGCTTGCCGCTGTGTTGAAGCGATGCACGTTGTTCGTTGGCAACGATAACGGCCCGATGCACATGGCCGCCGCCTTGGGCATACCCGTCGTGGCCTTGTTTGGGCCCTCCGATCCGGCGACGTGGGGACCCCGAGATGACCGGGCGGTGGTGTTGTACAAGGGCCTGGACTGCCGACGATGCTTCCACCCGACCTGCTTCCGAGGAGAGGAGAGTTGCATGAAGCTGATCTCCGTGGACGAAGTCTTTGCCACGGCAACCAAACTGTTGGAAGGATGGCCGTCGCTGACCGCGGAGCAACGGGCGGCGCCGCCCGGCGACTGAGGGGCGAACGGGGTGGAGCATAAGAAGCCAGAGGCCGAGTCCCTCGTCATCCGCAACCTTCTTCGGTGCGGTGAATTGACGGCCCTGTGCATGGAGCTGCGCAGGGCTGTCCTGAGGCAGACCCACGCGGATCGGGATATCGAGAAAATGCTGATGGCAGAGTTCCGACTCTCCAAGGAACGGGCATGGCGTCGGAACTCTTCCTGATCACGACCCTCAGGGAGGTGGCCTGGGCGCTGAACGAACGGAGGATGGACTATGCCCTCGCCGGGGGGCTGGCCTATAGCGCCTTGGTTGAACCCCGCGCGACCACCGATGTGGATGTGCTGATCCTGCTGGAGGCGACGAGCCCGGATCAGGTCGCCCTGCTGTTCTCCGGTGTGTTTGATTCCGTGGTCCCGCATCGGGCTCCGATGCCGTTCAAGGGGGTCTCTATTTGGAGGGTCATCGGAATCAAGGACGAGCGAGAAGTCATCGTGGATCTTCTCCTCGCACAATCAGAGTTTCATAGGCAGGCGTTGACGCGAAAACGGATCGTCGAGTTTCAGGGATTGGCGCTGCCGATCGTGACACTTGAGGACCTGATCCTTCTCAAATCCATGGCTGGCCGCCTTCAAGATCTGGCCGATATCGAGCACATCAGCCAGCAGCTCGATTTACAGGTTGACTGGCCGTACGTGGAGGCTTGGCGTGACAAGCTGGGCCTTCCAGTGATTCGTCCTTGACGCGAGACTGTTTTCGTAGAAGAACATGAGCCGATTCACGCCGGTGGTCAGTGTCGTCATCCCCGTCTTCAACGGGGCGCCGTTCGTGGCCAAAGCCGTGGCCAGTGTTCGAGCGCAGAGCGGCTGCAGGCTGGAGATCATCGCCGTGGATGATGGCTCGACCGATGGGACCCAGGCGGTTCTGGCAGACCTCTCCCGAGGCGACGACATGATCTGGCTTCAGCAGGATCACGGCGGTCCGGCTCGAGCACGCAACCGAGGCATTGCCCAGGCACGGGGCCAATTCGTGGCTCTGCTGGATTGCGATGATGTCTGGCTGCCGGGTAAGCTGGAAGCTCAGCTTGTCGTGATGCGCTCGCGCAGTGAGGTCGGAGTAGTGCACTCCGACTACGAGGTGGTGGATGCCGGCGGGACCGTCCTCGAGCGCGTGGCGGCGCGGTACAGCCCCGAACCCTTGGTGCGGGCATTTGTGGGAGGACATGCGGCGCTGCCCTCCACCCTGCTGATCCGACGTCAGGTCTTGGAGAAGGTCGGTGCTCTGAACCCTGAGCTATATGGCTCTGAAGATTCCGATCTGGCGATTCGGTTGTTCGCCGCCACGCAGTTTGAATGCATCGATCGGGTTCTGGTCCGGAAGCTCCAGCGAGGACACGGGTTCCGAGACATGGCCTTCGACGAGCAGACCCACAAGGAAAAGATCCTTGCCAGTCGCGAGCGCTTTCTCGCCAACTTGGAACGGATGCAGCCGCTGACGAGGGAACAGCAAGCGGCGCTCAACCGTGAATGGGCGAACTACTTTCTCAACCGAGGCGCTGCGGCTCAGAAGGCCCAGCGATTCGTCGAAGCGCGACGGTTCTATTGGAATGCCGTGAAGGCCGCGCCAGGGCGGCTGCGCGCCTACACCCGCCTGCTGCGGGTACTGGTCTCATCACGGTCGGCATGATTTCGATAGGGTATGTAACGGAGTTGTATCGGCGTTATGCTCACGATCTCAAAGCGGTCCGACGGCAGCAATACTGGTTCCATCGGCGACACGACAATGCGCTTGTTCGCCGCCTGCGGAAACTCAGGCTCCGTCGCTACATGCTGTTTCCGGCGCTCGATGATCTGGAGGCCGAGGTCACATACCTCCTGATCCGGGACAAGCGCCCCAAAGTGATGCTCGAAATCTCGCCCAATGCAGGGTGGTCCACCACTTGGATTTTGAGCGCGTTGAGAGACAATGGCGACGGTGAATTGTGGTCTTACGATCTTCACGACACGAGCGCCCGGTTCGTGCCCAAAGCGCTGGCCCGTGGGCGCTGGCATTTGGTGCAGGGGGATGCCAGGGATACCACGAAGACAGCGCCGCGCTTTGACTACCTCTTCCTCGATTCGGACCACCGCAAAGAGTTTGCCGAATGGTACGTCGAGGCGTTGTTGCCGAGAGCACGGCGTGGAACCGTTGTCAGCGTCCATGATGTCTTCCACTCAGGGATGCCGTCCGAAGAGGGTGCTGTCGTGCAGGCCTGGCTGGAGAAACAGGGCCTTTCCTACTGGACGGTGGCCTCAGCGGTCGATCAGGAGGTCTTGAACGCCGTCCTGGATGAACGCGCTCGCCTTGGACTGGACTTCGTGATCCATCCGCTCGGCAGCACCAACTCGATGATGTTCTTTGAAGTCTAGTTCTCCGAGCGGGCGAATCTTCTGCGAACCGGGTCGGCATTCCGAGGACTACGCCATGGCGAAAGTCGGCGTCGTGATGACGCTCTACAATGCCCGCGAGCACATCGACGAGGCAATCCAAAGCGCCTTGGCTCAAACCTACACGGATCGCGAAATCCTCGTGATCGATGACGGCTCCACCGATGGGTCTGGAGAAGTCGTCAGGCGCTTCGGCGATGCGGTCCGGTACGAGTATCAGCCGAACAGTGGGGCGGCCAGAGCAACAAATCGAGGCGTGGCTCTCACCTCCGGCGAGTATATCGCGTTTTTGGAAAACGACGATGCCTGGCTCCCCGAGAAGCTGGAGCGCCAGGTGGCGGTCCTCGATGCCAACCCCGACATCGGTGCTGTCAACTGCGATCTTCGCTACTTCTCAAAGACGAGCCAGCCGCTGCCGAACATCATCCACGGGTACTGCCCCAGCGACCCGCACTGCCGGCTGTTCCTCAAGGGCTTCAATTTCATGCTTTCGGCGCTTATCGTGCGCCGGGGCGTGTTTGAGGCGACAGGGGGGTTTCACGAAGGGTTCAAGGCGGCAGGTCTCCAAGACGTGGAATGGTATCCCCGGTTGATCGACGCGACCAGGGTGCACTGGATTCCGGAGACACTGACGTTCTTCCGCCGGCACGAGCCCCGCATCGCCTCGGAGATCGTCCTGTTCAACACTGAATTGTTATTGGAGTGCCTCTGGAAGCGGTACGGCCATGATCCGTGGAAGCGCCGTTACCTGATCGAACAGAAGATCTCGTTGCTGTCCGATCGCGGCAAACAAAGGCTGCGCGGCGGTCACACCGAGGAGGGAAGGGCAGACCTCAAGTCCGCCCTCCGTCTGGCCGCGCGAGAACGGGCAGCCGGCAAAATGGCGCTGCGTTCGGCAATGCGGCTGATGCGTTCCTATCTAAGCCCTTTGCCCTAAGAAATGGAGAGCGGCGCGGCACAGAGGGCTTCCTGCATCCCCCCGTGTCCCTTCTGGCTCCTGGCAGCGACCTATCTTCTCTATCTCGGGCTCGTGACCAGAGAGAGCTTGCCGATCTTTGCACAGATCGAATGGCTGCACGAGGGAGAGCGACTGGGGACCGCTCAGATGGTGCTCGACGGGGGCATCCCCTTTCGTGATGTCTACCTGACCCACGGTCTGTTTTCAAACATCATCAGGCCGCTGGTGGCATTTTGGATGTTCGGGGAATCGTTGGCGGCGGATCGGCTGTTTGGCCTGCTCGTCGAGCCACTGAGCTATGTGGCGGCAGCCTTCTATGTGTGGAAGGTCTTCCCAACCGTCTCGTGGCGCCTAATCGGTCTGGTTGGATTCGCGCTTTACCCCCTGCATCTGGAGCCTCGCCACATCATCGTGTTTTTGACTCTAGGATTTTTGACGGCGTGGACCTACGAACGTCGAAAGATCTGGCTCGTGGTGGCCGGGATCTTTGCCGGGCTGGCTTTTGTGGGGAGCACGTTGGATCATGCAGGATTCCTGCTCGGCACCGTTCTGGCGCTCCCTGTCATCCTACTCATCGAAGCAAGGCTATTGCGGACTCCGGCGGCCATGGAAGGGGGATGCGCCGCTGCCACAACTCTGCAGGAGGTGGCTTTGCCGCTGGGAGGCGGGGTCGTGCTCGGTCTGGCACCCTTTCTGGGGTATCTCGTCGTGACCGGAACAACGGGCGCATTCCTCAACGATACGATCCAGCGTGTTCTGTTTGATACAGTGGTCAGGCGGGACCCGTACCCGGCGCTGTCCTTCATGAACGCAATGTGGTATGTCGTCCCGGCATTTTATGTTATTGTGGCGGCCAGCGTTATGGTGAGGCTCCGCTACCGGGGAGAAGAACATTGGAGGCCCCTTTATCCGACGCTCCTTTTCGGGGTGTTGAGCTTCGGGTACGCGATGCGGGGATGTTGCGAGGTCTACGGGAAGCTGGCTATAGTGTCCTTTCCGTTTATCGTGGGGCTCATCTACGTGCTCTTCGTCATGGATCATGAGCGCCGGCAAGAGGCCGGTAACTCCCGGGGCAGAGCGCTCGTTCTGTTCCTGACCGCGGCGTGGACGCTTGCGATCCTGTTCCATGCGCTGAGCCGGGAGTGGGGCGACAAACAATTCATCCCAAGAGTTCTGTTTCCGGTTCTGGCTGTGCTTCTGCTCAGTGCGACCGTCGCAGCCTTGACGGACTGGGGCCAATGCCGCCGGTGGGCGCGGGGCCTGACCGTTGCCTGCCCGCTGGCCGCGGTGATCCTCGGGGCCTGCTTCTTTCATGATGCCAAGCCCCACCTGCTCTCCGCCCAACTCAAGAAGCCGCGGCTGGTGAAGGACCTCACGCGCCTTGCCCCATCATTGCTCCAGAACAGCGGACGACTGACTCGGGACCAACCGCCGTATGTGCGAGATGAGCTCCTGTCATACCTGGAGACGGCATCCAGACGCCAAACCCGTGCGGTGATCTTGGCCGTGGGAGCAGGGGTCTACTACTTTCTGGCCAACACCTCTCCTCCCAACCGGTTTCCCGAGGTGTATCATGCGCAGGTCGAGCGCTCGGCGCTGGAAGTGGTCAAGGGCTTGGAGCGGACCGGAGCCGAGGTTCTCGTCGCGTGTATGGATCACGGAAAGGCCATAACCGGATGGCCTATGAATGGTCGGCTGTCACAATTTCTCAGCGACCGTTACACCGACAGTGGCCAGCGCGTGCACAGCGCGTTGCTGGGGCCTGACTGCCCCTTCGAGGTGTGGGTGCCACGGCCGTCCACAATCCTGCCATCGGCAGTCACAGGATAAGATGGCCAGAGCTGACGACCACTCCAATCGCTCCTTCGGTCTGGTCCTGGGCTGGGCACTGCTGGCTCTCGCTGCTGTCCGGTTTGCGTGGGCCGGCGTGCTGTCCTGGTGGCTCTTGGGAAGCGCTCTCGTGTTATTCGCCGCCGCCTTGACAGTGCCTTGGGCGCTGGGCCCTCTCCGAACGGCATGGATGAAACTTGCTGCTGTTCTGGGATTCATCAATGCTCGGATTCTCTTGACGATTGTCTTTGCCGCGCTGGTCACCCCTATCGCGGTTGTCCTGAGGGTATTCGGCCGGAACCCCATCAGGCTGGCGGCCGATGGCCAGCCCGGTTCGTATTGGCGATCGCGCCGACCTGAAGAGTTCACGGCCGGGCGGATGGAGCGGCAATTCTAACGGGAGGATAAGAATGGGTTCGTTTCTGAGCGAGCTGTGGGCGTTCATGCGCGAACGGAAGAAATTCTGGCTGGCGCCGATTATTCTTGTGCTGCTGCTGTTCGGCGCCTTGCTGGTCTTCACTGAAGGCTCCGCGGTCGCGCCGTTTATCTACACGCTGTTTTAGGCCGAGGGACAAGGCTTGAAGATACTCGGGATCTCTGCGTTCTATCACGACTCCGCGGCGGCCTTGGTCGTGGACGGCAAGATCGTGGCTGCCGCCCAGGAAGAGCGCTTCAGCCGCAAAAAGCATGATGCTCGCTTTCCCAAGCATGCCGTGGCCTACTGCCTGAGGGAAGGGAAACTGACCTTCTCCGACCTCGACCGGGTCGTCTTTTACGATAAGCCCCTGCTCAAGTTCGAGCGCTTGCTGGAGACCTACCTCTCCTATGCTCCACGAGGCTGGCGCTCCTTTGTGGCCGCCATGCCGGTGTGGCTCAAGGAGAAGCTGTTCTTGGAGAGGCTGCTCCACGAGAAACTGGGTGAAGTGGCGAGGGAGAGAGGGTGCGAGCCGTGGACAGGTCGGTTCCTGTTCCCGGAACACCATTTTTCCCATGCCGCCTCGGCTTTCTATCCATCTCCATTCCAGGATGCCGCGGTCCTGACCATGGACGGGGTAGGGGAGTGGTCCACGGCGAGCTTCGGGATCGGTCGGGGCTCGTCGCTGACATTGCAAGCGGACATCACGTTCCCTCATTCGCTGGGCTTGCTCTATTCCGCTTTCACGTATTACACCGGTTTTAAAGTGAATTCCGGCGAATACAAGGTCATGGGGCTCGCCCCCTATGGAGAGCCCAAGTATGTGGATCTGATCTTGACCCACCTGATCGATCTGAAGGAAGACGGCTCATTCCGGTTGAACATGGACTATTTCGATTATTGTACCGGGCTGCGGATGACCAACGAACGGTTCCATCGCCTGTTCGGAGGCGATCCCAGAAAGCCGGAGTCGGAGCTGACTCAGCGGCACATGGATCTGGCCCGTTCGATTCAGGAGGTGACCGACTTGGCCGTGCTTCGGATGGCCAGACATGTCCGGGCGGTGACCGGCATGCGGGATCTCTGCATGGCCGGAGGCGTCTCCCTGAACTGTGTGGCGAACGGACGACTCTATCGCGAACGGGTGTTCGATCGTCTGTGGATCCAGCCGGCCGCGGGGGATGCCGGCGGGGCGGTAGGGGCGGCATTGGCGGCCCACTACATCCACGCTGGCGGTCTGCGCAGAACCTCCGTCCACGATCCCGACGGCATGGAAGGGTCCTACCTCGGACCGGCCTATTCCCAATCGCAGATTGAGGACTTTCTCGATGAGCACGATTATCCGTACGAGCGGCTTTCGGACTCCACCCTGTTGGAGACGGTGAGCGATCTGCTCGCAAAGGAGTCGGTTGTGGGCTGGTTCCAGGGACGGATGGAGTTCGGGCCTCGCGCGCTGGGGAACCGGTCCATCCTGGGGGATGCTCGGTCCCCTCGCATGCAATCGGTCATGAATCTGAAGATCAAGTTTCGCGAGTCCTTCCGCCCGTTCGCACCCGCCGTCCTGGAAGAGCGTGCGGCGGAGTATTTCGAGTTGGATCAGCCATCCCCGTACATGCTCCTTGTGGCGCCGGTCAGAGAATCCCGTCGCGTCCCGGTGACGGAGGAGGACCGAAGACTGTTCGGCATTCAGCGGCTGAACCGGCCGCGCTCCGACATCCCGGCTGTCACCCATCTGGACCATTCCGCCCGCATCCAGACGGTCTCGCCCTCGACCAACCCCAAGTTCCATGCGCTGTTGCGAGCCTTCGAGGCGAAGACCGGCTGCGGGGTGCTGGTGAACACGTCTTTCAACGTCCGGGGCGAGCCGATCGTGTGCAGCCCGGAGGACGCCTATCGGTGCTTCATGCGGACCGAGATGGATGCCCTGGCTTTGGGCAATTGTCTTCTCAGGAAGGAAGCGCAGCCGCCCCTGGAAAAGGACTCGGACTGGCAACGCGAGTTCCAGTTGGACTGAGAGCGGTCCTGTGCCCCGGGTCAGCATCGTCATACCGGTCTATAACGCCGCCGATGTGATCGCCCTGACCATCGAAAGCGCCTTGGGGCAGACATGGACCGATCGGGAAGTGATCGTGATCGATGACGGCTCGACCGATGCATCGGCCGACATCGTGAAATCCTTCGGCGCACGACTGCAGTATCACTACACGCCGAACCGCGGCGTCGCGGCCGCGAGAAACCGCGGGATCGCGCTGGCCGCCGGTCGGTACATCGCGCTGTTGGACCATGACGATCTCTGGGCCCCATCGAAACTGGAGCGCCAGGTGGAGGTCCTGGAAGCCCGGCCCGAGGTCGGGCTGGTCATTACCGATGTCGCCCACCTCGATCAGGCGGGCAGACCGATGGGCATCGTGGGCCCGGGCTACAATCCTGCCGAAGACTTCGCCCGGTTGTTCGTGCGGGGCTATGTCCCGACGCCTTCGGCCGCGCTGATCCGGCGCTCGGTGCTGGATGCAGTGGGTGGATTCGACGAACGGTTTCACTCCGCGGGGCTGGACGATCAGGAGCTGTGGACCAGGATCGCCGCCCATTGCGACATCGCCAACGTGCCCGAGCCATTGACCTTTCATCGGAATCGGGAACAGAAACCCGCGGAGATCGCCGTGGGGCACCGCGGGCTGCTCATCGACCTGCTGCTGCAGCGTTTTGGGAATGACCCGGAGCGGCGCCGCCATCTCCTCCGGGAGCAGGCAGCCTACCTCGCGGATCTGGGAAAGCTCCAGGTTCGCGATGGCGACTTGGCGAGAGCGCGAGCCAGCTTCCGGGAAGGGCTGTCTCTGGCGCTGGGGAGGGCGCGAAGTTGGAAAACGGCATGGCGCTGTCTGAACCGAATGGCCCGCTCGTATCTGTGAGGCGCCTCGCAGGTCTCCCCCTGATTCGGAGCCGTCTCCCCCTCACTCTCGCGGCAGCCGTGGCGACGGTCTTGCTGTTTGCGGAGGGAGTTCTCAAGAACGGCTGGATCGAGGTCGCGCTCCTCGTGCCGGTCCTCTGGTATCTGTTGGCGCAGCGATGGGCCCCGGCCATTCAGAACCTCTTGGTCTCCCTTATCGCCGTCAGCGTGACGCTGTGCGCTCTCGATCTTGTGCTCCGACCGGTCATAGACCGCAAGCTGCACTACACCGCGCTGAACGTGTCTGCCCACAAGCTGCCCAGCTTACCGATCGTCGGCCGCTGGGATCCCAACATGGTGCTGGTTGATGAGAGCTACGGAGATCTGGCGGCGGTCGCTCAGGACCCTGCGCTGCGCGAGCCGCGGCAGATCGTGTTCCAGACGGATGCCGCCGGATTCCGGAATGCGCCGGTGCCGAGGCCGGTTGATCTGGTGGTCCTGGGCGACTCGTTCGCCGCAGGATGGGGTACGACTCAGGATCGGTTGTTTTCGAGTCTGCTGCAACACCGATACGGACGGAACACATACAACCTGTCGTTCCCGGGGGGCCCCTATGATCAGTACGTCAACTTTGCCATTGAATCGCCGCGGCTGGCGCTGGCGACCCATGCGATGGTGCTCTGGGCCTTCTATACAGGAAATGATCTGGACGACGCCTACGGGAAGACGTGGGACATTCAGGAATTGCCCTGGAGGAGCGACCTAGGGGCCTGGGCCGTGCGCTACCGGACATTCCGAAACCGCTCCCCTCTTCATCGACTGATGGAAGCGGTGCAGACACGTATTACCGGTCCTCCCGGCGGAATCATCGCCCGGCAACTGCCGGACGGGCGGCCGATCCTGTTTCAAGAACAGCATGAGGCCTGGGCCCGGCGCAGTGAGGCTGAGCTCGCCCGGCACCCGAACTTTTCGAAGTTGGAACAGACCTTAGCGGCAATGCATCGCTTGGCCGGGGAGCGAGGCGTCGAGATCACGGTGCTGCTCTTGCCAACCAAGGGAGAGGTCTATCGCTGGATCCTGGATCGAAGGGATTGGCGCCTGGACGATGCCGAGCCCTCCGGATTTTCACGCGCGGTGCTCAAGGCCTGTGGGCGAACGGGAGTTCGGTGCCTCGACATCAAGCCGTACCTGGTTAGGGAAGCTCACCGCCTCTTTACAGAACAAGGAGAACTGCTCTGGTGGCGGGATGATACACATCTCGGCGAGCGCGGTCATGAGGCGGTGGCGGCATTCATCGCAAGAGAAGTCCTTTGATATGCAGTCATGGTGCAAGATCGGGAGTGTGGACCTCCACCGACCCGTGTCGAAGCAGCAGCGAGCGCAGGAATCTGAGCCACGCCTTACGATTGAAGGGGAGATGTTTGATCGAGCGCCAAAAACAGCGCCGCGCTTCCTCGAGCCGCCCCTCCCGGAAGAGGTGCTTCCCGAGGTCGCCATAGTACAGCCCCCAGTCCTTTTTGAGCGCTCGGCCCGCCGGGGTGCCGGGTGCACAGTGAGCGCCGTGCTTTTCCAGGAAGTAGTGCCTGGCGCGCAAGGCTCGCTCGGATAGGATCTCGCGGGACACGTTACGGGGGTAGAGGCGGTGACGATAGAGCGGTTTGGGCAGATGCACCAGGGGAAACCGCTGAAACAGCCGAATAGCCAGATCAATGTCCTCCCAGATGGTCAGGCGGTCGTCATATCCTCCGACGGCGTCGAAGCAGGTCTTTCTGAAGAGAGAGCCCGAGGTTGCCGTATCGTGCCCGCCGCGTAACAATTGGGTGATGCTGTCGGTATGCTTCATGGCCCCGTCATATTCCAGGATTTCATTCCGCTCGTTGACCTGAAACCCGTCGGCATGGATCACAGCGGCATCGGGGCGCGATTTGGCGGCGTCCAGGGTCTCTTGGAGGAACGTGGGCTCCCAGAGGTCATCCTGATCCAGAAAGGCCAGAAACTTCCCGGTCGCACGCAACGCTCCGTCGTTCCGTGCGGCAGCCTGTCCCGCGTTTTCGGCTCGTCGCAGATAGTGAGCCTGCGGAAACCTGCAGACCAGACGGGCGGTGTCATCGGTGGAGGCGTCGTCCACGACGAT
>CAYZKG010000089.1:0-11321 GCA_964478915.1 uncultured Nitrospira sp.
CCACATCGACAACTGCGCGCGGGTCTGTCACAGCGCCACCGTGACCGGGATGATGGAGGTGCTGGGCGCGTCCGCCGCGACCAACTCGATCGAGGACCTGGAGCACGCGAAGCTCATCCTGGTGGTCGGAGCGAACCCCTCGGAGTCCCATCCGGTGATCGGGGCACGGATCAAGCAGGCGGCGCGGCGCGGCGTGCCGCTGATCGTGATCGATCCGCGCCGGACCGAACTGGCTCGACTGGCCAAGATCCACTTGCAACTCCGCCCGGGCACCAACGTGGCTCTGCTGAATGGCCTGGGGCACATCATTGCGGCGGAAGGGCTGCTGGACAAGGCCTTCATCGAGTCACGGACCGAGGGGGCGCAGGACTGGCTGGAGGCGGTCGCCTTGGCGACGCCGCAGATCACCGAGACGATCACCGGCGTATCGGCGGCCTTGCTGCGGGACGCGGCGCGGTTGTATGCGACCAGCGGCGCCTCGTACTGCGTCCATGGTCTCGGGGTCACCGAGCACCGGTGGGGCAGCCACGGCGTGATCGCCCTGTGCAACCTGGCATTGGCCACCGGCAACATCGGGCGGCCCGGCACCGGGATCAATCCGTTGAGGGGCCAGAACAACGTGCAGGGCGCCTCGGACGTCGGCTCGATGCCGACCTACTTTGCCGGCTACCAGGCCCTCGATGATCCCGACCTGGCGGTGCGCCACCGGGCGGTGACCGGCCATCCCGTGCCGACCCGGCGCGGCATGAAAATACCGGACATGTGGGATGCCGCGCTGGAGGGCCGGCTGAAGGGCTTGTGGATCATCGGGTACGACGTGGCGCAGACCGATCCCAACCTCAAGAAAGTCCGCGAGGCCTTGAGCCATCTCGAATTTCTGGTGGTGCAGGACCTGTTTCTCAGCGAGACCGCGAAATTCGCGCACCTCGTGCTTCCCGCCGCCTCGTTTCTGGAGAAGGACGGCACCTTCACGAATCTCGAGCGCCGCATCCAACGCGTGCGGAAAGCGGTGGAGCCGCCTGAGGACATCCTGCAGGACTGGGAGGTGGTCAGCGAGGTGGCGACCCGGATGGGCGTTCCCATGCGGTATGACCATCCGTCCGAGATCATGGACGAGATCGCCCGCTTGGCGCCTTCCCTGGCGGGGGTCTCCTACGCGAGGCTGGAACGAGAAGGGCTCCAGTGGCCCGTTCCGGCGGCCGATCATCCGGGGACGCCGCTGATGCATGCGGACCGCTTTCCGCGAGGCCGGGCGCGGTTCGTGCCGGTGGAGTATCTTCCGCCGGGCGAATCCCCCAGTGACGCGTACCCGTTCCTCCTGGTCACCGGGCGGATCCTGCAGCACTACAACTGCGGATCGCAAACCAGGCGGACCGACATCGTCCGGCTGGTGGATGCGGATGCGCTGGAAATGCATCCCGAAGATGCCCTTCGGATCGGCCTGGAGGACGGCGAATGGGTGCGGCTGGTGAGCGCCCGCAGCGAGGCGGTGCTGCCGGTGGCGCTGAGCCCGCGGGTGCAGCCCGGGCAGCTCTTCACCAGCTTTCACTTTCCCGGCACGGAGATCAACGCGCTGCTGTCTTCGAGCGCCGATGAAAGCTCGAAGTGTCCGGAGTACAAGGTCTCGGCGGTGCGGGTGGAGCGGCTCCCGGCACCGGTTGAAGCCGTCCGCCCGCGGCCGCGCTTCAGGTTGATCCCATGAGCCCCCTCACCCCTCACCCTTCACCCCTCACAGGCTCTGTGCCGATGTTCGATGCCTATGCGCCGCCGGAGATCGCCGTGCGGGTGCGCGAGGTCGGCGTAGCCAAAGCCACGATGCCGGCCATGACCACCGTGGGACTGGCGGTGCTGGCCGGCGCGTTCATCGCGCTCGGCGCGTTCTTCTTTACCGTGACCGTCACGGGCGAGCGCGGCGCGTCCGCCGGTCCTTTCGGCCTGATCCGGCTGGCCGGCGGCCTGGCGTTTAGTCTCGGGCTGATCCTCGTGGTGGTCGGCGGCGCTGAGCTCTTTACCGGCAATAATCTGATCGCCATGGCCTGGGCGGCCGGCCGTATCGGGACCGGCCGGTTGCTTCACAACTGGGGATTGGTGTATGTGGGGAATCTCATCGGCGCGCTCGGCACGGTGGCGCTTGTCCTGCTGGCCGGAGTCAACGGCATGGCGGAGGGCGCGGTCGGGGAGACGGCGATCCGGATCGCGCGAGCCAAGGCGGCGCTCGACCCCGTGGAACTGGTCGCTCGGGGCGTCCTCTGCAACGTGCTGGTCTGCTTGGCGGTGTGGCTCTGCATGGGCGCCCGAAGCGTCACCGATAAGATTCTGGCCACCATTTTTCCGATCAGCGCGTTCGTGGCCTGCGGGTTCGAACACTCGATCGCCAACATGTATTTCTTGCCGGTGGGCATGGCCCTGACCTGGATGGGCACAGCGCCGATCGCGCTGGGGGCCGCCCTGGTGAATCTGGCCCTGGTGACCCTCGGGAACATCATCGGCGGGACGCTGTTGGTGGCGCTGGTGTACTGGTTCGTGTATCTGCGCGGGGAAGCAACATAGCAATCAGCCATCAGCCCCCCACCCTTCCCTCCCCCTTCGAGGGGGAGGGGCTGGAGGAGGGGGCGGAGCTGACGGCTGAAGGCTGACCGCTTTTCTATGCTGGGAGAGGTGCCATGAAAGTCGTGCTGGCGGTGGACGGGTCCAAGTATGGGCGCTGGGCGACGGAGTGGCTCGCCCGCGTGCCGTTTGCAGCGAATCCCCAGGTGACGGCTATCCACGTCGTGGATGTGGCGGCGCTGCGGGCGCCGTTTGTCGTCCAGCCGCCGGTCGTGGGCAATGAGCCGTTCATCCAGGAAGAAATCAACAAGCTCAAAGCTCGGGCCAAGCAGGTCACGGCCCGGACCAACGCGCTCCTCGGGTCTCTGGCGATCAAGGGCAAGACGTTCATCAAGCGCGGCGCGGTTGCGCACACTATTCTCAAGCATGCAGGCCGGCGGGACAGTCTGATCGTCGTGGGCAGCCGAGGTCTCGGCGGCGTGGACCGGTTCATGCTTGGCAGCGTGTCCACCCAGGTGACGCTGCACGCTCCGTGCTCGGTCCTCGTCGTCAAGCAGCCGCCCCGGCCGGTCCGGAGCCTGCTGCTGGCCGTGGATGGCTCGAAGGCCTCCGACAAGGCGCTCCAGTTCCTGTTGCGGCGCATGCGCCCAAGCCGATCCGTCGAGGTCAAGGTCGTGCACGTGATGCCGTTCCTCAGGTACCCGGAACTGAAGGAAGCCGCAAAGGCATTGATCGGGCGCTGCGCCGACCGGCTGGAAGCAGCCGGGTACCGCGTGACCGAGGCGCCGAAGCTCGGCAATCCCGCCGAAGAGCTGCTCAAGGCGAGCCGGCGAGCTGATCTCATCGTCGCGGGAGCCAAAGGCCTCGGCGCGGTGGCCCGCTTCTTTCTGGGGAGCGTCTCCACCAAGCTGGTGCAGCACAGCACCTGTTCGGTCCTGGTGGTGCGCTAGTTGCTGTAGGTACAGGGGGCAGGTATACTGATTGTTATGAAACCGCGTCATCGCGGCTCTGTCCAGTTCCTCTCGGCGACGGTGATTGTGACGGTTTTCTTGTGCCAGGTCATCGGTATGTTCTGTCCGATGGTCCTGCCCACCGTCGAGGCACAAGCCATGGCCCAGGAGTCGCATGCGGGGTATGGAATGGCCGAGGGCAGCCTGTGCCAGGATTCCCTGGTATCGCCAGGCGGCCCATTCGGCATCCGACCCACCGCGTTCCTGGCGACCGGGGATCTTTTCCTGTTCACTGTTCCCCGGATCATGCTCGTCCCAGAGGAACTGGCCTGGGTCATGCCGGGATCAAGACCACTGCTCTTCCGACTCCTCTCCACTTTCCGTATCTGATCCCCCACAGTCTCTGGGAATCGCCGAAACCGGCTCTGAGCCGGACACCGGCCGCTGAGACATCCCTTGTTGCCAGAGGTCCGCTCGTGGCGGAACACCAATTCACGAACGAGGTGCACAATGAATCCATTTTCTGACATTGCTCGCGCGGCGCTGGTCGCGGTGTGTGTGGCGGCCGGCTTATTCATGGCTCCGCCGTCAGCGGCGGCGATGGCGGCCGAACCGAGACTGTCTTTGTCAAGCCTGATCGAGGAGCTCATCCAGCAGAATCCGGAGATCAAGGCGGTCCGGGCGCGATGGGAGGCGGCGAAAGCGGTGGTCCCCCAGGTGGCGACACTCCCGGATCCCAAGGTGCAGCTTGGGTACCAGCGGATGCCGATGGTGGACCCGTTTCAGGGCGCGATGTACGGGTTCGGGCAGGAAGTGCCGTTTCCAGGCAAGCTCAGACTGCGAGGGGAGGTCGCCGGGCGGGAGGCCGAACGGCTAGAGCAGGAGTACGAGGCGACGAAGCTCAGGCTGATCGCCCGGTTGAAGGAGGCCTACTTCGATCTGCACTTCGCCCACAAGGGGATCGAGATCGTGGAGAAGAACAAGGTTCTGCTGATGCAGTTCCAAAAGACGGCGAATGCCCGATACAGTGTCGGACAGGCCGCCCAACAGGACGTATTCCGCGCGCAGGTAGAGATATCGCGGGTTCTCGACCGACTGGCTGTCCTGGAGCAGAGGAAGGAGAGCCTCCATGCAGCGATCAACCGTCTCTTGAACCGGCCGCCCGCCGAGCCGCTCGGCACGCCGGAAGAGATCCAGGTCACCCTCCTGACGCTTCCCTTGCCCGAGCTGAACCGCCGGGCAGATGCCTTCTCGCCGATCCTGCTCGCCTCCACGAAGGGGATCGAGCGGGGAGAGCGCGCGGTGTCCCTCGCACGGCGCCAGTACTTCCCGGACTTCGACGTGAACGCCTTGGGGACCCGCAATGACCGCATCAACGATAATGGATACCAAGTGATGCTCGGAATCAAAGTACCGTTGTTTTATGAAACCAAGCAGCGCCAAGGCGTGAAGGAAGCGCTGGCCGGCCTGTCGGGGGCACGAGAGGAATTTACCGCGGCCCGCCAGGAAGTGCTGTTTCAGGTCAAGGATGCCTTTGTCCAGGCCCAGCGCGCGGAGCGGCTCATCACGATCCTGCGAGACGCCATCATCCCGCAGGCCACGTTAGGGCTCCGGTCGGCTCAGGCCAGCTATGCGGTCGGGAAGGTGGACTTTCTCACGCTGCTCAACAGCCTCCTGACGCTTCAGGAAAGCGAGTTGGAGCTACACGGTGAGATGGTCGCGCATGAGAAAGCAAGAGCCAGGCTGGAGGAGGTCACCGGTGGACCGCTGATCGCGGTCGTAGAGGGAGGGGCATCCGCACGATGACACGCCGGGCGCTGGTCGGGATCGCCTTTCTCCTTCTTGCAGGTGCGGCTGCAGCGCTGTGGCTGGCGACCCGCACGTCGATCCTTCTGCCTGCCGATTCGATGCCAGAACCCATGGCAGAAATGCCGGGGATGGAACCCTCTTCAGGACTGAGCCCCGGCCCTCAGCCCTCAGCCCTCAGTCCTGAACCTTCCGGCGTGGTGGCGATCTCGCCGGAGCGATTGCAAACCATCGGCGTGCGGTATGAGGAGGTAACCCGCCGGCCTCTGGACAAGGTGATCCGGACCGTGGGTCGGGTCGCTATCGACGAGCGGCGCCTGGCCCGGGTAACAATAAAGTTCCATGGTTGGATCGAGCAGCTCCTCGTCAGCGCGACGGGAGACCACGTCACGAAAGGGCAGGTGCTATTCACGATCTACAGTCCGGATCTGGTGGCCACGCAGGAGGAATACCTCCTGGCCCTGCAGGGTCGGAGGCAGCTCGGGGAGAGCGAGATCCCGGAAGTCTCACGAGGGTCCAAGGACCTGCTCGAAGCCGCTCGGCGCCGCTTTCAACTGTGGGATATCACCGAGGACCATATCCAGGAGCTAGAGAAAACCGGCCAAGTGCTGAGGACGCTCCCGATCCATTCCCCGATTACCGGCACGGTCATCCGCAAGGAGGCCTTGGCGGGAGCCCACGTGGACCCCGGGCAGGAACTCTATACGATCGCCGACCTTTCTCACATCTGGATCTTGGCCGACATCTATGAGTACGAGCTGGCCTTCGTGAAGAAAGGCCAGAAGGCCGCGGTGACGCTGTCCTATGAGCCGGGTACGGTGCTGACTGGCCAGGTCGGTTTCATCTACCCCACATTGGACCCCAAGACGCGCACCGCGAAGGTGCGATTCGAACTGGACAACGCTGGAGAAAAGCTGAAGCCTGACATGTACGCGAACGTGGAGCTGCGGGTAAATCTCGGTCGGCTGCTGGCCGTGCCACGGGAGGCCGTGATCGAGTCCGGACAGAAGCAGCTGGTGTTCCTCCATCTCGGGGGCGGTCGCCTGGAACCACGCCTGATCGAGACCGGGCTCAAGACCGAGAACTATTACGAGGTGCTGGGTGGTCTCAAGGAGCATGACCATGTGGTCACCTCCGCCAATTTCCTCATCGACAGCGAAAGCCGTCTGAAATCGGTCGTGGAGAGCATGGGCGGAATGGGCACGAACTAAAGGCTCCAGGCAATGGGCAATAGGCGATAGGTGAAGAAAAGATCCGTTCCCTTCCCTATTGTCCATAGCCTATTGCCTCATGCCTAGCGAAGACAATGGTCGAGAAAATCATAGAGTTCAGCGGGAGAAACCGCTTCATCGTCTTTCTCCTCGTCTTCTCGACCGCCCTGGGAGGCCTCTGGGCCTTGGGGCAGACCCCCATCGACGCACTGCCCGACATTTCCGACACACAGGTGATCGTCTACACCACCTGGCCAGGGCGCTCTCCCGATCTGGTCGAAGACCAGATTACCTATCCGATCGTCACCGCTTTGCTCTCGGCCCCAAAGGTGACGGTTGTGCGCGGGTTTTCGGACTTCGGCTTTTCCTACGTCTACATTCTGTTCAAAGACGGCACCGACATCTATTGGGCCCGCTCCCGTGTCCTCGAGCGGTTGAGCCAACTGGCCGGACGGCTCCCGGAAGGCGTGACGCCGCAGCTTGGACCAGACGCCACCGGCGTGGGCTGGGTCTTTCAATATGCGCTCATTGACGAGTCCGGCCAGCACGACCTCGCCTCCTTGCGCAGCTTCCAGGACTGGTATCTCCGCTACTGGCTGCGCAGCGTGGAAGGGGTGGCCGAAGTGGCCAGCGTCGGGGGGTTCGTTCGCCAGTACCAAGTCAACCTGGATCCGACCAAGGTCCTGGCCTATCGGCTGTCGGTGCCCGAGATCGTCGAGAAGATCCGGCTCAGCAACAATGACGTGGGCGGTCGGGTGCTGGAGTTCTCGGGCATCGAATACCTGGTCCGCGGGCGCGGCTACATCAAGCGCACGGAAGATATCGAAAAGATCGCCGTGGGCGTGAACGAAAACGGCACACCGATCCTGCTGCGCGATGTGGCCACGGTGCGCCTGGGACCGGACATGCGGCGGGGGCTGGTGGAGCTGGACGGGCAAGGGGAGGTCGCGGGCGGCATCGTCATCATGCGGTTCGGCGAGAACGCGCTGGCCGTGATCGAACGAGTCAAGGCCAAGCTCAAAGAACTGGAGCCGTCGATGCCCAAAGGTGTGAAAGTCGTCACGGTCTACGACCGCAGCGACCTGATCCGCGAATCCATCGCCACAGCCAACGAGAGCTTGGCTGAGGAGCTGATTGTCACCGGTGTGCTGATCGTCGGCTTTCTCCTACATATCCGTTCGGCCATGCTTCCCATCCTGACGCTCCCCTTGGCGATTCTGATTTCTTTCATCGCCATCTACTTCTTGGATATCGGTCTGAACATCATGTCGCTCGGCGGCATCATCGTGGCGATCGGCGACATGGTGGATGCCGGGATCGTGATGGTGGACAACGCCCACAAACGGCTGGAGGAATGGGAACGGGGAGGCCGACTGGGAGACCGCTCGGAGGTGCTGATGAACTCCGCGAAGGAGGTCGGGCCGGCGATGTTCATCTCGTTACTGGTGATCGCTGTCTCGTTCCTGCCGGTGTTCGTCCTTGAAGCGCAAGAAGGGCGGATGTTCAAGCCGCTCGCCTTCACCAACTTTCTGGGAATCGCCGCCTGCGCGGTGCTGGCCATCACGTTGATTCCGGCTCTGCTGCCGACCTTCATGCGCGGCCGGATCGTCCCTGAACAGCGACATCCAGTGACAAGACTCTTGCAGCGTCTCTACGCGCCGGTCCTCCGGCTGGCCATACGCTTTCGGTGGGGCATCGTCCTCATGACGGTTGTGCTCCTGATGCTGACAATCCCGCCATACCTGCGCCTGGGCTCCGAATTCATGCCGCCCCTCTACGAGGGGACCATCCTCTATATGCCCACGACGCTGCCGGGCCTCTCGGTGACCGAAGCCGCGAAACTGCTCCAGATGATGGATCGGAAGCTCCGGAGCTTCCCGGAAGTGGACCGGGTCTTCGGAAAGGCCGGCCGGGCGGAGACCTCCACCGATCCGGCGCCGTTCAGCATGATGGAAGTGGTCGTGGAGCTCAAACCGAAAGAACAGTGGCGGCCCGGAGCGACTTACGAGAGTTTGATCGACGAGATGGACCGGGCGCTCCAGTTTCCCGGAGTGACCAATGCCTGGACGATGCCGATCAAGAACAGGATTGACATGCTCACGACCGGCATACGCACTCCAGTCGGGATCAAGATCTTCGGGTCGGACCTCGAGCAGATTGAGCAGATCGGCCAGCGCCTGGAAGTGGTTCTCAAAGGGGTACCTGGAACGCGAAGCGTCTACGCCGAGCGCGTGTCCAGCGGCTATTTCCTGGACTTTGACATTAACCGTGACGAGATTGCCCGGTATGGCCTCAATGTGATGGACGTCGGGCGGGTCATTGAATCAGCGATCGGAGGCGAGAATATTGCCACGACGATTGAGGGACGCGAGCGGTACCCCATCAATGTCCGGTACCTCCGTGAGTTACGCGATGATCCCGAGAAGCTGAAACGGGTCCTCGTGGACACACCGACCGGCGCGCAGGTGCCTCTCGCGCAACTGGCTACCTTACGCTTTGTGAGCGGGCCGCCAATGATCCGGGACGAAAACGGGATGCTGGCGGGCTACGTCTTTGTGGATATGGCTGGCCGGGATGTGGGCGGGTATGTCGAGGATCTGAAGCGGGCTGTCCGCGAGAAGGTCCAGCTTCCACCGGGCTACATCATCACCTGGTCCGGTCAGTATGAATTCATGCAGCGGGCCTGGGACAAGCTGAAGCTGGTGCTCCCTCTGACTCTCCTCATCGTGTTCGTCCTGTTCTACTTCACGTTCCGGTCGGTGGCCGAGACCTGGATGGTCATGTTGGGACTGCCCCTGGCGCTGGTCGGGGCGGTCTGGTATCTGGCGTTGCTCGACTACAATATGAGCATCGCGGTGTGGGTCGGGGTCATCACAGTGATTGGGACCGCGGCGGAGACGAGCGCGGTGATGCTGGCTTACCTCGACGAAGCGTGCCGGCGGCGCAAAGCGGTGGGTGGGCTCAGGACGTTGGCGGATCTCCTTGACACGGTGCATCTCGGGGCGCTGGAACGCATCCGGCCGATGGCCATGATCGGACTAGTGGACGTTCTTGGGCTGGTTCCCGTGATGATGGCGACCGGCACCGGCGCCGACGTGATGAAACGCATCGCCGCGCCGCAGGTCGGGGGCGTGTTCTCGGTGATGATCCTGACCCTGCTCGTCCTCCCGCCAATCTACGTCATCTGGAAATGGCACAGCGACGTGAAGCGGCGCCGGGAAACGCCGCTCCAAGCAGAAGCTCACCCACGGGACTTCTTCGAAACGGTGCGGGACGTGACGATTCAGTCCCCGAGATCCTGAAGAAACATGAACCGCTCAATCCACACCGCGGACCGGCTCTATTTCCGGATCGGCGATTATCTGGCGGGCGCGCTGACAGGCGGGATCACTGCGCTCGCCGTCCGCATGCTCGTGGGTCCTCAATGGGACATGGTCCTCGCCATGCTCGTCGGCATGGCCGCCGGCATGAGCGTGCATCTCATCTTGCTGCTCGTTCTGGTGCCGCTGTTCGGGGATTTCGAGGTCATGATGCCGGGAGCGCTGATCGGCATGTACGGGGGAATGTTGTTCGGCATGCGGGATTCCATGCAGCAGGCGTACGTGTCTCTTGGCCTGGCGTGCGCCGTCGGCGTCCTGTGGGGAGTCCTCGTCGTCTCAGCCGTGCGCTGGTTGGACCACCAGCTCAAGGGCGAGGTGTTCGTTCTGCCGGAGGACTCCTCATCGTCCGAGGAACGCTGATGCCCATCGCAACGGGAAAGAAATGGGATCAGGCGAGCCTGACCTATGATCTCCTCACTCGCGGTCAGGACCGGCGACATGGCCCGGCGAAGCGCCGGCTGTTTGCCAAGATACGCGGCAGAACGTTGCTGGTGGCCGTGGGGACGGGCAATGACCTGAAACATCTGTCTCCGGGAAGCGACCTGATCGGCATAGACATCAGCCCGAGGATGATCGCACGAGCCCGACAGAAAGTCCGAGAGCATAGCGCGAGGATGCCGCTCCTGCTGATGGATACCGAACGCCTGGCGTTTGCGGATCAGAGTTTTGATACGGTGCTAACTGTATGCACGTTCTGCTCGGTTCCGAATCCCGTCCAGGGGCTGAAAGAACTGTATCGAATCTTGAAGCCCGAGGGGCAGTTGTTGATGTTCGAGCATGTGCGCAGCAGGATCGGTCCGTTTGCGTTCTTCCTGGACATCATGACAGGGCTGACGCGCAAATTCGGTCCCGATCTAAACCGTGACACGGTGGGCAACGTGCGGCTGGCTGGTTTCTGTCTCCGCCGCGAAGAGAATGTCTATCTCGATATCGTGAAAATCATCGAAGCGACGAAGAATAGGGCCGTAGAGGCGATGCCAGAAGCGGCGACCGTGTGAACAGCATTGTGGCATTCTGACCGGGCGCCGAGTGGCCGCTGCCCTTTTCTGCCCCGATCCAACCGCTCTCTTGCGGGAAGCCATCGGAAGGCCGCATAATTCCGATTCCTGCCGGCACTTTCCCTGGCATTTCCCTTGCCTCATAATCCAATGGAAAGGTATGCGGTGAGTCTCTTGCGGAAGCATCCAAGCGGCGTGGCTGCACTGTACCTCGTGGGCGTGATGGCGGCCGTTGCCGGCTGTGGTCCTGGGAGCGATCGCGGGTCCGAGGAGGCGGCTGCGGATAAATCGCCGCGCACCGGCGTGGTGCAGTTGACCCCTGAGGCCGTGGCGACGAGCGGAATCGAGGCCCGCCCCATCGGCCGGGGCGAATTTCGGATCTTCCGCGACTTTCCGGGCACCGTGCAGCCGAATGAGAATGAGCTGGCC
>CAYZKG010000090.1:0-11297 GCA_964478915.1 uncultured Nitrospira sp.
GAGGAGTGAGGAGTGAGGAGTGAGGAGTGAGGAGTGAGGAGTGAGGAGTGAGGAGTGAGGAGAGAGAGACCCCGGTCGTAGTGGCAGAGCTGGCGGGATCCGCTGCCCATGGCGGCGGCGAGCGCTATCTCGAGCTGCTGATCGACCGGTTGGACCGGGCACGGTTTCGACCGCTGTTGATCTGCCCGGAACCTGGGCCGTTCGTCGAGATCATGCGGGGACGGGGAGTCCCCACCACCCTCGTCCATCTCGCGCCTTTGGTCAACCCGCTGGCGCTCCTCCGGCTGGCGTGGCTCCTGCGACGCGAGCGGGTGACAATCCTGCATACTCATGGCGCGCGGTCCAATGCGTACGGGGCTGTGGCCGGAAGGCTGGCGAGGGTTCCGGTCATCATCTCCACCGTCCATAACTCGCTGCTGGACTACGAGATCGGAGAGCTGAGGCGGTGGTTCTATCTCCTCGCGAGGCGCTATACCATTCATCTCGCCGACCGTGTGATCTGCGTATCGGCGGCGTTGCGGCAGTATGTGCTCGACCTGTTTCAGACCGCTCCGGAACGGACCGTGACCGTTTACAACGGGATCGATCTGAGCCAGTTCAATCCGGCCCGGAGCGGCGCGATCGCGCGGACGAAGTTCAAGGTGGATGACGGGCCGTTACTGGTGGCCGTCGGCCGCCTGGCCGCGCAGAAGGGGCACCGCTATCTGCTGGAGGCGCTACCTCATCTGATCCAGGAGTGGCCTCAGTTAGGATGCGTGATCGTCGGTGGGGGCGAGCTGTACGGGGAATTGACTGAGTTGGCCGCCCGGCTCGGCGTGGCCCAGCGCTGTCACTTCGCCGGCGTCTGGAGCGACGTGGCCGAAGTCCTTGCCGCGGCCGATGTCGTGGTGTTCCCATCCGTTTCCGAAGGGTTTCCGTTCGTGTTGCTGGAGGCGCTGGCGCTGGCGAAGCCGGTGGTGGCCTCCAACGTGCATGCGGTCTATGAGCTCATCGAGGACCGGAAGACCGGGGTCCTGGTTCAAGCGCGAAATCCTGAGGCGTTGGCCCAGGGAATCCGGGAGGTGCTCAGAAATCCGGCCTGGGCCGCGCAGATGGGGCGTCAGGGCCAGCAGGTCGTTCGGGAACGTTTTACCGTAGAGCGCATGGTTCGTGAAACGGTCGCGGTGTTCGAGGAGGCCCTGCGTGGAGAGGAGCAGCCGGCGTCCTCCGATGGAAGCGTGGCGACGAAAAGCCCCGCGCCCCTCGGGAGCGCATGGGAGACGGTCACCTGTCCATGCGGCAGCCCCGCACCGACGCGCCTCGTGTTTCGGACGCCGACCCGACGGTACCGCGAGTGCCCGGATTGCGGCCTCGTCTTTTTGAGCCCCCGCCCGGCGGCTGGCGCGATCACGGAGTTCTATCGGGAGGAGTACGATCAATCCTATGGTCGGCTGGAGAGCGGTCCGGATCGCATGCCGGTCTTTCGAAGCGTGTACCGCCATCTGAAGCGCCATCGGATGCCGCCGGGTCGCCTTCTGGATGTCGGATGCGGGGACGGACATTTTCTGGAGTTGTGCCGAGAGGCCGGCTGGACCTGCTTCGGGCTTGAGCTTTCGCGAGAGGCGGTCGAGCGCGGGCTGCGGCGCGGCCTCACGATGCTTCCGCATGACTGGCTGCAGAGGGGTGCCTCGCCCGACGGCGCTCGAGAGTCGGACAAGGACCGTTTCAATGTGATCGCCCTGATCAACGTCCTGGAGACAGTTTTGGATCCCGCTGCCATGCTGCAACGTCTGCGCGAAGCCCTGGCACCGGACGGACTCATGATCATTCGGGTCGGGAACGGTGCGTTTCACCTGTTTCTTCGGCGGCCGGTGGGCTGGATCGGGGCGCGCTACCAGCAGGCGTTTCACCTCTTCGTGTTCAGTCCCAGATCGATGAGGTGTCTGCTCCAGGCGGTCGGACTGGAGCTCGTATCCATGCGCAATTCGCGTCCCAGCTTTGCTCCTTTGTCAGGAGGTGAGCGGCTCATCCGGCGGTCTCTCTGGAAGATCGGGGGAGTCGCGTTCTGGGCGCTGGCGCAGAGCGCATTCTGGTTCTCCGGGGGCCGGGCAATCTGGGCCCCCTCGTTCGAAGTTATCGCGAGACCCAAGTGAAGCTCCGCTTCTTGAGAGGCTCCCGGCGTTATCGGCGGCTCTATGTGCGCCAGTCGCTCAAGTTTTGGGCCTTAGGCGCGCTCATGTGCTTGGTTGTGGCGGTAGGAGCCTTGGCCCTGAAGTTCATGTTCGACGAGGTGGCGAAGCACAGGGCTCCGAAGGCTGAAGCGGCGACGAAGCGGTAGCCGGAGCGAGGCGAGGAGAAGGACCACGTGAAGCTTGGCGGGCGACAGGTCAGAGGCTTTGAGGATGAGAAGGGGGCCTATTTCCGCTACCGGCGGCACTGGCGCCACCGGATGAAGTTCTGGCTGATCGGCTTCCTTCTCTGCGTCATCGGCGCAGGGGCTGCGCTCTATATCAAGGGTATGTTCGAGGCCGTGAGTCAGGTGAAATTCCTGCGCTATGAGCCGGTGGATGTCCCACCGCCGGACGTGTCCTCGCGTCATTTCAAAGAGCGCGTAGAAAACGAGCGGCGGAACATCATCGTGAAGGAACGGCAGAAAATGGCTGAAGGACGAAAGTAGAGAGCTCCGACATGAAAGTGGGTGGATTCGCCGACGAAAAGGGCAGCTATTTCCGCTACCGCCGGAGCTGGCGTCGCCGGACGAAGTTCTGGCTGATGGCGTCGCTCCTCTGTGCCATGGGAGGTCTGCTGGCCTTTTATATGTACTGGGTGTTCCAGAGCGCCCCGCCATTCCTGTTTGGGCCCTACAGGGATCTGCAGGAGCGGGACATCGAGACGCTCAATCGGGAATACTTGGAACGTGAGAAGCAGGAGCGGGAAAAGATGATTCGCGAGGAAACCTTCCGCGAGCGACGCGGGGAATCGTATGAAAAAGACGTGTATGGCCGCAGGTAGGTGACTCGTGTGCGGCATCTGCGGATATGTCGGTTCCGGGCTGACAGTCTCCCTCGATCCGATGCTGAGCCGGCTCATTCGACGTGGACCGGATGAGGAAGGCCAATATATCGAACCGGGAATCGGGCTCGGGGTCCGGCGACTGCGGGTGATTGACCCCGAAGGCGGCCACCAGCCGATGACGAACGAGACCTGTCCCTTCGACAAGCTCAGGGCAGGCTCTGAGCGAGGCCGAAGGACCGGCACTGTCTGGGTGGCCCTGAACGGGGAAATTTACAACTACCGCGAGCTGCGGGCGGAGCTCATTCAGAAAGGGCACAAGTTTGTCTCGAACTGCGATACCGAGGTCCTGGTGCACCTCTACGAGCAGGAGGGGGAGGAGGGCGTCCACCGGCTCCGCGGGATGTTCGCCTATGCCCTCTGGGACCGCGAACAGGAGAAGCTCCTGCTGGTGCGGGACCGGCTGGGGATCAAACCGCTCTACTACGCGACGCGGGACGGCGGGCTGGTCTTCGCCTCGGAGCTGCCGGCCCTTCTGGCCTCGGGAATCTCTCCCTCAGTCCGCCCGCAGGCGGTAGCGCAGTATTTGAGCCTGCTCTATGTTCCGGCTCCCGGGACGATCTTCGACGGGATTCAGCAGCTGCTCCCCGGAGAGATGCTCACGGTGGACCACGGCCGGATCATACGTCGCCGCTACTTTACCCCTCAAGCCCTTTATCACGAAGTTCACGCTGATCCCCTTACCCCTTACCCCTCACGCCTCACCCCCCTGCGTCCCCCCTTACTAAGGGGGGAGAAGAGGGGGGTCGCCTCACGCTCTTTGATCGAAGGACGAATCGAACAGTTTCTCGATCTGCTTCGCGAGACAGTGCAGAGCCATCTTGTGAGCGACGTGCCCCTGGGGCTCTTTCTGTCGGGTGGCCTGGATTCCGGGGCCATTCTGGCCATGATGCGGGCGGTCACGTCGGGACCGATCCGGAGTTTTTCCATCGGCTACGACGCTGAGGCGGACCGCTCGTACAATGAACTCGATGCAGCCCGAGCCATGGCGGATTATTTCGGCGCGGAGCACACCGAGGCAAGGCTTCGTCCTGAAGCCGTGAAGCTCTTGCCGCTCATCGTCGAGGCGATGGGGGAGCCCTTCGCGGACTCTTCAGCCATTCCGACGTATCTGGTTTCAGAGGTAGCCCGCCGGTCCGTCACGGTGGCGCTGTCCGGAATCGGCGGCGACGAGCTGTTCGGAGGCTACCCGAGGTATCTCGGCATGCGGGCGGCGAAGCGCTACGCCGCGCTCCCGGCCGGACTGCGTGGCTGGATCGCCGTACGGGTGGCCCCCCACCTGCCCGAAGGCGACGGCAGCCGCGATCAGGCGGGACGGCTGAAGCGATTTCTTCGGGATGGGGACCGGCCGTTGGCTGACCAGTACTGGCGGTGGATCACGTTCCTGCCACCGGAATGGGAAGCCACGGCCTGGACCCCCGAGTTCGTCAAACAAGCCGGCTCACCGGCAGATGACGGCGGCTATCGCGCTGTCTTCCAGGAATGGCCCTCTGACGATCCGGCTGACAGAGCGATGGGACTGGACCTGCAAACCTATCTTCCGGACGACCTGCTGCGAATGGGAGACCGGTTGAGCATGGCGCACTCGCTCGAGCTGCGGGTCCCGTTCTGCGATCACGAACTGTTGGCGTTCGCGCTGGCTCTCCCCGCATCGGCCCGGTTCGGCGGCTGGCGCCTCAAGGCATTCATGCGCCGGTCTTTGGCCGGTGTACTCCCCCATGAGATCCTGAACAGGCCTAAGTACGGCTTCCAGGTCCCGCTTGCGCGTTGGCTGCGTGAAGACCTTCGCGAGATGGTCCGTGATCTGTTATCAGACGAGGTGGTACGGCGGCGAGGGTATGTGCGCCCAGAGTATGTCCGTTGGCTTCTATCGATGCACGACCGCGGGGAGCGCAATTGCGCCGACCAGATCTACGCCTTGCTCGTCTTGGAGCTGTGGCTCCGCAACCGTGAGACCCCCACCCTTCCCTCCCCCTGGCAGGGGGAGGGTTAGGGAGGGGGACATGAACATTCTGATGCTGGCGGAAGTATCAGCCGATTCGGTGATCGGAGGAGCGGAGCGGGTGTTGCGGGAGCAGGCGCTGGGATTGCAGCGCCGAGGACACGATGTTTGCATCGTCGCCCGCGCGCCGGCCGGCGACCGGCGTTCACACGTTCAGATCGACGGCGTGACCGAGTACCGGTATGCCGTTGCGCGAGGGAATGAAGCCGCGTTCGTCCTATCGTCTCTCTTGCGGTCGCTCCGCCTCTTTGACCGCAGAAGAGAGGAAACGCCGCTGGATGCGGTCGTGGTCCACCAGCCGTTGGCAGGGCTCGGTCCTGTCCTGCGACGCCGCACCAAGGCCGCTGGATGGATTTACGTCTGCCATTCCCTGGCGCACGAAGAGTATCTTTCCCGTACCCCGTCTGCGCCCGATTCGATCCGGCGGGCGCGCCGCATGCTCAATGCAAAGCTTCGGCTTATGAGCGAACGGGCCGTCCTCCGCCGGTGTGCGCGGGTGGTCGTCTTGAGCGAGTTCATGAAGCGACAGGTCATCGCGACCCATCGTGTGCTACCGGAGAAGCTCGCGATTGTGCCGGGAGGCGCCGACCCCGACCGCTTCCGGCCTTCCGACGATCCGATGGAGGTCCGTCACGCGCTGAGCTTACCGGTCGGGAAGGTCCTGCTGTTCACCGTCCGCAATCTGGTGGCGCGGATGGGACTGGAGAACCTTATTCGGGCGGTGAGCCAGCTCGGCGAAGAGGGAAGCGATCTTCTCTTGCTCATTGGAGGAGAGGGCCCTTTGCGCGGCCCGTTGGAACAGTTGATCGCCGACCTCGGGCTTTCCGAGCGCGTCCGCCTCCTGGGATTCGTTCCGGAGGAGCTCCTGCCGTTGTATTACCGGGCGGTGGATCTGGTGTTGATGCCGAGTTCCGAAATGGAAGGGTTCGGGTTAGTGACGATAGAGGCGATGGCCTGCGGAACCCCAGTATTGGGTGCTCCTGTCGGCGCGATTCCCGAGATCCTCACCCGTGTCGATCCCATCCTGCTCGCGGACGGCACGGACAGTGCGGCCCTGGCGAAAGGCATCCGCCGACTCCTCCGCCGGTTCCGTGACCGCCCGGCCGAACAGCGACGGGTATCGCAACGAGGACGCGAACTGGTCGAGGCGGACTACAACTGGGTTCGGCACTGTGAGCGCCTCGAAGCAATACTTAATAACGTGAGGCGTGAGGAGTGAAGCGCACCCCCTCCTGCCTCCCCCTTATTAAGGGGGAGACTCAGAGGGGGTGAGACGAGATACGAGCGACGAGAGACGCCTAACGGTTCCACGGCATGCGACCTTACAAAGTCATTCATGTGATCACGAGGCTGGACCGGGGAGGCTCGGCCCAGAACACCCTGCTCACGGCGATGGGCCACGATCGCTCCAGGTTTGAGCCTGTGGTTGTAGCCGGCATGCCCGGTTGCCGGGATGCTCAGGGCGGCATGCCGGCCACCGAAGAGAACTGCCGGCGTCTGGACAAGACAGGGGTTCGCTGGCATCTGGTGTCCTCGCTCAGGCGCCGGCTCAACCCGGTACGGGATCTTCTGGCGCTGTGGAACCTCCTTGCATTGTTGCGCCGTGAGCGACCGGATATCGTGCATACCCACACCTCAAAGGCCGGGATGCTGGGCAGGCTGGCCGCCTGGCTGGCCGGTGTGCCGGTCGTGGTGCATACCCCACACGGTCATGTCTTTTACGGACATTTTGGTCGCGTGGCCTCCTGGGCGTTTCGGCGCATGGAGAAAGCCTTCGCGGCGCGGACGACTCGCTTGATCGCCCTGACGGAGGCCGAGCGGGACGAGCATCTCAAATGCAGGGTCGGACGGCCCGAGCAGTTTGCCGTCGTTCCCAGCGGCGTGGACCTCGAGCGGTTCCGCCGCGTAGCGGCCGCGGCTCTCACGGCGGACCGTCGACCGCCTGGCTTTGACCTGCCGCCGGATGCGGTAGTCGTCGGGTCGGTCGGCTGGCTCACGACCGTGAAGGGACACCGCTACCTGATCGAGGCGCTGGGCCGCCTCAGACCCTTTCATTCCAGGCTGTACTGCGTCATCGTCGGGGCCGGTGAATTGCTCGACGAGCTGCAGGCGTTGGCGGCGGCACGCGGCTTGTCGGATTCCGTACGGTTCCTCGGCCTGCGGCACGATGTGCCGGAATGCTTGGCGGCCATGGACGTGTTTGTCCTGCCGTCACTGAACGAGGGCATGGGACGCGCCCTGGTCGAAGCCATGGCGGCCGGCCGGCCCGTGGTCGCAACCCGCGTCGGCGGCGTGCCGGCTCTCATCCAACATCAGAGTAATGGGCTCCTGGTGCCGCCCGGCAATGCGGTTGCCCTCGCCAACGCGCTGGATGAGCTGCTCCGGAAGCCTGACTGGGCTCAGGAATTGGGCGCGGCGGCCAGCGCCAGCATTGACGACCGATTCGGGGCTGGCGAGATGGTCCAGGCTGTGGATGCGGTCTATGAGGAGAGCTTAGCTGGCCTGGGCTCGACTCGGCAGAGCTCAGCCAGCAGGCGCGCGCTCGTCACGGGGCTGTGGACCGGCCTGGTCCTAAGCGCTCTTGTGGCGATGAGTGTCCCGGCATTTGCGGAGAACGCCCAGGGCATTCCACCCGTCGAACCCCGGGCCGCGGGCCTTCGTCCGCTGGTGGCCACGGTCCATGTCCACAGCCACGTCAGCACCGGCAGTCTGAGCCTCGATCAACTGGCCGAGCGGGCCGAGCAACTGGGCATCGAGGCGGTGGTCCTCACGGATAATTTCGTCCTCCGCTATGAGTATGGGCTCCCCCCGCTGCGGGGAGTGCTCAAGCGCACATACACACTTCCCTCGGTCTTGGAGTACGGGGTGCAGCGATTTCTCCAAGAGGTCACTGCGGCTCAGGCGCGCCATCCTCGGGTGCTCCTGGTGCCCGGTGTCGAAGTGGCGCCGCATTATTATTGGACCGGCTCCCTCACCGGCGGAAATCTGACGATGCACAACTCACAGAAGAACTTGCTCGTGCTCGGCCTGCGGAGCGCCGAGGAGTATGCCAGCTTACCGGTCTCGGGGAATCCCGGCTCCTACCGTTATGGATGGATGAGCGGGCTCAACCTGTCGCCGGTGCTGCTCCTTGTCCCAGCCGCGTGGCTCTGGCGCCGGCCGGTCTTGCGCCAGGCTCGCGTCGGGGTCACCATGTACACGGTGGAGAAGCGGCGTCGGCTGCCAGCCCTCGTCCTGTCTGTGGTGGCCCTGGTTCTTCTCTTGAATGCCTGGCCGTTCGGGCAGCCGGTCTTCAGTGCCTATGACGACCGCCTGGAGTACCAGCCGTACCAGGCGCTCATTGACGCGGTGGCGGCGCGTGGCGGCGTGGTGCTCTGGTCCATGCCGGAGGCGATCGATTTCAATGTGTTCTCATTCGGACCGCTGGGGAAGGTCACGGTCAAGACCGACCGGTATCCTGAGGCTCTCATGCTCACCAAGGGCTATACGGGCTTCGGGGGCGTGTATCAGGACACGCGAACGGTCACGCAGCCAGGCGGCATTTGGGATCAGGTGCTGGGACTGTACCTCACGGGCCAGCGTGCGGTCCCGCCGTTCATCACCGGTGAGATTGCGTTTCACGGGCCGGGCCACGACACGCTCGAACTGGACCAGGTGCTGACCGTGCTTCGCGTCCGAGAGCGGACTCCGGAAGGGCTGGCGGATGCTGTCCGGTCCGGCCGGCTGTACGGAGTGGTGCAGACACGCAAGGACTTCGGCCTCCGGCTGGATCTGTTTCGGGTCGAATGCGAGGGCGGGGCGCGAGGCGCTGAGTCCGGTGAGACTCTGGATCCGGAAGGGGCCAGGGACGTGGCCGTGCAGGTGGCAGTCTCGGCCACCGATCAGGGCCGCCATCCCGTGTCGGTGACCATCGTGCGCTCCGGGGAGGTGGTCGCCCGCCTCAGCGGTGAGACGCCGTTCCAGCGGCGGTTCACGGATGACGGTCTTCCGCCCGGTCGATGGCACGCCTATCGCGTGGAGGTTCGCGGAGACGGTGAGATCCTGAGCAACCCGATCTTCGTCGGACCGGTCCCGGGTCATTTGCATTGAAAGCGATGCGTGTAGCGATTCACCAGCCGCAGTTCATGCCGTGGCTCGGCTATCTGGACAAGATCGACCGGGCCGACCTGTTCGTGCTGTTGGAGACCGTGCAGTTCAAAAAGAACGAATGGCAGAACCGCAATCGCATCAGGACGGCTCAGGGCTGGCAATGGCTCACCGTGCCGGTCCTGCACGATTTCGGGCAGCGGCTGAACGAGGTCCGGATCAACTCATCGGTGAACTGGCAGGCCAAACACGCCCGGACGCTGGAGATGCACTATGGCCGGGCCCCTTACGCGCCGCAGTTCCTCCCGCAACTCCTCCGACTCTACGAGCAGCCGTGGGACCGGCTGGTTGATCTCACTGTCGCATGCCTCAAGTGGCTGCTGGATGCCTTCGATATTCGCACGCCCCTGCGCATGGCGTCGGGGATGCAGGTTCGTGACGAGCCGACCGACCGGTTGATCGACATCTGTCGAGCGGTCGGGGCCACCCGGTATCTCGTCGGCGCGGGAGCCCACGGATACCTGGATACCGCCCGATTCGAGGCCGCCGGGATCCAGATCGAGCAACAGGAGTTCAAGCATCCCGTGTACGCGCAGTGCTATGACCCGTTCCTTCCCGGAATGGCGGCGATTGACTTGCTGTTGACCTCTGGCCGGGAAGGGGTGCACTACCTTCGCCAGGCCAGGTGCGAGCTCACGCCGGCCCAGCCGGCCGACTGAGAAGAAGGAGGAGCGATGAGAGGAGACCGTTCCGGAAAGGTCCGGATTTTGGCGATCGGGGCGCATCCCGATGATATCGAAACCGGCTGCGGCGGCACCTTGTTGAAGTACGCCAAGAACGGCCATCGGGTCTTTCTGATGGTGATGACCGAAGGGGAGCTAGGCGCGCCGCTGGGGGTTCGCAAGCTCGAGCAGGAGCGGGCCGCCAAGGTCATGAACGTGGAGCGGATTTACTGGGGTGGCTATCCCGACACCCAGGTGCCGATCGGCCAGGAGTTGATCCGGCGCATCGAGGGCGTGGTGCGCGAACTGAACCCGCATTTCATCTTCACCCATTTTCACGATGATACCCACCAAGATCACCGAAATATCGCCGTTGGCACCATCACCGCCACGCGCTACACTCGGAACGTGCTGTTCTATGAAGGTCCGACCACTCAGAACTTTTCTCCCACCGTCTTCGTGGACATCGACTCGGTGCTGGAGGATAAAATCGAGGCGATCCAAGCCCATGAATCCCAGGTGAAAAAGACCAATATCGAGGAGCTGACCATCGTGGACATCATCCGCTCCTCGGCGCATTTCCGAGGGATTCAGGGTCGGGTGACGAACGCCGAAGGGTTCGTCCCCTTGAGGCTGTTCATCAATATCGGATCGTGAGCGCTACCCCTGTCATCCCTCATTCTCGACCGACGCTGGGGCCTGAAGAGCTCGAGGCTGTGGCTGCGGTGACGCGGTCCGGCCAACTGGCGCAGGGTCCACGGGTGTCGGAATTCGAACGGGCCATGGCCGCCTGGATGGGCTTGCAAGGCGGCGTGGCGGTCAGTTCGGGAACGGCCGGATTGCAGCTGGCTCTGGCGGCTGTGGGGGTGGGGCCCGGCGACGAGGTGATCATGCCGAGCTATGTCTGCAGCGCCCCGTGGCTGGCCGCCGTGCGGATCGGCGCGGTCCCACGCCTGGTGGACATCGAGCCGGCGACGTATGCCCTGGACCCGGCTCAGGTGAAGAAGGCCGTGACGACCCGCACGCGGGCGATCATCGCGCCCCATCCGTTTGGCCTGCCGGCCGACCTTGGGAAGCTACGGCAACTGCGGGTGCCGCTCATCGAGGACTGCGCACAGACCCTCGGCGCGACACAGGCCGGGTGCGCCGTGGGGACGGTCGGCCAGGCAGTGGTGTGCTCGTTTTATGCCACGAAGCTGCTGTGTACCGGCGAAGGCGGCATGGTCCTGTCCAACGATCACGCGGTGTTGGAGACGGTCCGCGCGTTGCGCGGATACGATGAGCAATCCACGTTGAATCCGGCGGCCTTCAACCTCAAAATGACCGACCTTCAGGCGGCGCTTGGTCTCTGCCAGTTGAGCCGTCTTGCGTCCTTTCTGAAGCGGCGATCCGAAATTGCCGAGGAATACCGGGCTGCCTTCGGTCGGCTCCCGATC
>CAYZKG010000091.1:0-11135 GCA_964478915.1 uncultured Nitrospira sp.
TCAAACGAAATTATTATAACATGGCTCCGGATGGCCGCGACACATGCGATACCGGCATGCCCAAAATGTCAGGGGCGCGCGCTCATTCATTTTGTCGATGGGCGAGGATGTCGCGAGGATGCCTTGGGGAGCCTGCCTGTCAACGAGTGCACATGATAGAATGGCCGGCGATGCACTACGTCATCGTCTGCCTGGCCGCTTTCTTCACGTCGGGGCTGACCCTCTTTTCCGGCTTCGGATTGGGCACGCTGCTCATGCCGGTCTTTGCGCTCTTCTTTCCCGTCAGCCTCGCGATCGCCATGACCGCCGTCGTGCACTTCCTCAACAACCTGTTCAAGCTCGTCTTAATCGGCAAGCGCGCGCAGCGACGAGTCGTCTGGCGATTCGGCCTGCCGGCCTTGGGCGGCGCCTTCCTTGGGGCGTGGGTACTGGTGCACCTGACGGATCTGCCGCCGATCGCCACGTACACGCTCTTCGCAGCGCCGCACGCCATCACGCCGGTGAAAAGTGTCATCGCCCTGCTGATGATCGGTTTCGCCGTGCTGGAGCTGCCGCGCTTCCAGCATCTGGCTGTGGATCCGCGGTACGTGCCCCTCGGAGGCATCCTCAGCGGATTCTTTGGCGGGCTCTCGGGCCATCAGGGAGCGTTGCGCAGCGCCTTTCTCTTGAAGACCGGATTGTCGAAGGAAGAATTTATCGGCACGGGCGTCGTGATCGCGTGCCTGGTCGATGTGACGCGGCTGCTCGTCTATTGGAAACAGCTGACTGCGGGGATGGAACACCGAGGCTTGTTGATCGCAGCCGCGCTGTCGGCGTTTCTGGGGGCCTGGCTGGGGGCGCGGCTGATGCCGAAGATCACGATGCGCAGCGTCCAGATCCTCGTCGCCACGCTCTTAGGGTTCATTGCCGTCGGGCTGGGAGCCGGTCTGCTGTGAGAGAAGACTGAGCGGATTTCAGGAGTCTATGCCGGGGTGGACCCCATCGCTTTGCTCACGTTGTTCTATGTCCAGGCCCAGCGTCACGCTCCACCATGCTCCTGCGCACGGGCACGCTCGCCCGAAACACGCATCGTTCTTCCCCGAACATCCCTTCATCGTCCAGCCACCCGGAACTCCGGGCAGCAGTCCATTCATTCCTCCGGTCTGTCGAAAGGTGACCACGACATCTTTTCCTCGAACAGGACAATACAAGACGGCCCGCCGCTCATCCATGCCTCGCTCCCACTCGAAACGCGCAAGCCCGTGTCGTCAATCACGCTCACCCACGCTGTGCGCCCGCCCGCCCGTTTCCTGCGTCCTTTGGAAGTCCTGTCACGTCGTCTTCAAATGCGAAACCGATGCCCATGCGTTTCTCGCCGCGCGCCGTCTCGGGCAGCCCCTGAACCCGGACGATCCGGCCGTGGCCCGCGAGTTCAGCGTAGGGGAACTCTGTCCTGTGCGTGGCTGGGATCGTGATGGAGAACGAGAGCAGCTCCCCGATGCGGAGGAGGGAGCTCCATGGCGCGACCGTGCAGTAGCCTCCGGCAAGGCTCACGTTGATGATCCGGCCTTCCTGCGTCGAGGGGGCACCCGCTGCATCCGGGGTCTTCAGGATGATGGGGACATCGAGGCTGACCCGGCGATGCCGGCGGCGCTCCAGACAGTCGGCAGGGCCCACGACCTGATTCCGGCCGCGATGCTTGGCCTCGTACAAGCGCGCATCCACCTTCTCCAAGAGCGTCCCCAGCGTCGTCCCATCCTCAGGAAACACGGCGATTCCCACGCTGAGCGTCACCGCAACCGGCGCATGGCTTCCTGCGCCTCCGTTGCCCTGCGGAAATGGGATCTGGGCCACCGCCTGCCGAACACGGTCAATCACCGCCGTGGCACCCGCCGCGGTCGTCTCAGGAAGCAGCAAGGCAAACTCATCACCACCATACCGACTCACCACCTCGGTGGCCCGTCGGCCGCTCTGTAACAAGCCGGCGATGGTTTTGAGGACCTCATCTCCAGCGAGGTGGCCATAGGTGTCGTTGTACGCCTTCAGCCCGTCGAGGTCGGCCATGGCGATGGCCACTGGATGAGCATGGCGACTCGCACGACTGAGCTCGTTGGCGCAGGCCTCCAGGATTCCGGCTCGGTTGAAGAGCCCTGTAAGCGGATCACGCAGCGCCTGCTGCGCGAGATGGCGCTCCCGACGCTTCTGCAACAGGTTGTGGCGCACCCTCACCAGCGCCCAGACACCACCGTTCGTGGAGCCGCGCACCGGCGTGTAGCTGGCCACCACCGGCCGGTGCCGCCCTCGCGCTATCGCAATGGTGTACTCCGCGACACTGACCGCTCTGCGACGTCGCATCGCTTTCAGTCCCGGGCAGCGCTCGGGGTGGCTTGCGAAGGCGCAGCCGCTCGCATCCTGACACGCCAGGAGGGATCCGCAGGCATGCTGGCCGGCGACGTCCTGCACGCGTCGGCCAACGAGGCGCTCCATCGCCGGGTTCATCGCCAGGATGCGCCGCTGCGCATCGATCACCATCAGTCCGTCACAGGAGTTCCACAGGAGATTTGAGGCCGGCATCGCGCCACCGTTGACGCCAAGGGATTGATTCAGCGCCAGCGTCAAGGCCTCGACGTCCACGTTTCGGCGCCACTCAAGGCCATAGAGCCTCCCCTCTCGTTCCGTCTGCGCGTTGATGCCGAAGGTCTGAAAGATCTCCCGGGCCCTGGGATGGACGCGGAGCACATCCTCGACGAGCATGTCGCTCGCGATGATGGGAGGGCGACCCGGTTCCGCAGGCGGCTGCGCGTGCCCCCCCTGACTGGCGGCTGGTTCCGGTACGCGCATGCGGCGCCACTCTTCAGCGTGCGTCTCGAAGAACTGATCGACGGCTGGGAATACCTGCGACTCCTCGTGCGCCATCTGCTCCCGCAACCCGCTGATCACGTGCGTGGCGCAGATCACCAGTTGATCGACGGGGGCTGTTCGGCACCTCGAGAGCAATGCCATGAGCGCTGTGACGGTCTTGCACTGGTGTTCATGGTCAGTGAGGAGCTGCAACTCGTGTGCATGAGGCTGCTCGCCCAGATGATGCTGGAGTTGGCTGAGCAACAACTCCTCACGTTCGGTGTGGTCTCGAAGCAGGCGGGCGATAGAGCGGGTCAAGTTTTGGAGCGTGAGCGGGGCCGCCGACGCGAACGGCAGCCACTCCTCCAGTCTGGCCAGTTGCAGCCGCAGGGCATCGTGGCCGCTGCGCAGTTCCTCCGTCGCTCTCATTGCGGTGCACCACCCGTCAACGCGCCCCTGAAGGCAGAGGCTCACCTACCCTTAGCTTACGGCATGGCCGCTCTGCGTTCCATGATCCGCGTCATAGGGGCATCCGGGGATTTTTGCACCGGCGTCTCGGCGCGCTGTCGCGCGCCCTGTCCGACGCCTCTCTTAGGTCCTATGCCAATTGCCGTGGGCAGGGCCGAGGTAATTCGAGCCCGGTGCCACCACGGTGTCTTTCGGGACGATAGCGCCTGCAGCGATCGTCGCCCCATCGCCAACTTCCACCCCTGGCAGGAGCACGGCGTTGAGGCCCACCACGACATCGCGGCCGATCATGACTCGCTTCAACGTCAGCCTCCCCTTCTCAAAGGCGTGCCCAATGATGGTGGCGTGTCCGCCGATGACGGAGCGATCACCGATCTCAAGGAGCGAGGGATCAGCGCACGATTTGGAGTTGATATGGACGTTCCTGCCGATCTTCGCGCCCATCAGCCGATAGAAGAGTGGTGCTAGCGGCGTCATGAGGATGAAATTCATGAACGTCACGGAGACCGGGGCCTTCAGACCAGTCGCCAGCGCCCACTTGATCGCCCCGATGGAGACGAGCGCATACGTTCCTTCCCGCAGGTTCAGCCGCAGCGCCGTTCTGAGCGCTCCCACGATCGCCATCAGCGTCACCCCGTACAAGAAATACCCCGCCACCCCCGCGAAACACATGACCAGGATGCGCTGCCACGCCACGAAGTGACTCGTCGAGACCCACACCGCATGGCACCACAGCGCTGCGGGAAAGAGGGCTGATCCCAGGATCACGATGTCCAGCGCGCCCAGCATCAGCGTGCCAAGCAGCATCCCCGTTGCAAGGAACATCAGCGTCCTCCGTCCTCGGTGACGGCCTCGTCTATGACACCACGGGTTGGTGGCGCCAGATGAAACGCCACTCCCGTCGCTCTCGTCACCGTTTTGAACACGTCCCACTCGGTCCTGAGGCGGCGCAGGGCAGCGGTCCACCGGCCATCGTGAGCCTGTCCGTGAGCGGCTTTCCTGGCTCGGACTTCTTCGTACAGCTGCAGGGCCCGTTTGGCACAGCGCGCCATCGAGAAATCGGCTGCGGTCGCTTGGGCAGCCCGACGCAGGCGATACCGCTCATGGGGCGACAACGCCGCGAGCCATCGCAGGGCAGCCGCGAATGCCGTCACGTCCTCCTGTGGCAGCAACCGTCCGTTGTGACGCTCCTTGACCACCTCCCGCACTCCCGAGGCATCGAGGGCCACGACCGGCGTGCCGGCCGCCATCGCTTCGATGAGGACGATGCCCTGCGTCTCGCTCTTGGAGGAGAAGGCGAAGACATCCATGGCATGGTAGCTGTTGATGAGTTGTTGGCGTCCCAGGATGCCGGCCATGTGCAGTCGGTCTTCGACGCCGGCATGGTGAAAGATCCGGCGGATGTCCCGCTCACACGGACCACGGCCCGCGATGAGGCAATGGGCGCGACGCTCGGCTTGGAGATGCTGGACGAGCGCGTTGGCAAGAAAGCTCAGGTTCTTTTCCGGCGCCAATCGCCCGATGTGCCCGATCACGAAGGCGTCGCGCGGAATCCCGAAGGCGTTCCGAGCCGCGCGGCCGTTGCCTGCGGCAAATCGGCTGACGTGGATGCCGGTCGGAATCACGGCGATGGGCGCGCGGACCCCTCGCGCTCGCAGGAACGCGGCGATGCTCTCGCACGGGGCGATGACCTGATCGGCCAGGTTCGCGTAGGACACGGAGAGCTCCGTCATGAACCGCTCCGTCGACGGCGAGCTCAACGGCAGGTAATGGGTATACTGCTCGAACCGCACGTGGTGCGTGTAGATGAGCGGGACATCGCAGGCGTGCGCCAGCCGCAGCGCCGCATTGCCCAGCAAAAACGGCTGATGCGCGTGAATGACGTCGGGGTGGATGCGCAGGAGCCTGCCCACCATCCGAGGAGACATGGGAAGCGCGACGGAAAACGCCGATCCGCGGAAGGCGCTTCGAATCGCCGGCACTCGGAGCACGTCCCGTTCGCGCGGCGGCATCGGCTGAACGGTTGGGGTCATGATGACGACGCGGTGACCGCGCCGGCGAAAGGCGGCCGCGAAGTCCTTGATCGACCGCTCAATTCCGCCGACGATCGGCGCATAGGTGTTCGTCATCATCAGGATGTTCATCTCGCCGGGCCGTCACCTCCGGTGATTTCCACCCCGAGTGAACGACTCCGCCGGCTGACGGATGGCCTGTGGCTGTTCGAGGCGTCCTGACGCCGGGCGGATGACTTCGACCGGGCAGGGCGCTTGCATCGCCACCGCGGTGGAGACGCTGCCGAGCAGGAACCGCTTGATGCCTCGCACGCCCCGCGCTCCGACGAAGAGGCCGTCGGCCTCCCAACGTTTGGCTTCTTCAATCAGGACGTGTCGCGGGTCGCCCCGCTTGACGACCGGTGTGACGGAGAGTCCGGCTGCGCGCAGCCGCTCGATGGGATCGTCGATCATCCGGCACATCCATGTCGACTCCCGGCGCTCGCGCGCTTCGAGCCATCGAGGCGCCGCCACGAGGGTCGACAACGCGCCATCCATCGCGGTGACCAGCCGCGCCGCGCTCCTCGCAGGTCCTGCTTGTACACCGTCTGCCGGGCTTGCGCTTCATCCACCTGCAACCAGCTCATCATTCGTTTGATCCGCGTGGCCTCTGAGGCAACCAGCCGCAGATGGAGACCGCCCGGCATCCCCTTGGTCACGCACATGCCGGCCCGGCCCACGATGATTACGCGCCCAAAGGTGGCGAGGGTCCGGATCGTTTCAAACACTTTCTTGACGACCACGTGCCGGGGCGTTTCGCCGCCGAGGAGCGAGCAGATCGCATCCTCAATCTCCGAGCGGTACTCCTCAGTGAGCAGCGACTGCATGGAAATGTGCAGCTGAGGATCCTCCAGGAGCTTTTCGCACAGCTCCCGATCGAATACCTGCCACCCCTGGAAGAGCGGATCGTCCTCCTTCTTCATCTCTTGGAAGAGGACATGAGCGAGGGTATGCCCCCCAGCGCCCGTCTGGCGAGAGATGGTGACGAATGGATGATACGCCGGCCTTCCGGGCGGATGGGGATGCCCCTCCCGGTAGGCCACGGCATCGAGGAACCCTTTGACGTCTTCAAGCGGTGCTGTCATGGCCCTTTTGGCTTGCAGCTCTTCCCGCACCCCAACCAGCACACCCCCGCAATCACGAGCACGACCAAGAGGATCACCACCCACGACATCGCGCATCACCCCTTTCGGAGTTTCGGCTCTCTTACGCAAGGATCCGGTCGGTCTGCCGGCCTTGTTCCCGCACCATGGTCTCGGCCTTCAACCAGTCGTCGAGCGCATGCCCATCCTCGCGGCCTCGCTGCTCGTACAGGTTGTATGCCACCCGCGCGACTTCGACGTCATCGATCGTGACGTTGCCGTTCCCCTGCCTCTGCTGCTGCGTCTGTTGCCGCTTCAGGAATCCTCGAGCGTTCGCCATGTGCTCCTCCGCTACCGTATGGCCGCAATCGCTTCGACAATCTCGGTGACCTTTTGTTCGGCTTCGCGCCAGTCTCGAAAGCCCATCCGCTCATCCGTCGCCCGCGCGATATCGGCCAGCGACAGCACCCCGACCAACCGGCCGTTGTCCACCACCGGCAGCCGGTGGATCGCAAACCGCTCCATGAGGTCGGCTGCCTCACTCAAACTCGCACTCGGAGCGATGGACTTCACCTCCTTGGTCATGCAGGCCTTCAGCGGTACGTCGTCCGCCTCATCATCGGCCTGGCCAAGATGCAGCGCGATATCGCGATCCGTGACGACCCCGATCACCCGCTTGCCGGCGTGGTTGTTCACGATCGGCACGAAGCCGCAATCGCGTCGCTGCATGATGGCCACCGCGTCGGCACAACTCTCGGTGGCCAGACACGCCTCCGGGTCTTTTGTCATGAGCTCACGGATTTGCATTTTGTCCTCCCGCGTTCGTCCGCCTCCGCTCGTCATTGCGCATCCGCTTATTCGTCATCCGGCCAGTCGTTCCAGCCCGGAGCTCCGCTCTGGATGCCAGAGGACGTCCGGCCAGCATGCTGGAGCTCTTCTTTGGGGGCCGATTGCGGATGAAAACCGCCACCCCTTCTCGTGGGTGGTTGAGGCAGCACCTGGTCTTTCTTCTTGACGGCAAGATTCATGAACCCCCCTGCGATGAATCCCGCGAGAGGGAACATCACCCAACTGACCCACATCGGAATCGCCACCGTGCCGATGGTGACAGGCATGTTGGCTACTGCACGCACCACATGGACCAGGGCCGCCACGGTAAAAATCCCCGACCACCACATCATCCACAATCGCCGCCTCTCCATCGGAACCTCCGCGTTCACGACCTTACCGCACCAGTTGCACGTCGAACGAACGCACCCCGCGTCAGATCGATAACCCGCTTCGCCACGTGGCGATTGAGTCGCTCGCCGCCGCCGCACCAACTGGCCACCCCGACCCATTCCCGCCGCATCACCGGCCGGCTCAGCCCGTGGATGTCAGTCTGCTGGAAGAACGATGACACGCAGACGCTTGTTCCAAGCAACGCGACGGCGATCACCCAGCGTGTCATCGCTCATTCCTGGAGGTTGGTCACCCCACCTCATTTCACCTCGACCTTGATCTGCTTGGCCTTCGCTTCCGCCAGCTTAGGCAAGGTCACTTCCAGCACCCCATTCTTGTAGGCCGCGTTCACCCTCGCGGCATCGACGCCGGCGGGGAGGGTAAAGCTGCGCAGAAAGCTGCCGTAGCTGCGCTCCACCCGGTACGTCTTGCCCTCTTTCGACTCGGTCTCGTGCTTCCGCTCCCCTCGGATCGTCAGCACCCCCTCTGATACCTCGACGTTGATTTCCTCTTGCTTCATGCCCGGCAAGTCCGCCTTCACGATCAGGCGGTCCTTCTCCTCCGTGATGTCCACTTCCGGAAGCCATTGCCCCCCGTTCTTCGGCGTCAACCATGTCGCAGGAAGCAGCGGCCGCCGCAACAACCGGTTGATTTCGGCTGGAAAGTCCGCAAAGTCTCGAAACGGCTCCAGCAGGTCCTCCCCCATCCACCTGATGAGCGCCATGGCATCCCCCTTCGTTTGAGTCCTGTCTCCGCCGCGCGCCGGCACGGACGTCCAGGGCTCCCTCGAATCGCTGGCTTACGCGCATCCCGACATTTCGACGTCACCGACGCGCTGCTGCCGATCCTGCACACTCTCGATGGCATCGAGCACCAGCGGCAGGTAGCGGTACAGACAACACTCGGCTCGCGCCCGAATGGGGCAGCAGCCGGTCGCGTCCAGGTTGCCGCACTGCGGGCATATCCGCTCCGTGACGGCGTCCTCATCATCGATGAGGTTGTTGCCGTGCATGTCGGACGCTCACTGGATCAACTCGGGAAGAAACCGCTCAATGCGACACCCTGCCTCCGTGCTCGCCTGAGCCGAGGGATCGAGATGGCGGTCAAGACAGATCGCATGAATGCGCTGATCGATCGCCGCTCGGTAGTCATGCGACGGCGGCTCGGTCATCAGCTCAGCCCTCGCGCTTGCAGCCCCGCGTGTCAGCGCTTGCTCATCAAGCGCGCGGAACACCGCGGCTTCCTCCTGCGCCATGTGCTCGCGCAGATCCTGGATGAGCGACGAGGCGTGCGTCGCAAGCTGGTCCTCCGGCACCGCCTCGCCTCGCGTCAACAGGTCATGGAGGATGGCGAGCCGCGTTCGCTGATTCTCATGCTCATCGTGCAGATGCTGGAGCGATTCGCCTGGCGGCTCGCCGCGCCGCAACGTGAACCTCGCGAGCAGACGCTCTTCCCGCTCGGTGTGAGATCTCAGGCAAGACGCAAGGGACTCCGTGAGGCGGGAGAGCGTGCCCGCGCATTCATGGCTCGACGGGAGATAGAGTTCGAGCGACCACAGCTTGGCGCGCAGCACGTCATGATCAGCCCGGAGCGGGTCAGTCGCTTTCATTGGACTCTCCGGCTTGCATTCCCCCTTCAACGACAAACCTACGATAGCGCATCGCTCGAGCGATCTCTATGATCTGCGTCATCAAGATTGGCTCCCCGAAACGAGCGAATCCTTATCGTAATACCCTATCCCCCCATAAGGTTGTCCTCTTCTGATCAGGAGGACTCCCCCCTCCTCTTTCCCGGGGAGGTCGAGTGGAGAACTTGCCCGTTCTTTTTGGTCCAGACCGCTGTGCCGCTGACGGTGTTCCCAGAGACGTGACCAGACCACGTCATCTTGCCTGCTGTGGCGCCGGTCTGCCCCGTCCTTCCAGACGGAGCTTGCCTCCGTTCCTCTTTGGTCCTCTTCACGTATGGTCCCAAATGGTCTATGAGAAGCGATAGATGGCAGCGGCGAGGAAGGCTGCCAATGGCAATGTGATGAGCCACGCGAGCAGGATGTTGCGCACCACGCCCCAGCGGGCTGATCGGTTGACGGTGCCGAGTCCGAAGAGACTGCCGCACGAGACATGCGTCATCGACACCGGCAGTCCCCGCTGTGAGGCAAGCATTACCAACCCGGCGGTGACGAGGTTCGCGGTGAAGCCCTGGCCATGGCTCATCGCCGTGATGCGCTCGCTCATCGTCGTGGCGACTCGTCGCGCATTCAGCAGCCCGCCGATCGCCATGGCGAGGCCGATCACGAGCAGGCTCATGGACAGAGGGATGCTGAGTGCCTGCGCGGCGATGAGGAGGGCGACGATCTTCGGCGTATCGTTCAGGCCCCTGGCGAAACTGACCGCCCCGGCCGAAAGGAAATGCACTCGATCGAGCACCCACTGCGAATCGATGCCGAAGATCCGGCCGTGATAGCGCTCGATACAGGTCTGGAGTTGCCCGATGCTGAGCGAGAGGCCGGTGGCTTGCAGCACGGCCGTCCCATCCGGCTGGACCGCCACGGGCTGCGGCGCGCCTCCGTCCACGCACAGACACATGTGCCGTTCGATGCCCAGGTGCCGTCGGGTGAATCGCAACACCGGAGACAGGACCGCGGTCGCCGCAAAGCTTAACAACGGACTGACCGCCAGCGACAGGAAGAAGCTCTGCCCCAGCTTGCCGGCGCTGACTGTCCCGACGGCGGTCAGCCCCGCACCGATTAGACCACCAGTGAGGGCGTGGGTCGTCGAGATCGGAAAACCGGTGACCGTCGCCAACATGACCGTCAGCGCCGCCCCCAGACCCACCGCAAGCAGGAAATGCGGATCATGGGTGAGGGCATCCGGCACCAGGCCCTTCCCGCTGAACGCCTTGACCAATCCGCCGCAGAGCAGGATCGCAGCGCACGAGCCGGCCAACGTCGTCCCCGTCGCCCACCAGAGCGCCTTGCGATAGTCGGTCGTGTGGCTGCCGAAGAGCGTCGCCACGCCTTTGAAGTTGTCGTTGGCCCCGTTGGCGTAGGCGAGAAACGCGACCGTCAAGAGCAGCCACCAGATCATGATGCCCTCCGTAGTTAGTTCGAGTTCACTTCAATTGCGTGCTGTCGTTCGAGATACTCGATGACCGCGCTGACGAACGCCGCATGGCTCCAGGTCAGCGGCGACACGGACAGCGGCTCACCGGTATGAGGGTTCACCTGTTCCGCGAGGACGCCTGAGGGCAGCGCGTGCTCGGCGACCCACTCCAAGATCTGCAGAGGGCTCTTCAGGTCTTCGGAGGCTTTCGCGCGTGCGGTCAGGTAGTGCGCCCAATACAACGTGCAGATGAACCACGGGTTGCCGGGAACCTTCTGGATATCGTTGCGCTCCACCTGATGGTAGGCGTCGCCTTCGTATCGGGCCATCCCGACTGGCGTCGATGGTCGTGTCGAGGTGGTAGGTGCCATCTGGCTTCAGGGAGGCGGTCTTGG
>CAYZKG010000092.1:0-11070 GCA_964478915.1 uncultured Nitrospira sp.
CGACCCCTTTTTTCCCTTTTTTCGTTGGAGCCGACGCCGAAGAGACAACGCCGCTCAGCGGCCGGGCGTTTGACTCCCTTTCGAGCCCTGTCTAGAATCAAACCCGCACGACTTGGATCAACCAAGGAGCATGGGGATGAAGATCATGCGCGCAGTGCTGGTGGCCGGACTGCTGGTGGCGGGATGCGGCGGGAATCCCTACCTCGAGGCGTCGCTCAAGCCGGCTGAATTCGAAGGGAAGGACCAGGCGTGGTTCGAGAAGACGTGGGGCCCGCCCAGCGGCAAGGCCCCGCGGTTTTTCGGGGGCGAGACCTGGACCTATTTTCGGGTGTCAGGAGGGAAGACCAGCCTGCCCCTGTTCAATTACACGCCCAACGAGTGCCAGATCACGCTGAAATTCGACAAGAACGAGAAACTGAGCTCGTACTCCTACTCGGGTTGCTGACTACCCCGACTAAACTTAGCTCGTTGAGATCGCGCCGGCGATCGAGACAGCCATACTCGCTAACCCTTCCTCCATGCCGGCAACGTTCCGAGCCGCACGAAGGTCGAAGCCCAGCTATTTTCCCAGATGAAGCAAGGAATAGGAAGTTAACCGGAAAGCTGCCGCGCAAAGGCTTGCGCGCAGTCCCGGCTGCAGAAGTAGTAGGTTTGCCCGCCGATTTCCGACGCCACGGCCGACGCCTTCGGCACGTACATTCGGCACACCGGGTCCTGGACCATCTGATCTTTGCCGGTCAACGTCCGAGTTCCGCCCCGGCCGGAGAGATACTCCCGAACGACGCCTCGGACCAGGAAATAGAGTACGACGAGCAGACCGATGATGATGAGCAATCTATACATGGGGCACCGTGTGGGCATCAGAGTATAACAGCTTCGCTGCAGCGGGCCAATAGCGACGCAGCGCTGATGGCTTATGGCTGGGCAGTCGTGCAGGATGCGGCCCTCTGCGCTAGAATGAGGAGCATGAAGCACGTCGTGCGGTCAGGATTAGTCCGATCCGCATTGCTGGCAATGTGCTGGCTGGCCGTGGCACCGACCGTTGCCGCTCCACCTTTCGCCGCTCCGCAAGCGGAAGAAGAGGTGCTCGTCGAGATCCGCGGCCGACAGTTTCTTCCGAACACCGTGATCTTGCACGCCGGCCGAAGGACCAAACTGGTCTTTCACAACCAAGATGCGGAACTGCACGCCTTCGTCCCGGTCAAGCTACTCGTGGGCGTCAACCTCAATATCTCGGGCAATGGCGCGCCGGAGTTCGGGGCGGAAGGATTCAAGCGCGTGATCATTCCCTCCGAGGGACGGGCCGAGATCCGCTTTGTCCCGGACCGTCCGGGCACCTACCCGTACTTCTGCGACATGCCCGGCCATGACATGAAGGCCACGATCGTGGTGGAGTAGCGGTGCGCGCCCCTCCGCTGCCGCCGTACGAGCGCGTCCTCTGGAGAGGATATGCGTCCTGGGCGGATCACGCGCTGCTGTTCGTCTTCATGGCCTTTGCCTTGCTGCGGGCGGCCTTTGCGTTCCGGTCAGGCGATTGGGAAACCGTCGGGCTCTACGCCCTGGCCATCGGGGTCTTTTTCGGGATCTCGGCGTGGTTCCACTATGGCGCCTTCTATCAGATCAGCTCCCACCGCATCCGGATCACCTCCGGGCTCTGGGGCGCTCAAACCCGAGAACTGCCTCTCTCGCAGATCCGATCGGTCGCCATCCGTCGCGAGATCCTGAACCGGTGGTTCGACCTCGGCTCGCTGGTGATCACGCCTGCCGATGAGCAGCCTCCGCTGATCATCAAAGGCGTGCCCGATCCGGAGCGGCTCAAGCGAGAGCTCGACCGGCTGCGAGCCTCTTCCGTCTAATCACGCCGGCGTGCTACAGTCCTGGCGATGCTCAGGCGATGCATGAGCCATTCGCTGACGGCCGGTGCTCCCGTCTCGATCATGCTCACCGCCATTCTGCTTATTGCCGCGGGAGAAACGGCCCACGCTGCGAAGCCGCGCGGCACCCACAAGAGTCCGGTCGTGGCGACAGTGCAACGGTACGCGGAAGCGGTGGCATCCGGCGATGCGGTCACGGCCGGCCGGTTGGACTTCGCGTGCCAGGCTTCCCTGGTGACTGCGGCGCCCGTTGCGGCGCGGCCGCGCCGGCCGGCGTTTCCACCCGACTCCGATCCCGTCTATGCCTCCTGCTGGAAACGACTGGCCCCGGCGCATGACGGTGCGGTGGAGCGCCGCGAGCGGGGGGTGGAAGTTTTATGGCCTGGAAAAGATGCCCTGATCTTCCTCGACAACCTGACGCAATACGTCCCCTCCGTCTTCGTGATGGATCGTCTGGGATTGTCGCCGCCCGCCGGTGGGCTTCGGGTCGAGCCTCTGGATCACCGACCGCTGCCACCCGCATCATTTCGCCTCAGGACCGACGGACCCACCGTCTCGGCGCCGGCCACGATGGTGCGGCTGAAGGTGCTCTACAAGGATCCGCTGTTGGCTCCGGTCAGCTATGCGCCGGGTGCCTACAGATGGGCCAATACCGTCAAACGTCCCAAGCGGGCCATCAAATCGGTCACCGTGAGCTGGGTGGTGCTCTCCGGCCTGAAGAAGCTCGGGTTCCCCGGCGACATGGCGGTGCTGAATCTGCCGCCGGAGCCCGGAACAGACGTGACGGCGCCATTCGTCACCGAATCGGGCGGCTACGTCCCCGATTCAGGCGTCTGGTGGGAGCCCGCGGATGCCCCGGGCGTCTTGCTCGCCGCGGTCGGACGAGCCGTGCAGTATCCGGAGCACCGCGACCGGCTAGCCCTGCTCAACCGGGTACTGATCGTCGATCCAGCGCAGCCCGAAGCCCTGACGGCGCTGTCTCGTGAGCTCTACCAGGAATTGCTGGAGGCCGGAGCGCGGCTCCACCGGCAACAGGTATTCGAGCCGGCCCTGGCCAGCCGCTTCAGCGAGCTGTACTGGACCATGCAGGCCCAGACCGGACGGTTGGACATCTCGCTCGGCATGGAGATGGCCGGCCTCTCGCAGCCCACCCCAGCCGACTACGTGTACCGGATGATCCCGGTCATGGAGCGCCTCGCCCAGGTCCGTCCCCACGACCTCGAGAACCGGCTCCGGGTCGGCGTCGCCTACCGGTGGATCAACGATCAGGCCGCAGCGATCACTATTCACGAAGCGCTGCTGGCCGAGATCCCACCCGAAAAGATCGCGCTGCGGGTTCGGCTGCTGACCGAGTTGGCCTGGTCGCGGGTCGCCAAAGCGGTGTGGAACCACACGTACGAGGATCCCGATCTGGGGAAGGGGGGGCAGGAGGCTGAAGAGGCGTTCAAGCTTGCCGAGGGACCGCTGGAGAAATTTTCGGCGGCCTATGCCCGGGCGTATGCGCTGCTGTTCCGTCCGAAACGCCGCATCGAGGATCTCGTGGAGCCGCTGACCGAGGCGCGACGATGGTACGAGCTGGTCCCCGGTGCCTCCGTCGAATCGTGGCGCTATCTGCTCGGGTACGAAGCCTTCAAGGGCGTGATCGATGCAGACCCGACGCTCAAGCCGCTCTTGGCAAGCTCGCGAGGCGTAAGGCGTGAGGCGTGAGGCGAAACCCCGTCTGACCATTGCCCATAGCCTATCGCCTATTGCCTGTCTCGCAATTTCGCCACTTCGTTGAAATACGCCGCAAACGCCCGCATCCCGCCGGATGCCTGTCCCCAATCGAAATGTTCGTTCGGCGCGTGGTAGCCGTGCTCCGGCAGACTCAGCCCCATCAGGACGATCGGGACCCGCCAAGCTTCTTGGAGCACCATGACGGCTCCGATGGAGCCGCCCTCGCGGATGAATGCCGGCTCCTTCCCGAAGCCGACCCGCATGGCCCGGCGAGCCGCGTCCGCATACGGCCCGGAAAAGACGCCGCGAAACGGCCGCAGCATCCCTGCCGCTTCGACACGCACATGGGGGTTCTGCCGGGCCACGAACCGTCGCAGCAGCGCAAAGATCTTCCGGGGATCCTGGTGCGGCACCAGCCGCATGCTGACCTTCAGTTCCGCTTCGCCCGGCACGACGGTCTTCACACCGGGACCCGTGTAGCCTCCTGCCACGCCATGGACTTCGAACGTGGGGGCGCTCCAAATCCGCCGAACCACCTCGGCCGGGTCCGTGGTCCGCAGAGCTTGGAGGCCATGGGCCCGCATGAACTGTCTGACTCGAAAGCCGGAGGCGAGAAAATTCCTGACCTCGGCTCGACTCGGAGGGAGCACGTCGTCATAGAACCCCGGGATTTTCACGCGGCCGGTCCGGGCATCCCCGCAGGCCGCCGCCAGCGCGCACAGTTCCGCCAGCGGGTTGCGAGCCGCCCCGCCGGTGAGCCCGGAATGGGCGTCGTGGTCACCCGTGCGAAGCGACAGCCGCGCTACGAGCATCCCGCGGAGCCCGTACGGCAGCGCCGGCCGGTGCCGGGAAATCCAGATCGTGTCCGAGACCAATACCGAATCCGGCCGCGGCACCAACGCCGATTGCCTGACCGCGTCCGCAAAGTGCGGGCTGCCGATCTCCTCTTCCAGCTCCCAGAGAAACCGGATGTTGATCGGCACGCCCTGCTCGATCGCATACCGTCCCGCCAGGAGCGCGGTCAGCGCCGGTCCCTTGTCATCCGTCGTGCCCCGCCCATGGTACACGCCGTCTTCCGTGAAAAAACTGAACGGCTCTCGCCGCCATTCCGGCTCCTGGGCCGGCTGCACATCGAGGTGGTTGTAGATCGTCAGGGTCGGATGGTTGCGCCCTGTGTGCCAGCCGCCCGAGACCACCGGATAGCCTGTGGTCTTCACCAGATGCGCCTCGGCTCCAAGCTCGCGGAGAAACTGCATGGCCACATTCCCGGCTCGATGGATGTCCGGGGCATGCGCGGGATCCATGCTGATCGAAGGAATCTCCACGAGCTCACCGAGCAGCCGCTCGAACTGAGGCCGGGCGTGCGTGATATAGGACTCGATGTGCGGAAGAGAGCGGATCAAACGCCTCACGTGAACACCGTTTGAAGATAGTCGAAGAGCCGGTCTCCGTCGGGAGTCCGGCTCCGGTATCCGATATAGCCATCCGGTCGGATCAGATAGAAACAGCCGGCGCCATATTGACGATGCAAAGCACCCTCCCGGTCCAACAGCAAAGAGCCCTCCCAGTCCGGCCCCTTCGGCAGGCTCGCGCCGGAGATGAGATGAACATCGATGAGGCCTTTGTACCGGTCGTGAACCTGCCGGCCGATCACCGCAAGATTGCGGGAGTCCGTGGCGGCTGTCTGTCCCGCAAAGAGCAACAGGGCATGGCGTGAGACGCGCAGCAGCTCGTACACCCGGACCGGAGTATCTGAGCCGGCCCGCCACACCGTGCCGTCAGGCGCCCGATCGCCGGCCTCGAGCGCGACACCCCATGCGCGCTGGCCACTGAGGAGCGTGCTGATCGCATTCGAATGCTGCCCTGCCACAATAGGGCTCCGGCGGTAATTCCATGTCAGGCCAGCCACTCCCTGGGTGAGCCGCTGCCAAACCACATCGAATGAGGTCAGGAACATCACCAGGCGATTGCGGACCGTCTGGCCCACGGGATTCACAAGCATGACCGCTCTCGTGGCCAGATCGGTCGCAGAGAGAATCGCCTCGGCGATCGGATGGCGCTCGGGATGATAGCTATCCAGCAGAACCGGCCTGCCGGCTCCTCGCTGGACCAGGGCGAGCTTCCAGGCCAGATTAAACGCGTCTTGAATGCCGAGGTTCATCCCTTGACCGCCGGCCGGGCTGTGAATGTGCGCCGCATCCCCGCACAGGAAGATCCGACCCACGTGGAGGGACCCCACGATCCGGCGATGGACACGAAATTTCGTCAGCCAGATCGGTTCGACCATGCGGACGTTCGAGAGGCCCCGGTCCACGAGCAGCGATGTGACCTCTTCCAGACTCACGGCGGTCCGATCCTCTTCAGAGACAGACTTCAAGAGCGGGAGAATCAAGTAATGCCGGCCGAGAGGGAGCGGGAGCACGGCCACCGGTCCCTCGGGGGTGAAGAAGGCGTGCGCCTCGTCGGTAGGCAGATCGGTCTCGATTCGCGCATACGCCAGCAGAAAGCTTTCTTCGTAGCGGCTCCCTTCAAACGCAAGATCCAGCGCGTGCCGCACGCCGCTGTGCGCGCCGTCGCATCCGACAAGCCAGCGAGCGCGCACCGTTTCCGTTCCGGCGCTGGAATCCAGCATGGCGCTGACGCCCTCCTGTTCCTGCTTGAGACCCGTGAACCGCACCGGCCGCTCCACGCGCCCACCCGTGCTGTCCAGCCGTTCGGTGAGCAGCCGTTCGGTTTCGCTCTGCGGGATGGTCAGCATGTAGGAATAGCGCGTGGGCATGTCGTCCAAGGCCACGTGGGCAAGACGCTGGCCCTTCGCATACAAATTGAAGCCGTAAATTCTGTGGCCGTGGGCCAGGAACTGCTCGGCCAGGCCCATGATATCGAGCGCTTCCAGCGTGCGCGACTGGACGCCAACCGCTTTCGGGATGCCGGCAGGCGCTTCGGCCTGATCGATGATTCGAAAGGAGAGGCCATGCCGCGCGAGCTCGCACGCCAGCGCCAAGCCGGTCGGCCCCGCGCCGACGATCAGAACATCGGGGTCCTTCAAGGCAGAAGCCATGCCTCCCACCTGCTCACAGCCGGGCCATTATAGCGGGAGGATGGGAGGATCGGTACCAGAAAAGGCATCGGGAACAAACCATGCCGCCTCGCCGCTGTTGACTCCCGTTGCGACAAGCTCTACTGTGGGGGCTGCGCACACTACCGGGTTGACTCTTGCACAGGAGGATTGGCGATGAGCGTGATTTCGCGCAGGCGATTCCTGAAACTTTCTGCCCTGGCCGGCGGAGCGCTGGCGCTGGGCGACTGGCGGTGGGCATATGCCGCGGAGCCGATCAAGGTCGGCATCATCGACCCGCTGTCCAGTCCCTACAAGACGTCCTCCATCCATGACGTCCACGGCGCCACCGTGGCGCTGGACCTGTACAACAAGCGCGGCGGCGTGCTGGGCCGGCCGGTCAGCATCGTCGAAGCCGACGACGCTTCGAGTGTGGAGACGGCGCGGAAGGCGGTGCAGAAACTGATCAAGGACGATCGCGTGAATTTCCTGATGGGCACCTTCAACGGCGAGGTGGCGCTGGCCGTCTCGGAAGTGGCCAAGCAGGAGAACAAGCTGTTCATGGCCACCTGCCCGCACATCATGGAGTTGACGACCACAAAGTGTAACTCGCATACGTTCGTGTTCATGCCGAACGCGCGCATGATGGCGCAGGCGGTGGCTCCACAGATCATCAAGACCTATGGCGGGCGCTGGTATGCCGTTACCGCCGATACCATGGACGGCCGGGCGGCGCTTCAAGCCATGACCGAGGCGCTTCGGGTTCATGGCGGCGAAATCATCGGCGGCGCGACAACACCCTTTGGAACCACCGACTTCACCGCCGTGATGACCGAGGCCAAGACGGCCAAGCCGGGTGCCGTGATTCTGAACCTGTATGGCTGGGATCTGGTGAACGCCCTCAAGACCTACGCGAAGCTGGAACTGACGAAGGACAAGATCGGTGTGGGTGGCATGATCGGGGGCGAACAGATCGGGCGGCCCTTGGGCTATGCGAACAATGCGGGCATCTGGGGGCTGATCTGGGATCCGAAGATCAACACCGAAAGCTCCAGGCGGTTCATCCAAGGCGTGATCGACAAGTACAACCACACGCCGACCTCCCGCTGCTACCTCGGCTATGCCGCCATGATCCAGATTCTCGAGGCGGTCCGGCGGGCCGGTACTACGGAGACCGGCGCAGTGCTCAAGGCGCTGGAAGGCCACGAGTTCGATGGGCTGAAGGAAGGCCGTTCATACTTTCGTGCCTGGGACCACCAGCACGTCCAGGATGTACTGGTCGGTGAGGCCTACGGCAAGGAACTGGGGCTAGGGCACTACAAAATCCTGGCGACGGTCCCGGGAGACGCCGTGGCCGGAGGGCGAGAGGAGAATACCTGCCGCCTGACCTGACCCGCTCCCCGCAACGATCGGAACGCTAACGGCCGAACAGCTCCTTGATGGCATCTTCGGCTTTCCGAAGCGCCTCGGCGCCTTCCTTGCTTTTCAACAGTTCTCGCAATTTTCCTTTGACCTGCTTCTGGACCTGCGCGCCGACCTGTTCCATATCCAGCGCATAGGTCGGGGACTGGACCGTGCCACCGATCACCATGGGTACCCGGAGACGGCCATCAACCAAGGCAATCTTCAGGAGTTGCACGCGGCCAATCCGCTTACTGAGCGCGTCTGACAGGATCAGCGACGCTTTCAGCTTGAGCGATTGATCGAAGCCGACCTTCCCTGTGGCCGTGGCCTGAAAGTCCGTGCTGTCGATGCGTAACCGCTCCACCGCAATAATGCCGCGCTTGACCGTGAAGCGTCCCTCCAGACTGGAAAAGACCGTCACGTTCGCCTGGCCCGCTTCAGGCAGCACGCCCAACGCATTCAACAGGGCCAATCCCTCTTTCACAAGATGAATCCCTTCGATCCGGCCGTCCTTGACGAGGACGTGCGCGGTGCCTTCCAGGGTCTGCGCGAGCTCGCCCTCGGAGAAGCCGCGCCCGTGCAGCGCGAGCTCGGCGGCTGCTCGGCCGTGCATCCCGAGCTTCCGGTTCCCCACGGCGGCCATGACCGGGCCAAGCTGAATGCCGTCGGCCGCCACCTTGGCATCAAAGGGCGAAGGCACGGAGTCCAGCATCAGGCCGCCTTTGGCCGTGAGCTTTCCTCCGAACACGTTCAGCGACACGGACTTCAGGCGAACCTGAGGAGACGTGAGCTCGGCCGCGGCGCGCAGGTCCCGAACCTCGATGGAGGTCGGCAGCTGTAGTCTCTCCGGCAATTGAGCGGTCTGGATCCGGTCCGCCGTGATGCCGAGCGTCACCATTCCGGCCGCCATGCTGCCCTGCACCGCAAACGGCGTATTGCCGACGCGAACCGTGCCATCAAAGGAGGGGAGGTCCGCGGTCTCCTTGAGCGGGCCGGCCGTTCCGGTGACGGCGATCGGGAGGTTGAATGGTTGTAGGATCGCTGCGGCGGACAGGCTGAGGCTTTCACCCAGCCGGACGGAGTTGAGCAGGACCTCGAGATCGCGGATTCCGTACTCGACCGGAGGGTCCACGGATTGATCCCGATAGGTCACAGTTCCACGGGCGATCGCCAGACGGTCCACTGCCAGCAGCGCCAGGAGTGGAAAGGGCCCTTGCAGTGCCGCACTCGAGGGAGTCGACCAGGTGGGCCCGCGCTCGGTCCGACCGAGGGTCGAGGTGTTCCAGATCCCTTGCTGATCCTTGATGAGCGTGATCGCAGGCTCTCGGAGCGCCACATCCGCGATCTCGATGCGCCCGCGGAAGAGCGGCCTGAGCTTCACACCGATGTCCACCGACGCAAGCGACGCGAACGGGCTTGTGCTGAAGGCTGGATCATCCATCACCACAAGGCCGGACAGCCGCGCCCCCAGCCGGGGGAAGATCGTCAAGCGCATGCCCTCGATGCTGACTTTCCGATTCAGTGCGGTCTCGACAATCGGCAGGTATTGCGTTTGGTATCTGCTCAAATCGATGAGGAACGGCAGCAGGATAATCAGCACGACCAGCAGCGCAAGAGTCGCGCCGACGATGGCAAGCACCTTGATCATGGTGGCACCCTGCCCCGTATTCTACCAATTCATGGGCTTCGACCACACACGGGCCGGAATCGCGTGGCCTGTGGTGCGCTGTGGCGAGCATGGGAGTCCAGAACCGCCGGCACGCTCATAACGAGCCAAGGTATGAAACTGGACATCGGCACCACTCTACGCTACCCTTCGGACAGAGTTCTACGGACAAACGGAGGACCGATGACGCTCAGTCCAGTCCGCGTTGCGGCGTGGGGGATCGCCGGTGTCCTGATCCTCGCAGGACTCCCCGCGGTAGCGACCGCGGACATCCGTACCGTAACCGCGACCGGGGAATATCGCATGGGCGACAACGACACCCGTACCGACGCCAAACGGCTCGCCCTACTGGAAGCCAAACGTCTGGCGCTCGAACAGGTCGGCACCTATCTGGAGGGCGTGACCGAGGTGAAGAACTTCGGATTGAGCCGCGATGAGATCCGCGCCTATACCGCCGGCATCGTGGAAGTCACCGAGCAAGCCACGCGGACCATGCATGAAGGCGAGACCACGGTGGTGCGCGTGAACGTCAACTGCAAGATCGACACGGCAATTCTGGCTCGGCAGATCGAGGCGCTCCGGCAGAATGAAAGCACCCGGAGCGAACTCGAACAGGCGAAAGAGGAAGCCGACCGACTCCGGCAGGAACTCGAGGGCAAGACACGGGAACTCGCGGCGCTGAAGTCCAAGACCGATGTAGAAGTGATTCTCCAGCAGCGCGAGCAGGTCCTGAACCAGATGGAAGCCAAAGATCTTCTGGTGCGCGCCTCCGTGCTCGGCGGATCGGAGGAGACCGGCTACCTGGCTGACAGCAGACAGGGTCACAGAACAGGACCGCTCCCGCCGACACGGGATCTCCCTCCGGGGACCCTGCCCGAGAGGAAACTCCTCGAACAAGCTCTGGCGCTGGACCCGTCGAACGCCATAGCCCACCGGAAGCTCGGTCTCCTGCTCCTGAGATCACACGATCTCCACGGGGCGGAGCGGGAGTTTCGCGCCGCCGTTCGCCTCAGACCGAACGATGCGCGATCCCACCTCGGTCTCGCCATGTCCCTGAGGGCGATGGGAAAACGGGAAGAAGCGGCGCGCGAGTTTGCCGAATACCAGAGGCTGGCTCCGAATACCCCTACCGAGCGGCAGTTTCTTGAACGCGTGAAGCGAAACTTTCAGGAGTTCCAGCGGCCTCGCCCTCCTCAGCCTGTCCCTCCGCGCTTCCCCCACCGAGAGCCACGCAAGCTCCGCGAACTCGCCCGATGACCATGAAAAATAGTCTGGTCGTTCTTTGCTGTCACAACTTCTGCCCGAGCAGCCCCCGCCGCGACTTCAAGCGGTACGACATCATGGGCGCCATC
>CAYZKG010000093.1:0-3358 GCA_964478915.1 uncultured Nitrospira sp.
CGCGGCATCATGCACGAGGAGATGCCGCAGGTGCGTCCGGAAGGGATTGCCGGATTCCAACTCTGGGTCAATCTGCCGGCGAAGCTCAAGATGACCGCGCCGCGCTACCAGGATATCCGGTCCGCCCAGATTCCTGAAATCAAGCGGGAGGACGGGGCCCGCATCCGGGTCATCACGGGAACCGTCGATGAGATCAGCGGCCCCGTGACCGGAATCGCCGCCAACCCCACCTACCTGGATGTGTTCGTTCCCGCCCATGCCTCATTCATCCAGCCGATCGAACGAGGCCACACGGCATTTGCCTATGTGTTCGAGGGCGAGGCGACATTTGCCGGCCATGACGATGACAACGAAGACGGAACCATGATTTCGCACCCACGGCTCGTCGTGTGGGGCGACGGCGATCATGTGAAGGTGACCACAGGGAACACGCCGGTTCGCTTTTTGCTGGTGTCCGGGAAACCGCTGCATGAGCCCATCGCGCGGTATGGGCCATTCGTGATGAACACAGAAGGGGAGATCGAGCAGACGCTGCGAGAACTCCGAGAGGGAACCTTCGTCACCATGTGAGCATTGTGGTGCCCAATAGATGCGGCCCTTTGTACGACTCGACGCTGTGCAAACTCGTCGAGTATCAGGAAAAGCCACGGAGGAACGACTATGGCAACGAAACTGAAGATTCCGAGCGCAGCCAAGGCGAAGACATATTTCGAGGATAAAATGGCCTTCACGACAGGCCCGGTGGAGCTGGAACGATGGGCGAAGCAGGGCCAGCTGGTCCACATTGTAGATGTGCGCGCGGCGGAGGACTATGCAGAAGGCCGCATCCCCGGCGCGGTGAATCTGCCCAAGGACCAGTGGCACGACGCGAAGATTGTCAGGGCGAGGCTGCGGAAGGATAAAATCAACGTGCTCTATTGCTATTCCCACGTCTGCCACCTTGCGGCGACCGCGGCGGTGGAGTTCGCCAGCAAGGGCTATCCCGTGATGGAATTGGAAGGCGGCTGGCGCTGGTGGAAGAACGACGGATTTGAGATCGAGAAGTAAGCGAGGCCTAGAAAGGACCGGACGATGAAGGCGCATTGGCGCTCTCGCCCATCAAACCGCTTCGCCTGTAACGGTGCGGAGATTCACAGAAGGAGGAACAGAGTATGGCTTCACTGAAAGGAAAAGTCGCGATTGTGACGGGTGCTTCGCGGGGTATCGGCTGCGGCACCGCCGAGCGGCTGGCGCAGGACGGGGCGAGCGTGGTGGTGGATTATGCCAAGAGCGCCGACGAGGCCAAGAAGGTCGTCGCCGGCATCGAGGTGAAGGGCGGCAAAGCCGTTGCGATTCAGGCAGACGTGAGCAAGGTCGGCGACATCCGACGGCTGTTCCAGGAAGCCTGCAAGGCCTTTGGGCGGCTGGACATCCTGGTGAACAATGCCGGGATCTTCACGTACAAGCCGCTGGCCGAGATGACTGAGGAAGAGTACGACCACATCTTCGCGCTCAATGCCAAGGGACAGTTCTTTGCCATGCAGGAAGCGGCCAAACGCATGGCGGACGGCGGTCGCATCGTCAACATTTCAACCGGCGGCACCCGACTTGCCTTTCCAGGCATCGCGGCCTATGGCGGCACCAAGCCAGCGCTGGAGTTTTTCACCAAAGTGACGGCGAAAGAACTCGGGCCCCGGAAGATCACGGTCAACACTGTCTCCCCTGGCTATACCGAAGCTGATATGTTGAGCGACCCCCAGTTCCGAGCCATCGGTGTGCAAGCGTCTCCTCTGGCCAGGCTCGGCACGCCCAAAGATATTGCCGATGTCGTGGCCTTTGTCGTGAGCGACGAAGGTGGATGGGTCACCGGCGACAACATCCGGGCTGGCGGCGGCGTGGTGATGTAAGGAGAGGCACACATGGCGGACGTCCGCAAAAGGCTCTCAACGAACGTCGCCGGCAACTTTTTCGTGGATGCGACCTGCATCAATTGCGACACCTGCCGGCAGCTCGCGCCGAAAAGCTTCGAGGAAGTCGGCGACTACTCTGCCGTCTTGCGTCAGCCGGATGGCGACGCGCAACTCCATCAAGCCTACCAGGCCCTTCTTGCCTGCCCGGTCGGTTCCATCGGCACCGAGCGGAGCGATAAGGGACGATTGCAGGACGCCAGGGCCAGCTTCCCGATCCACCTCGAAGGCGGTGTCTATTACTGCGGCTTCAACTCGGAGAAGTCGTTCGGGGCCAACAGCTTCTTTATCGAGCATCCGGACGGCAACTGGCTGGTGGACTCGCCACGCTACCTGAAACAGCTCGTCGAGTTCTTTGAACGGAAAGGCGGCATCAAGTACATCTTCCTCTCGCACGAGGACGACGTGGCCGACTGCGACCGCTATGCCGGACACTTCGGCGCGACGCGCATCATTCATCATGCCGATGCAGACGCCGTGCCTGGTGCGGAGCGGATCATAGAGGGAGAGGCAACGGTGCCACTAGCCCGGCAGTTCCAGGCCATTCCGGTGCCGGGCCACACGCCGGGCAGCATGGCGCTACTCTATGACGAGCGGTTTCTCTTCACGGGCGATCACCTCTGGTGGGAGCCGGAGAGTGAAACGCTTGGGGCGCCGCAGAATCTGGTCTGGAGCGAGCCACACCTGCTGCGGTCCATCGCGAAGCTCCTGGATCATCGCTTCGAATGGGTGCTGGCCGGGCATGGGGATCGCGTGCGGTTGCCCATCGAGGAGATGCGAGCGAAGCTGGCGAGGTTGTTGGAGCGGCGGCTGGCGGCAGCCGCGGTCGGCGCGGGTAGGACACCGTGAACGACGCCGTTGAGTTCCTGATCCAGCACGGAGGGGTGGTCCTCTTCGTCTCCGTCTTCGCCGAGCAGGTCGGCTTGCCGGTGCCGGCGATCCCGGTGCTGCTTGCCGCCGGGGCCCTGGCCGGAGCCGGGAAAATGAATCTCGCATTGCGCATCGCGCGGGTCACGCCGGACGAGCTCAAGGAGATGATGGACAACGGCCAGGAGCTGGTGATCGTGGATCTGCGCCAGCCGCTCGGACGGCGTTGCTGCTGAAAACGAACGGCATCACGCGAGTCCGGCCGCTGGCCGGCGGGGTCACGGCGTGGCGCGAGCGCAACTATCCATTGGAAGAGTTAGCAGTCGCGGTGGCATGACGTGAGAAGGCTGATGCCATACGGGAAGGTGATCCGATGACGAACAGAAGCCATACATATGCTGTCATGGGAGCAACGGGCCACGTTGGCAAGATCGTCGCCGAACGTCTCTTGCGTACGGGCGCGCAGGTGCGCGTGATCGGGCGGAATGCCGGACGTCTGACGCGGCTTGTGGATCAAGGAGCGATCCCCTACACCAGCGAGTTCC
>CAYZKG010000093.1:3458-11030 GCA_964478915.1 uncultured Nitrospira sp.
CGAGTTCCTCGCCGACCTCACGTTCCAGGGACACACGGCCTTCGAATTCTTCGGCCCCCGGTTGGTCACGATGCAGGAAGCCACGACCCTCCTTGGAAAGGCCATCGGGAAGCCGGATTTGAAATACGTGCAGTTCCAGTATGAGGACGCGGAAAAGGCGATGGTGAAGGCCGGCCTGTCACCGGATACGGCACGGTTGATGATTGAAATGAATCGAAGCTTCAATGAGGGCTTGATTCGGCCCACCCAATCCATGACGCTGGACCATCTGGGGACCACCGACATTGCGGCGTTTGCCAAGACGTTTGCCGCGGCATTCGGAGCGGCGACACGGAAGCAGTGAATGACGACCAACACCTCAACACCGAAGCATACGGCGGGCGTCCTGTCCTACGTTGCGGCATGGGTCGCCCTGCTCGGATTGCTTGGATTAGCGGGCTGCAAGAAGGAAGCGAACTCCTCTCTCGCCCGTCCGCTCCCGGAAGTCGCGGTGCTGACCGTGACGCCGCAGACCGTCCCGGACGAACCGGAGTTTATCGGTCAATCCGAGTCCTCGCGACCCGTGGAGATCCGATCACAGGTCACCGGCATCATCAAGGAACGATATTTTCAGGAAGGCCGGGATGTGAAGAAGGGCGAGCGTCTCTATCGCATCGACCCGGTGCCGTTCCGCGCCGCCATGGTGAGCGCCAAAGCCATGGTGGCCCAGGCCGAGGCGCGGCTCGTCCAGGCGAAGCAAAATCATGCCCGTGTCAAGCCACTTCTTGCCGAGCAGGCTGTGAGCCAGAAGGACGTCGATGATGCGGTGGCGGAAGAGCTGGCGGCAAAAGCGGCGCTGGAAGCGGCGAAAGGACAGTTGGTCAAGGCTCAATTCGACCTGGACAACACGCTCATCACGGCGCCCATCGACGGGATGATCGAGCGGACTCGGGTGTATGAAGGCCGGTTGGTCTCGGCGCAGACCGACCTGCTTACCATCATTCATCAAGTCGATCCGATGTACGTGACGGTCAGCGCCCCGGAAAGCTTCATCCTGAAACGGCGCCGGGAGCGGGCGACGCACCGAGTCGAGGGAGCAGGGGCCTATGACCTGCGCGGCGTCATCACCTTTGCGGACGGCAGCACGTATCCGCACGAGGGAGTGTTGGATCTCTTCGATGTGGGGCTGCGGACCACGACCGGCACGATGGATGTGCGCCTGGTCTTTCCCAATCCCAAGCGGGTCTTGCTTCCGGGACAGTTCGTGAAGGTCCGGTTCCTGGGCGCGGTGAGAACCGGGGTGACGGTGCTGCCGCAGCGCGCGATTCAACAGGGAGCAAGCGGGCCGGTCGTCTATGTGGTGGGAGACGGCGACAAGGTGGAGGTGCGCAATGTCCAGGCCACCGCCTGGCACGGGAACGAGTGGCTCATCGAGGAGGGATTGAAGCCCGGAGAGCGCGTGGTGGTGGAAGGCATCCAGCGCGTGGTTCCCGGAGCCCAGGCCAAGCCGGTTCCCTGGACAGACTCGGGTTCTCCGCCCCCTGGGACGTGAAATGTGATGGGTAAAGGGTGATCCGGGCACCATCTGAGGAAAGCCAGGTATGAATATTCTCCGTCTCATTGACCGTCCGATCCTGGCATCGGTCCTGTCCATCGTTATCGTCCTGCTGGGGCTTCTGGCACTGCAGGCCTTGCCGGTCGCGCAATTTCCCGATATCACTCCGCCGGTGGTACAGATCGAGGCCGACTATCCGGGCGCGAGCGCCGAAGTGGTGGCGGACTCCGTGGCGCGCCCCATCGAGGTGCAGCTCCCCGGCATTGACAATCTCCTCTACTACGACTCCACGAGCACCAACGACGGCCACATGACGATCCGGCTCACGTTCGAGATCGGGACCGACGTGGACATCGCCCAGGTTCAGACGCAAAACCGGCAGAAGCTGGCGGAGCCGCAGCTTCCGCCGGAAGTCGTCCGCCAGGGCATCACGATCAAAAAGGTGTCCCCCGATCTGGTCGCGGTGGTGGCCCTCAGCTCTCACGATCCCCGATACGACACCGTCTTTCTGTCCAACTTCGCCATCCTCCGGATCGTGGACAATCTCAAGCGGCTGCGCGGCGTGGGCGACGCCTACGCGTTCGGGCAGCAGAACTACTCCATGCGCCTGATCCTGGATCCGGTGCGGATGGCGCAATTGAGCCTCACGCCGACCGATATCGCGAACGTCGTGCGCGAGCAGAATCGGGATTTTCCGGCCGGGACGGTTGGGCGGGAGCCGGCGCCGAAAGGCACGGAGCTCACTATTCCGGTGATCACCCAAGGGCGGCTCACGGAGGTGAAGGACTTCGAGGAGATGATCGTGAGGGCGCTGCCGAATGGCTCCATGATCCGCCTCAAGGATGTGGCCAAGGTCGAGCTGGGGGCCCAGTCCTACACCCTCGAAGGGCGGTGGAACGGCAAGCCGAACGTCTTCATCCTGACCTTCCTGTCGCCGGGCGCGAATGCCCTCGACACCGTGAAACGAGTGCGGAGCGAGATGGTCGAACTGGCCAAGACCTTTCCGCCCGGCGTCTCCTATGACATTCCCTACGATACGACAAGATTCATCGAGGTCTCCATTGAGGAAGTCCTCAAGACCTTGGGGATCGCCATGCTCCTGGTCATCCTCGTCGTGTATCTCTTTCTGCAGAGCTGGCGTACCGCCGTGATCCCCGCTGTGGCGGTGCCGGTCTCCCTCATCGGCACCCTGGCCGGCATGCAGGCCCTCGGCTTCTCCATCAACACCCTGACGCTGTTCGGGATGGTGCTGGCCATCGGCATCGTCGTGGATGACGCCATCGTGGTCGTCGAGAACGTCCAGCGGCACATGGCGGAAGAATGTTGCTCCTCCAAGGAAGCCGCCAAGAGGGCAATGGAGGAAGTGACGGCGCCCATCATCGCGATCGTGCTGGTCCTCTGTGCCGTCTTTGTGCCCGTCGGGTTCTTGGGCGGGATCACCGGCCAACTCTATCAACAGTTCGCCATCACGATCGCGATCTCCGTGACGATCTCCGGATTTGTCGCGCTCACGCTCAGCCCCGCCCTGTGCGCCCTCCTCCTGAAGCCGGGAGCCCCGGAACAACACCAACGCGGTTTCAGGCTTTTCAACCGCGCCTTCGATTGGACGAGGGACCGCTACACTGTCGTCGCCGGTTTGGTCATCAAACGGGCGGCACCGGCGCTGGCGGTCTTCGGGGTCGTGATCGCCCTCGTCGCCGGTCTGTTCAGCATGATTCCACCCAGCTTCTTGCCGGACGAGGATCAGGGCTATTTCATCGTGGTCGTCCAGCTTCCGGACGGCGCCTCCAAGCAGCGGACCGATGCCGTCCTGACCAAAGTCGAGCGCGCCCTGCTGACCAATCCGGCGGTCCATTCGACCGACGCCATGTCGGGACTCAACTTCGTGTTCAACACGCGCGGCCCCAATGCCGCGACGATGTTTGTCCCATTGAGGCATTGGAATGAGCGGGCCGGACCGGGCGGGCATGTGACGGCCGTGATCGGCCAGGCCTACGGGGCGGCAGCCACGATTCCCGAGGCGCTGGTGCTGGCATTCAATGCCCCTTCCATCCGGGGACTCGGCGCCACAGGCGGCTTTTCCCTGCAGGTCCAGGACCCCAGCGGCGGAGATTTCAAAAAGTTCGCCGCCATCACCCAGGAATTCATCGAGAAGGCCGGGCGGGACCCGGCCATCGCCGGGATTACCACGAGCTTTCGCGTCAGTGCCCCGCGGCTCTATGCCAATGTGAACCGTGAGCGCGCGAAGGCGCTTGGGGTGCCGATCTCCGAGGTGTTCGACACGCTGCAGGCGTTTTTCGGCAACCTCTACATCAACGACTTCATCAAATTCGGTCGGGTGTTCCGTGTGCAGACCGAGGCGCCGCCGGAGTACAGATCGGACCCCGAGGACATCGCCCAGATCTACGTCCGCGCCATGAATCCCGCGATGAATCAGATGACCGGCCAGGGCATCTCCATGATTCCGCTCAACACCGTGGTGACGACCGAATACACGAGCGGGCCGGACCCGGTCACCCACTTCAATGGTTACAACACGGCCTTAGTGCTGGGCGCTGCGGCCCCCGGCACCAGCTCGGGCCAGGCGCTGGATGCGCTGGAGAGGCTGGCGAGGGAGGTCCTCGTCCCCCGGGGCTATGGGCTGGACTGGAGCGGGATTTCCTACCAGGAGCGCAAGGTCGGACGGCAGTCGGTCCTGGCGTTCGCGTTCGGCGTGGTGATGGTGTTTCTGGTCCTGGCCGCGCAGTACGAGAGCTGGACCGTGCCGTTTGCCGTGATCCTGGCGGTCCCGTTCGGCATGTTCGGCGCCCTGAGCGCCGTGTGGTTGCGCGGAATGGCCAATGACATCTACTTCCAGATCAGCCTGGTCACCCTGATCGGGCTGGCCGCGAAGAACGCAATCCTGATCGTGGAGTTCGCGAATCGGCGTCGCGAGGCCGGCATGCCGGTGACGGATGCGGCGATCGAGGCCGCCCGGCTGCGGTTCCGGCCGATCATCATGACCTCCATGGCGTTCATCCTGGGCGTGGTGCCGCTGGTTGTTGCCACCGGCGCGGGAGCGGCTAGCCGCCAATCCATCGGGACCGGCGTGTTCGGCGGCATGCTGGCCGCGACGTTCTTGGCCATTTTCTTCGTGCCGCTCTTCTTCACGCTGGTCCGGCGGCTGAGTGAGCGCGGCACCGGTCGCTCCGCCCCGCTGCCGAGCGAGGACACAGGAGCGGTCGAGCCGAAGGGAGGAGCGTGAGATGCGGAGCCTGACCTTGGCAGCCCTTGCGGTGATCGCCCCGCTGCTGATCTCCTGTGCGATGGGGCCGGATTACAACCGGCCGGACCTGCCGCCATACCAGGCCTTCCGCATGGCAGAGACCGAAGGCGCCTCCATCGCGAACTTGCCCTGGTGGGAGTTGCTGCAGGACGAGAAGTTGCAAGAGCTGATTCAGATCGCCCTGGAAGAAAACAAGGATCTCAAGCGGGCGACGTCGACTATCGAAGAGTTCGAGGCCCGGCTGCTCATCGCCAGAACCGATTTTGCCCCGCAGTTGAGCGGCACCGGCAACTTCACCCCGGCGTTCGGGCGGAATACCGCGTTCCTCTTCCCGGGCTTTCCGAACCCCTTCAACTATTACCTGCAGGGCAATCTCTCTTGGGAGCTGGATATCTGGGGGCGGATTCGCCGGGCCAATGAGGCGGGGCGGGCGGACCTCCTGTCCAAGGAGGAGGCCCGGCGGGCTGTGATCCTGGAGCTGGTGAGCAATGTGGCGCAGGCCTACTTCGACCTCCGTCAGTTTGACATGCAGTTGGATATTGCCAAGCGCACGCTTCAGGGATGGGACGAATCGGTACGGATCGCCCGCGCGCGGCTGCGGCAGGGCATGATCCCCAAATTGGACGCTGACCAGTTCGAAGCCGAACGGGCCAACGCCGCGGCGCGGGCGGCTGAGTTGGAACGGCAGGTGGTGCAGAAAGAAAATCAGCTCAGCGTGCTGCTCGGGCGCAATCCCGGCCCCATCCCCAGAGGCCGCTCGCTGACCGAGCAGGTGCTGCCGCCCCAGGTCCCGGCCGGGCTGCCCTCCGATCTGCTCCAGCGACGTCCAGATATCGTCCAGGCAGAACAAGAACTGAGCGCGGCCACCGCCCGCATCGGGATGGCCAAGGCGGACCGCTTTCCGAAGCTGTCCCTGACCGGCCTCTACGGATCGGCCGATCCCAAACTGTCGAGATTGATCTCACCGGATGGAGAATTCGGGGTGGCCGGCCCGTCCATCATCGGGCCGTTGGTGAACGCCCAGATCCTGGGGTTCAACCAGAAGGCTGCCGAAGCGCAGGCCAGGCAGGCCTTGGCCCAATACGAGCAGTCGGTCATCGTGGCCTTCCGGGAAGTGGAGGATGCCCTGATCGCGGTGAAGACGGCGCGGGAGCAGCGCGAAGCCCAGAAGGCGCAGGTGGACGCGCTGCGCTCAGCGCTCCATCTCGCCAACGTGCGGTACAAGGGCGGGCTTGCCAACTACCTGGATGTGCTCGTCGCGCAACGGAACCTGTTCGAGGCCGAGCTATCACTTACCGGTACCCATCGCTTGCATCTCGTCTCGATCGTCCAGCTCTACAAGGCGCTCGGCGGCGGCTGGCCCCCGACCCGGGAGGGCCAGGAGCCTGCCTCGGCCAGCCGCGGCTGAATCCGGCCTGTTTTCCACGGCCGAAAAAAACGCTACAATCCCCTCGCCACTGGTAATTGGCAAGGGAACACCCGCGTGACCCTGCCGATCACGCACGTAACGGGATGAGAAGAAGAGCCGCTCTGACATTGCTCTGCATCTGTGTGGCCGTCGCCGCATGCTCCGAATCATCTCGGAGATCCGCGGGCCGCCTGGACACGATCAAGGTCGGCGTCCTGCACTCGCTCACCGGAACCATGGCGATCAGTGAAAAATCGGTCAGCGACGCCACCCTATTGGCGATCGAGGAAATCAACGCCAAAGGGGGTGTGTTGGGGAGACAGATTCAGCCGATCGTGGTGGATGCGCAGTCCGACTGGTCGATGTATGCCGCGGAAGCCACGCGACTCATCACACAGGAGAACGTGTCCGTCATCTTCGGATGCTGGACATCCGCAAGCAGGAAAATGGTCAAGCCCGTCGTGGAGCGATACGACCGACTGCTGTTCTACCCGGTCCAATACGAGGGCCTCGAGCAGTCCCCGAACATCATCTATACCGGCGCGGCGCCGAACCAGCAGATCATTCCGGCCGTGAAATGGGCATTCGACACCCTCGGCAAGCGCTTCTTTCTCGTCGCGTCAGACTATGTGTTTCCGCGAAGCGCCAACGCGATCATCAAGGCGCAGGTCGCGGCCCTCCGCGGGACGGTCATCGGCGAGGAGTACCTTCTGCTGGGGAGAACGAAGGATGTCAGGAGGGTGGTGCAGAAGATCGTCGAGACCCGCCCGGATGTGATTCTCAACACCATCAACGGCGACACCAACGGAGTCTTCTTCACCGAATTGCGCTTGGCCGGGGTCACCCCCGACAAGATTCCGACGCTGTCGTTCAGCATTGCGGAGGATGAGCTGCGCAGCCTGGATCTCAAAACAGCCGTCGGCGACTACGCGGCCTGGAATTACTTTCAAAGCCTCGACAGCAAGGAAAACCTCAAGTTCGTGAAACGATTCCGGGAGCGCTATGGGTCCAATCGAGTGACGGATGATCCGATAGAAGCGGCGTACTTCGGCGTGCATCTCTGGGCGAAAGCCGTTGAAGAGGCGGGAACGGAGGAAACCCGCGCCGTACGGAAGGCTCTGGCGAACCAAAGTCTTCGAGCGCCGGAGGGGATCGTGCACATAGACGCCGACACCCAGCACACCTGGAAAACCGTGCGGATCGGAAGAATCAGGGAAGATTTGCAGTTCGAGATCGTGTGGACCTCCAACAAGCCGATCCGCCCCGTCCCCTATCCCGTCTATCGCACCAAATCGGAATGGGACCAGTTTCTGCTCGGTCTCTACACCGGCTGGGGACAGGCCTGGGCGAACCCGGGACGCTGAG
>CAYZKG010000094.1:0-10906 GCA_964478915.1 uncultured Nitrospira sp.
CGTTCATGCGCATGGTCGTATGGCCTAACTCCCTGGGGAATCCATCCTGTCCAGGTCTTAGGCCGTTTTTCATCCTCCGTCTCGTCTGCCTTACCACAACGCTCGCCCTGGCTGTGTTGCTCGCCCCGACCCTGGCTCTTCAGAATACCGATCTCCAGCGGCCTGAAAGCTTCTTGGCTTATCCGTCCGGAAGCCAATACTTCATCTCCAACGCCAACGGCGACCCGGATGTCAAGGACAACAATGGCTTCATCACCAAGCTCGATGCCGACGGCAAGCTGGTCAAGCTCCAATTCATCCGCGGCGGCGAAAACGGTGTCGTCCTGCACGCGCCCAAAGGGATGGCCATCATCAATGACACGCTGTACGTCGCGGATCTCGATACGCTGCGCGGGTTCAATACGCGGACCGGCCGCCCCGTGGTCACCATCCCCGTCACCAACGGGACCAGCCTGGCGGACGTGGCCCATGACGGGCAGGGGTCCTTGTACGTCTCGGACACCGAGGCCGACACCATTTATCGGGTCGATACCACGCGGGATCATGCGGTCTCGGTGGCGGTGCGGGACCGGTCCCTGGCTGGGCCGAGAGGCCTGGCCTTTCACCCGAAGACCGGCAGGTTGATCGTGGTGAGCTGGAAGAAGGGGAAGATCCTGGAGGTGGATGCGAGCGGCGCCATCACCGAACTGGCCTCCAACTCGTTTTTTTCATCCCGATTTCACAATCTCGATGGCGTGGACTTCGACACCTTCGGCAACCTGTATGTCTCCGACTTCACCGCGGGAAAAGTCTGGCGAATGAGACCCGACCGGAAATTCGACGTCATCGCCGAGTTTCTGCCCTATCCGGCCGACATCGGCGTGGACCGGAAGAAACACCTCATCCTGGTGCCGTACCATTACGGCAACGCCGCCGAGATGAACGGCCTGGAGTCTCCCATCAAGAAGGACTCACGAAAACGCAGCTTCGCTGATTACGGCTTCGACTTCAAAAAACCCCCACCGGATCCGAAATGAGCAAATGCGTTTACTGCCACGCCCGGAAAGGGAAACGGCAGTGCCCGGCCCTCGGGGGCCTGATCTGCAGCCTGTGCTGCGGTGAACACCGCATGACTCGCATCGCCTGCCCGCCCGACTGCGTATACCTGGAGACCAACGTGGGATACCAGCAGATGCGGCTGGGAGAGCAGTTCGGGCAGGACCGACGGAGCTTCTACAGGGAGCTGTTCGAGCTGGGCGAAGACGCCGCCGCGCTTTTCAATCTGGTGGAGGTGGTGACCTTCAGTTACTTTCAGGCTCGATTGAACGCCCTGGACAGTGAGGTGATCGTTGCCCTTCAGTCCCTGCGACGGACTCTGAGCCCCCTGCACATCCCGGCGGCCCAGCCGCCGCCGTTCGCCGAGCAGCTCAAAAAGGAATACGAGAGCTTCCGCAAGCAGCAGCCGCAGCAGGCCATCGCCGCGCATGCGGATACGGACATGCTCGACCGGGCATTGAAGTTTGTGACGGAGTTTTCAGGCGGGGGCTTGCGGTCGAACCGGTTCCTGACGGGTCTGACCGGCTACATCCGCGCGCACCATCCGGAGGTGGCCGAGCAGCTCGCGGCCCAACCGGAGGCCGGCAGCCGGATCATCCAGCCCGGCCAGTTCATGCCGCCCATGGCCGAACCCGCCGGCCACCCTCACCATACCCACCCGCACCACCATCCTTAGCTCGTTGAGATCGCGCCGGCAGGCGAACCATCCATACTCGCTAACCCATCAGACAGGCCGACGTAATCCCAGGCCGGGTACCCGTTGGGCACCCGTTGCTCCAACAATGCAACGGGTACCCGCCTGGAGCAACGGGTGCCCAGGTCGCAGCCAATTTATTTTCATTCCTGACGCGTCGAGGTGAGTGGAGCGACTTGTCGGCCCGCCGTGCTGATGTGTCGGCGGATGGGAGGGATGGACACGGAGGCTACCGGCATAGCGGTGAGAAAATTCTGCCAGCAATGACGCGCCGGGACGCCGTTCTTCTAGTCCGATAAGGCGGACCGGCCAACAGTACGGCGGCAAGGCGGCACGTTGCTTCAACGCATGATGCCGGAGCCGGAGCTGTCCGCCCTCCGTCAGCCGCCGGCCGCCCTACTCGACGATCGTGACCGTCATCTCCACCCGCTCCGTCGGCAGGTCGCGGCTGTCGCGCGGCAGGTTCACGATCTTGTCGGCCACCCCGATCCCCTTCACCACTTCGCCGAAGGCGGTGTACTTGCGGTCCAGGAATCGGGAATCTTCGACCACGATGAAAAATTGCGAGCCCGCGCTGTCCGGGTCCTGGGCCCGGGCCATGGACACGATCCCGCGCTTGTGCGGCGTCTCGTTGAACTCGGCCTTGACGTTGTGGCCGGGGCCACCCGTGCCATAGGTGTCCTTCTTCACGGGATCTTTGGTGTTCGGATCGCCGCCCTGAATCATGAACCCCGGAATGACCCGATGGAAGATCGTCCCGTTATAAAAGCCGGACTTGGCCAGCTTGATGAAATTCTCGACGTGCTTCGGAGCCACTTCCGGAAAGAACTTGATCTCCATGTCCCCGAACTTCGTCTTGATGATCGCCTGCGGGCCGTCCTTCTTCTCTGCACCTTGCACGTTACTCCCCTCCATTGCCACCATTGCCGCAATTACAACGCACGCCGCAATCGCGACACCCGTGCCCATCCACCTTCGCCGTCCTTGCCACATCATACGCCTCCGTTGAAAAGACCGTCATGAATGATTGAGCCCCCACGTTACCTGGCCACCCGCTCAAGCGCCTGCTTGGCCGCCATTTGCTCCGCCTCTTTCTTGGTCCGTCCCGTGCCCACGCCCAGGACGTCTCCGCGCAGGCTGAGCCGGACTTCAAAGATCTTCTGATGGTCCGGACCGGACTCCCGGACTATGCTGTACTGGGGCAACGTATCGAACCGCTTCTGACACCATTCCTGAAATTGCGTCTTGTAGTCTTGGACGCCCACGGGGCGGCCCGCGTGTTTCAGCCCTTCGAGCTCCGAAGCGAGAGCCCGACGGATGAAGGCCTGCGCCGGTTCCAGACCGCCGTCCAGGTAGATCGCCGCGATGATCGATTCCAGCGCATCGGCCAGGAGGGAGCTTTTGTGGCGTCCCTGCGTCAGCTCCTCGCCGCGACCCAGCCGCAACAGGCTCCCGAGATCGAGCCTTCTGGCCGCCTGGGCCAGCACCGCCTCGCTGACCAAGTGGGCCTTGAGCTTCGAGAGTTCCCCTTCGGTTGAATCGGGTAAAGCGGTCGCCAGAGATTCGCTGACGACCAGCGCCAGGACGGCATCCCCCAGAAACTCCAACCGCTCATTGTGCTTGCGCCCCTTCCCCTTGACTTCGTTGAGGTGCGATTTATGAGTCCGGGCCTGGTCGAGCAGACTGGGCTCGCGAAACGTGTACCCGATCGCTTTCTCTGCGTCGCCAGTCGAAGGACCGACCATAGAGCACGGCATGAGGGTTCGCCGTCGCGCCTAGGACTCCAGCCGCTTGAACAACAGGCACGAGTTCACGCCGCCGAATCCGAAGGCGTTCGATAGGGCAACACTGACGGATGCCGGCCGGGCCTTCCCCGGCACATAATCGAGATCGCATTCCGGATCGGGATGATCCAGATTGATGGTCGGCGGGATCATGCCGCGATGAATCGCCAGCACGCTGAAAATCGCTTCGACGCCGCCCGCCGCGCCGAGCAGATGCCCGGTCACGGATTTCGTGGAGCTCACCGGAATTTGGTAGGCGCGCTCGCCGAAGACCTGCTTGATGGCTTTCGTCTCGATCTTGTCGGCAAAGGTCGAGGTGGCATGCGCGTTGATGTAGCCGACGTCGTCCTTGGACAGCCCGGCATCCTTGAGAGCCAGCTCCATGCAGCGAACCGCGCCGTAGCCGTCGTCCGGCGGCGCGGTGATGTGGTGGGCATCACTGGTCATGGCATATCCGACCAACTCGCTGTAGATCCGCGCTCCGCGACGGCGGGCGGTCTCCAATTCCTCAAGCACCAGCACCCCCGCACCTTCGCCCAGGACGAACCCGTCGCGATCGCGATCGAACGGCCGGCTGGCGCGCTGCGGGTCGTCGTTCCGCCGGGACAGCGCACGGGCTGCCGCGAACCCGGCCAGGCACAGCGGCGTGGTGGCCGCTTCGGAACCGCCCGCCAGCATGACGTCGGCTTCCCCCCGCTGGATGATCCGCAAGGCGTCCCCGATGCAATGGTTCCCGGTCGCGCAGGCCGTGACCGCGCAGGAATTCGGCCCCCGCGCCCCGAAACGGATCGCCACCTGGCCGGAGGCCAGATTGATGATGACCATCGGAATGAAGAACGGGGAGATCCGGTCGGGTCCCTTTTCCCAGAAAATCTTATGATAATGCTCGATGGCAGGAAGGCCGCCGATTCCGGCTCCGATGTACACGCCGACGCGGTCGGCATTCTCGTCGGTGATCTTCAGCCCGGCGTCATCCACCGCCATCTGGCTCGCCCCGACGGCGTAGTGGATGAAGAGATCCATCTTTTTGATCTCTTTTTTATCGATGAAGTCGGCAGGATTGAAATCAGTGACTTCCGCAGCGATCTGGACTGGATAACCGGTGGGATCGAATCTTGTGATGCGGCGAACGCCGGACTCGCCGGCGCACAGTCCCCGCCAGGTCTTTTCGACGCCGGTACCGAGCGGCGTGACCGCTCCGAGCCCGGTCACCACCACCCGTCGTGTTGCTCGCTGGCTCATAGCACTCAGTCAGGCCGATCAGATCTTCTCCTTGATATATTCCATGGCCCGCCCCACCGTGAGGATCTTCTCGGCATCCTCATCGGGAATCTCGATATCGAACTCCTCCTCGAATGCCATCACCAGTTCGACGGTATCCAGAGAGTCGGCCCCGAGGTCATCCACGAAGGATGCTTCCGGTACGACGTCCTCCTCTTCCACCCCGAGTTGTTCGGCGATGATCTTCTTGATTCGATCCTCTACCGGCGCCATTGATTTGCCCACCTCCTCCCCCATCTTCTTTCTCCGTGCTTAGTGTCAGGCTCCGCGGACGGCCCGTGACAGTACCACGGGACGACACGGTCACGCCATCAGCATCCCGCCATTGACGTGCAGCACCTGCCCAGTGATGTAACTCGCCTCGTCCGACACCAAAAAGCGCACCGCCTCCGCAATGTCCGAGGGTTGTCCGAGCCGGCCCAGCGGAATCTGCTTCAGCAGCATGACCTTCACATCCGCCGGAAGGCCCTGCGTCATCGCGGTATCAATGAACCCCGGCGCGACGGCGTTCACCGTGATCATCCGGCTGGCGTATTCCCTCGCCACGGTCTTGGTGAAGCCGATGACCGCGGCCTTGGAGGCCGCGTAGTTCGCCTGACCGGCGTTGCCCATTGCGCCGACGATGGACGCGATGTTCACGATCCTCCCGTAGCGCTGTTTGGTCATCGGCTGGAGGACCGCCTTGGTGCAATAAAATGTCCCGTTCAGGTTAACCTGCAGCACGAGGTTCCAGTCTTCCTCTTTCATCCTGACCAGCAATCCGTCCCGAGTGATGCCGGCATTATTCACCAAGATGTCGATGCGGTGGCATTCCTTCAAGACTTGATCGACCATCCCCTTGACGTCATTCCAGTCCGCCACGTTGACTTTGAGGTTGAGCGCCCGCCGGCCCAGCTTCTGGACGGCATCCGCAGTCTCCTGGGAGCGGCCGTGGTCGACATCGGCAATGGCGACGTCCGCGCCGTGCCGGGCGAGAGTCTCGGCGATGGCCCGCCCGATGCCTTGTGCCGCACCGGTCACGATCGCGACTTTGCCCTCGAGCGACATCAGCGTACGTTCACCGTTGTTCATGGATTTCCTTGACGCGACGCGTCATCCTTCCCTGCAGGCCATGGTGATGGATTGCCGTCATAAGGTGTGGGGTCAGGCCGACTGTTGGACTGCTTCGATCGAGGCGGGGTCGGACACGTTCACCGTGATCGCCTCGGGAACGATCCGCTTGACCAGGCCGGTCAAGACGGTGCCCGGACCGACTTCGATAAACGTGCTCACGCCCATGTCACGCATCGTGTTGATGGAATCTTCCCACCGAACCGGTGAGGGAAGCTGCCGGATCAACGAGGCTTGCACTTCAGCCGCCGTGCGGATCGGCTTGGCATCGGCGTTGTTGACCAGCGGGACGGAGAGATCCGACCAGGCCACTGCGGCGACGTCTCGCGCCAGGCGGTCGGCGGCCTGCTGCATGAGCGGCGTATGCACCGGTACGCTGACCAGCAGGCGGATCGCCTTCCGGCTGCCTTTGCTTTTCGCCAATTCGATGGCCCGCTCGACCGCGGCCTTTTCGCCGGCGATGACCACCTGACCTGGACAATTGAAATTCGCCGCCACCACCACCCCTGCAGACGACGCCTCACGGCACGCGTCCTTCACGGCCTCCCCCGGCAGACCGAGAATGGCTGCGACCAGCCCGCTCCCGGACGGTACCGCCTCCGCCATATATCGCGCGCGCTTCTGCACCAGCGCGACTGCGTCCCGGAACGTCAGCCCTCCCGCCGCGACCAATGCGGAATATTCGCCGAGGCTATGTCCCGCCACCGCGATGGCCCGGACGCCGAGCGGCTCGAGCAGACGCAGCGTCGCAATACTGGTCGTGAGCAAGGCGGGCTGTGTGTATTCGGTCAGGTTCAGACGGTCGGCCGGACCGGTGAAACAGAGCTCGGCGACATCGTACCCGAGGATTGCACCCGCCTCTTCATAGACCTTCCGGGCTACCGGACTGGCCTCGTACAACGCCCGGCCCATTCCAACGGACTGCGAACCTTGGCCGGGAAACAACAGTCCCACCCCGGAGGTCATGGCGCGGTATGTATGAGGGAAATATTTTCGGTTGTCAACGACAAAAAACTTTCGGCTTTCAGCGCTCAGTATTCAGCCTGAGAGCTTGATGCTGAGCTGACTGCTGATGGCTGATGGCTATTCTCAGTCCACGACGAACTCGCCGCCGTCCACGCAAATCACGTTGCCGGTGACCCACTGCGCTTGGGGATGACTGAGTAGCGCGATGGCTTCGGCGACGTCGCGCGGTGTCGTGAGGCGTCCGGAGGGATTCTTGCGCTGAGCCAGCTTGATCATGTCGTCGGAGCCCGGGATTTTCCGCAACGCAGGGGTGTCGGTGACCCCCGCCATGATCGCGTTGACGGTGATGCCCAGCGGCGCCAGCTCGAGCGTAAGCTGCCGGATGTGCGACTCCAGCGCCGCCTTGGCGGCCGACACCGCCCCGTAGGTCGGCCACACGCGAGCCCCGCCCGCGCTGGTCATGGCGAAGATCCGGCCGCCGGAGCCCATCAGTTGACGGGCGACGAGGTCCTGCACCCAGTACACCAGGCTGTGGGCCATGACATCGAGCGTCATGTCGAGGTGCGGCTTGGCGATCGCATCGGCGGGCGCTTTGGTGATGTAGGGCTTCAGCGTGCCGAACGCCAATGAATGCAGCAACACGCGGACCCGTCCCGCTCCCTCCGTACCGAGCCTCGCCTGGATCGCGTCGAGGATCTCCTGTCGCTTCTCCGGATCGGCTGCGTTGGCGTTGAAAAACACCGCTTCACGTCCCGCAGCGCGAATCTGGCCCGTGATCCGCTCCACATTGGGCAGCGTCGCCTTGCGATCCAGGTGCACCCCGAAGATGTGCATGCCCTGTGAGGCCAGCTCCAGCGCGGTGGCCTCCCCAAAGCCGCTGGACGCCCCCAGAATGAGCGCCCAGTCGCCTTCCAGTGCTCGCTTCTGGTTCATCGTGTGCCTCTCCTCACTCCTTACACCTCACTAAGATTCACCATCGTATCACCGCCGAGGCCCACGTCAACCCGCCTCCGAAGGCTTCGATCAGCACCAGGCTCCCCGGCTTGATGCGCCCGGCTTTGACCGCTTCGTCCAGCGCCAAGGGGATCGAGGCGGCGGACGTGTTTCCGTAACGGTCGATGTTGACCACGACCTTGTCCATCGGCAGCCCCAGCCGCTGGGCGACAGCCTTGATGATGCGAATATTGGCTTGGTGCGGGACATAGACATCCACGTCCTGGACGGTCAGGTGATTGGCGGCCAGCGCCTCACGGGCCGCATCCTCCAGGGTTTTCACCGCCACCTTGAACGTTTCGCTTCCCTTCATCTTGAGGTACTGGAGGCCTTCGGTGACCATCTTCTCCGAGGGAGGGTTTCGAGAACCGCCTCCCGGCACGCAGATCAAATCCCACAGGTTGCCGTCTGAGTGCAAATGAGAGGAGAGGATGCCGGCTTCGCCAGGAGACGGTGCCAGGACCACGGCACCGGCGCCGTCTCCGAAGAGCACGCAGGTGCCCCGGTCGGTCCAGTCCATGATGGCTGACATCACCTCCGCGCCCACCACCAGCACGTGCCGGGCGCCGGTCTTCACGTAGGCATCGCCGACCGCAAGCGCGTAAATGAACCCGCAGCAGGCCGCCGAGAGGTCGCAGGCCGCCGCGCGCGACGCTCCCAACCGGTGCTGGATCAGACAGGCAGTGGATGGCAATGGCGAGTCGCCGGTGCAGGTGGCTACGAGAATCAGGTCCACGTCCGTCGCCGTGATCCCCGCATCCTTCAACGCCCGGTCGGCGGCCCGAGCGCCCAGATCCGAGCACGCCTGGCCCTGGGCGGCGATGCGGCGCTCACGAATACCGGTCCGCTCGACGATCCATTCGTCGGAGGTCGCGACCATCCGCTCGAGGCCGGCATTGGTGAGCACGCGCTCGGGCACGTACGAGCCGATGCCGGTGATGCCCGCCTTCATGCGCCGGCCTCGTCTCTTCCGGCCTTGGGTTGATCGAGTTGGGCCAGCGACTCCTCGATGTCCCGTTGGATCAGCTCGTTGAGGCGGCTGTCGGCCATCCCCTTGGCCCGGCGGATGGCGTTCTTGATGGCTTTCGCCGAGGACCGCCCATGGCAGATCATGCTGATCCCGTTCACTCCGAGCAGAGGCGCCCCGCCGAACTCGGCATAATCCATGCGCCGCCGCAGGCGGCGGAGCGGCCCCGCGACGAACAGGTACGACAGCCGGCCGAGCCGCGAGCCGGCGATTTCCTTCAACAGCATCCTCTTGATCGTTTCGGCCAGTCCCTCGGAGATCTTCAGCGCGACGTTTCCGATGAATCCATCACAGAGGATGACGTCGGCCACGCCGCTGTAAACATCCCGGCCTTCCACGTTCCCGATGAAATTCATCGAGCTGGACTTGAGGAGCTTGAACGCTTCCTTCGTGACCTCGTTCCCCTTCGTATCTTCCTCGCCGATGCTCAACAGCCCGATCCGGGGGCTGGGCTTTCCCAGGGCGTGCCTGCCGTACTCGTGTCCCATGATGCCGAACTGGTAAATCTGACGAGGGGTGCAGTCCACTGTGGCGCCGACATCGAGGATGACCGCCGTCCCGGTGAGTGTCGGCAAGGAAGCTGCGATCGCCGGCCGCTCGACCCCTTTCAACACGCCGAAGACGAAAAACGCCGCGACCATGCTGGCACCGGTATTGCCGGCGCTGACCACGGCGGTGGCCTCGCCGGCTTTCACCAACTCGGTGGCCACCCACACCGAGGAGTCGCGTTTTTTCCGCGCGACCGCCGCCGGGGATTCGTGCATGTCCACGACCTGTGAGGCGTGTCGAATGGTGAGACGCCGGTCGGCGCAGCCCAGGCGCCGCAGTTGCTCTCCGATCTGAGACTCGTCCCCCACGAGCACGACCTCGACGCCGAGCTCGGAGACGGCCTGCACGGCGCCCTCAACGGTCGCGGGCGGACCGTTATCTCCCCCCATCGCGTCAACGGCGATTTGCATCGAATGCGCCGATCCCGGGGCCGGAATGGTGGACGGTTGTCAGCTTTCTTCGACCGCGATCACGGCCATGCCTTTGTAGGTGCCGCAATTCAGGCAGGTATAGTGCGGGAGCTTGGGCTCGTGGCATTGCGGGCAGACCGACAGGCTGACGGGGACGATCTTCTTGTTCGCCCGTCGTTGGTCGCGCCTGGCTCTGGATATCTTATGCTTCGGGTTTGCCATGGGAACTCCTCACCCCAATCGACTTGGCCCCTCGCCCCTTGCCTGGAGGTCGCGCTTCAACTTCGCAAAAAGATTGTCGCCGCGTTCCTCCGAACAGTCGCACCGCCGTTCGCTCAGATCGATGCCGCAGATCGGGCAGAGGCCGAGACAGTCCGTCTTGCACAACGGCTGCATGGGCGTGGCCAAGATGATCTGCTCGCGCAGCATCTCGGCGAGCTCCAGCCAGTCGCCGCCATGCAGGTATACCTCATCGTCTTCTTCGTGGCCCTCGAAACGGACCGCGCCGCCGGGAGCCCCACCTGCGCGCTCATCCGGCCGATAAGTCGCGGCAAACGGGAGACTGAGCATGGCCTCATAATCCTTCAGGCAGCGAACGCACTGCCGGACCGGCGTGCCGGTCAGCACGCCCCTCACGCTCAGATCCTTCCCGAATCGGCTGATCCGGGCCGTGAACGCGATGGCCCCGTGGAACCGGGCATCGCCGGGGGCCAGGCTCAATGCGTCCGGTTGAATGTCTCCGGCCAGGCTGAGCCCTTCTTGCGGGATGTCGTTCACCCGTACTCTGAGAAGACTGGATGGAGTATTCATGACAGCAATCACGACCAAATCACCGTTCCTCCGCAAAAGCTAACATGGCAATGGTTCTCGCCCGCTTGATCGCAATGGTCAGCTCCCGCTGATGTCGCAGGCAATTACCGGAGATCCGCCGTGGAATGATGCGGCCCCGTTCCGTCAAAAAATTCCTGAGCAGCCCCACGTCTTTGTAATCGATCGACGTGCTGTCATGACAGAACCGGCACAGCCGCCGCCGCTGAAATAACCGTCCTCGCTCCAC
>CAYZKG010000095.1:0-10842 GCA_964478915.1 uncultured Nitrospira sp.
AGCGGACGAGGATCGGTGAGCGTAAGGCCGGGCGTGATCGCCACCGCATACCGGTTGACCAGGAACTGTTTGCCGTCGTGCAGGGCCGCCATCGGGATCGTCCGAAGGGGGCCGTCCGGCACGAACACCAGGGTATCAATCGGCATGGTCGCCAAGACCAGCTCGATCGGGCGGATCAGCCAGCCGTACAACTGTTGCGCTTGCGGGAGATATTCCTGAGTCGTCCGTTTCTCCAGCTTCTTGCGGAAGGCCCGGACTTCCTGCGTGATCGTCTCCGCTTTCACCGGCACCGACACCCGCTTGAACCCGCTCGCCAGGCTCACCAACAGTTCCAGACGGTCCGGAAGGATGATCGGATACACCACGGCCGCCGTCCGGGAGACATTCTCCAGACCTGTAACTCGGGACCGGGCGGCATCCACGCACTCGTCCCGGAAGTAATCCCGTAATTCGGCCACCTTGAACTGTTCGATGGCGTCCCGCGCTTCACGAAGATACGGCTCGTACCGTCCTTGTTCCTGCAGGGAGGCGGCCTGCTGGAGGAGAAGGTCGGCCAACTCAAAGAAGAGCGGGCCGACCAGCTCGCGGAAAAAGGGTGGTTCTGCGCCGGAGGTCAGCAGCATTTCCGGACGAACGGACTGCAGCGCCGGGACCGCGCGCCGGTATGCCGCTATCGCGTCGTCACGTTTGCCAAGGGCCTTGAGCAGACGTCCCGTTTGCCAATACCAGCGATAGAGCGCTTCAGGCGCGACCGCTTGCTGGGCCTTCGACACGGCCCGCCGTGTCAGCTCCAACGCTTCCTCATATCTTCGTTCCGTCTCGTAAAGGAAGCCCAGATGCCCCCACGCGTATGAGGCGACGCGCGGGTTGTCAATCGCCTCGGCGATCTTCGCCGCGTCATGCAAAGTCTGAAAGGCTTGCAGCAAGAGGGCGTCTTTGGCGTCCGGGAGGTGAGGACGCAGGCTGTTATACGCCAGGCCGATGGTGATCAAGCCGTAGGCTTTGTCATGCGAATCCTCCAAGGTCTTGGTCTGTGTGACAGCCTGCTCCAGCCGGATTTTCGTATCCTGGTGCCGGCCACTCTGGAGCAACACCGTTGCCGTATTGATGAGCGCTCTCGCAGCCAACGCGTCGTTCTTGATGTCTTGTGCCAAGGATAAGCTTCCTGTATAAGCCCCAATCGCTTCGTCGTACTTTTTCTCGGACGCCAGCACATTACCCAGGTCATTGAGGAGGACAGCCGAGAGGCCCTGGTTCCCAAGCTCACTGGCCAGTTGCAGGCCTTCCTTCAAATATTGGGAGGCCTCAGCGGATTGGCCCGCCGCGAGATACAGATTGCCGCCGATCCCCTTGATCCTCGCCAGTCTCCCCCGGTCACCCGTTTGCTCGACCAGAGCCGAAGCCGATTGGAGACTTTGCAAGGCCTTGTTGTAGTGGCCGATGGACTGATAGGCCTGAGCTAGGCGAATGAGGGCTTCGCTCTGCTCGGTGGGGTTCCCCGCTTGCTCGTACAACTTTGCCGCCTCCGTCCAACTCGTTGCCGCCTGATCAAAAGCCCCCTGCTGGTACGACTTCAATGCCTGGCCCATGCGCTCCTCCGCATCAGGCACTTCCGAAGGCGCCGTTGCAGCCGTGACAGAGGAATCGGCGGACGGAAGCGCCAGGATTCCAACCATGAGAAGCAGGCAACACGCAAGGGTCCGTCTGGTCATGAAGCGCATCCAAGCTCCAAGGGCGCAAAGGTCACGCCCGGCTCAACAAAAGTGCGCGCCACGCGGAGATTCGGAGCATTCAGAGCCACCGACGGCCGCGTGCTTCCCTGACTTTCCGCAAACAGCGGGCTCGGCAAGAAGCCGCCCGGCTCCAGAGGCAGACCGTCGCGCCCGGCCACCACAAAGCTGCTGTATTGGCCTCCCTGGAGCCGCGCCGCGCACCGCGCCTGCAGCAGCTCCGCAACCTGCACGATCTCGCCCGGCAACGGAGCCAAGGTGCCGCTGAGGTTCGTGATCGAGGCTTGGATCTCCACCGTCCCGCTCAGGCCGAAGGTGGAGGAGGCGCTCACCGTACTGAAGGGATCAATCAGGAACACTCCGGCCACGATGAGGATGTTACCGCCGTTGCCGCCGAAGGCATTGGCGATAATCTGGCTGTTCTGTAAAATGACAAGCTGCGGGTCAATGGTGATGTTGCCCCCGTTGCCCAACCCCCCTTGCACGCTCGTGGTGATCTTGCTGTCAATCAACTCGACCAGCCGCCCGACGTGGAGCGTGATGTTGCCGCCGTCGCTCTGGGTCGTCTCTGCGGTGATCGAGCTGCTTTGCATCACCACGGAGTCGCTCGCCGTAATTTTAATATTGCCGGCGTCACCCGTACCGGAGCTTTTCGCCGACATAGTAGCGCCCTCGCTCAGGGCCACCTGACTTGCCTGTACCTGGATGTCCCCGCCCCGTCCCGTGGCGACGTTTAAGCTTTCGCTGAACAGCCCGCTCCCCGCCCCGGAAATGGAGACAGAACCCGAGGCCGTGATCACGATCGGCCCGCCATTTCCCATACCTTGCTCGGTGGAACTGATTACAAAGCCGCCGCCGGAGATCGTCAGGTTGCCGGCGTTCAGAGAAACAGGGCCCGCATTGCCGTCAGTGACGGTCGTCGTCTGAATAATGCCTTGATCCAACGTGATGGTGGGCGCAGTAATCTCGATTCCACCGACGTCGGAGAAGAGACCCCTGACGGCAATCTTGCTGTTGCTCGAGACGGTGATTGAGTCGTTGGCGGCAATCTTGATTTGCAAGCCTCCAGGGTCTTCAGGGAGGCCGAATCCGAACGAGTCACTCCGGATCCTCGCGTCGTCTGAGAGCATTAACTTCCCCGTCTGAATGGAGATGAGACCGGTCGCACCATCGCCCTCATTATCAATGAAGATACCGCTCCTGGTGTCGTTATCAAATAGGCCTGCAAGGGAGATGGTGCCCGTGGCGTTGATTGTGACATTACCTGCAGGACCCGTCCCGGCGCCGAGTATTTCTATCTTGCCCCCACCTGTGACGGTGAGATTCCCCACTACAAGAGTGATATCTCCTGCGCGTCCTTGATCAAAGGTCTGAGTTTCGATCGTCCCGCGATCAGCAACCGTGACTGACCCGGCTGTGATGGTGACCGCGCCGCCATCGCCATTAGAAAACGCGATACTAAGAATGGCGGGGGGCATTTGAAAGTCTTCCGAAAACCCCGATAGAGAGAGCGCATTCGAAGCAGAAATCGTGATGCTTCCGCCGGCTCCCTCACCCAAACTACCACTCGCAACCATGCCAGCCTCTTCAAGCGACACATTTGGAGCGGAGATCATAATGTTTCCGCCCCTCCCGCTGGAGAAGGCACTAGATTGGATACTGCTTTGGTTGAAGACATCAAGGCTCACTCCCGCAATAAGCACTGACTCGGTCGCCGTCACCGTGATATTCCCGCCCGCACCGGTTCCCGCAATCTCAAAGGTATTCAAATCGACCCCACTAAAACTAAGAATCTGCCCGCCGGTTTGAAGGTTCAGTGTTCCCACGTTGACGGAAATGTTGCCCCCACGACCGTCTCCAGAAGTGATAGTCCCGACCGTGCCACCGTTATCCACGGTGACGGTCGGGGCGGAGATTGCAATGTCACCACCATTTCCTGTGGAGGAGGCAGTTGTGAACACGCCGCTTGTGACAAAACCAAACGGTGCGACACCAATGAGAGTAAATTCGCTGTCAAAACCTGAGATTGACGCCGACTCAGTCGCGGTTATGACGATGCGTCCCCCGTCGCCGGCCCCTTCAGTGCTGCTGACGATCTGCGCACCGTTTATCAGACCCACCGTGTCGGAGTTGATCGCAATGTCACCAACGGCAGCATCACCGGAGTTGACGTTCTTAATGAAGGCGCCATCCAGGACGAACTGGCCGCCCCGGATCAGCACGGTCCCTCCGGGGGCGCCGCTGACATCGAGGGAGGCGGCTTGCGACAGGTTAACGGTTCCAAAAGCGGTAAAGGAGTCCCCATTGACGTTCGGCGCAGGCTGCAGGCTCATGTGCAGAATTTCTCCGGGCGAGGCGACACTCGCCAGGTTAATCTGGCCGTTGGGCGCGCTCACCGAGCCGCCGGCCATGGTAACGTCGCCACCCACGAACGAGATGGCCTGGCCGGCCGGCACCAAGAGCGCGCTGCCTTCAACGGCGATCGCCGCTGGGTTCGGGTTTAAAAAGCCGAAGGCGGCCACTGGCGCGCTTGTCAGCGTCGCGTCCTCAGGCCCTGGCATGGCATTGAACCGCGCCCCGTCCGCGAGCCGCAGATAATCCGCCGTGCTCACGTGAAACGATCCGCCCACATTCAACGAGGCGGTGGGCCCGAAGACCACCCCAGCTGGATTGATCAGGAAGAGACTCGCATTGCCAAAGCCGGTGGTTTGAATGGTGCCGAAGATATTTGAGACCAGTCCGCCGGTGACGCGGCTCAGGATATTCGTAGTAAAAAGCCCGCTATCGTTGAGGAAATTCGCCGTATCGCCCGCCCCGACACTGAAGAGGCCGAAGCTATGAAACAGATTCGGCCCGCCCCCCGGTCTGGTCCCTCCCGTGATGTCCTGGACCGTTCCGTTCTGAGTAACAATGGTCCCAAGATTGCCTGCGCCGGTGGTAGGGGTAATGGCCGTCGTCACTACGGCGTGGCTGAGGCTCGACCCGGCGCCCGCGAGTACAAGGACGCCGAATAGAAGGAAGGCTTTGGTTCGCATAATTGAACCCCGCTCAGTCCTCTCGCCCTGGCTCCCTAGCCTAAACAAAGCAACCTCCATGCCACGTGCGGCAGGTCTAGGAAACGCCTCTAGCCGACTGAAACTTCTCGACTCAGATTTTCCAAGATCGCGCAATACACGTATCGAACCGGATACTTCGCGTATCCGGTTCGATACAGACTCACACTAAGTTTAGCCGATCTTCAGAGATCGCCTTCATTCAGCCGGCGACGACCAGCTCATGTGAATCTCACAACCTGCGAAATATCCGCCACGGGTGCAGAAAGAAAATTCACTTCTCACTTTTTCCCCTTGCCCTTCTTTTTGCACACAAATTCTCCATCCTTCTTCTCTTGGCACACATAATGTTCTTCGCTTCCCTCCGTTACTCCCTCCCTATCAGAGATATCGTCAGGACCACCAGCGCCACCACCTACTGGGACATTTCGTACATGTACATAGGAGGGTAATTCGATGACATCGTTTGTATTTTTCATGTAAAACGAGAACTGGGTCTTTATTTCCCGGTTCCCGGAGAGTGTGGACGAATCCTCCGTTTTCGTCAGGTTGATCGTCCCGCACCCATTGGTCAACGAGAGGCAGGTGACCTTCTTAGTCTCCGGAGTAGCGACCTCGTTCCCCTCAACCCATCCGGTGACCGTGAACGTATTGTCCAAGGCGGCGTTCAGTCCGCGCTTCATCGTCCCGCTTGCAGACCTTTCGAACCTCACTGTAGGTGGTGCATCGGGCGGGCTCGCAAACTGACCCAAGTATGTGACCTGCCCGTTGACTGCACTCTGAGTCGCTTTAATGAGAGCGTTTTCCAGCACGATCTTATCGGCAGCGCCATCCACCGCCTTTACCGTGGCCGGTCCCACGTTAGCGTCTTTTGCAGCAATCGTGAAACCTCCATAATCCCTCGCGGACTTATCGCAGTTGCTGACAATCACTTCGCCAGGATAACCAGCGCAGTTATCAGCATAGAGCTGGACTCCCTGGATCGTAGCGGTAAGGTTAGTGACGGCATGTGAGGAACCGGGAAAGACCGCCACGAAGAGCGACAATAAGATCGTCCAGAGCACTGTTATCGCTTTCATATTCTCGCCTCCTTTGTAGTGGGACCACTCCGATTGCATCTTGAGCCACCATTCGCTCATACGATCGATAAATTTCGCTGGGCCACATTGTCTAGAGGCACCAAAGGATTACCGGCCGCCCCATCAGCTTGCGCAAATGCATAGTTGTTATCGGCCCTGGCTTCCACAAGCAGGCACGGTTGAGCTCGCCATCCTATCATTTGCTGAACGTCCGCTTGTGAAATCGTGAACTTTGCAAAGGCCGTCCCGCTGGCTGGAACTGTGCCAAGCGTCGCGCCTGTCTGCGTTAAGGGCGTCGGCTGCAGGTGAGTAGGATCAATGGTTACCCAGTCTGCTGGATATACAAACTGTTGGCCCCCATCAGGAGTAACGCGGACGTTGACAACCACATTCAAGGCATCATTCGGGCCTCGATTTGTCACGCGAATGTAGATGTAGTTCGTTAGCCCCTGCGTGACAACACTTGATTGGGAGGGCATGTCCGGGAGAAATATATCGTCGTCGGCCGGCCTGACTACGCTCTCAGGAGTCTCGAGGATCGCGCCGTTCTGGATCAGCGCTCTTGCAAACTCCAACGCTCGGAGCGCATTGATGCGCCCATAACCCATCTGCTCGTTCCAGGTACCGTTCGGTTTGCCTGAGACCGTGGAATACGGGATCGGCACCGGCGGGGTTTGCAGCAAATCCATGCCCACCTTGTCGGCTGTCCGCTCGATAACTGCCCGGACCTGGACACCGCGAAGCTGACTATGCGGATTGCCGATCAACAACGCCGCCAGGCCTGCGACATGGGGCGTGGCAGCGGAGGTTCCCCAAAAATCATCTTTATGTCCAGCGTTCATGTCGGTTGTGGGGATGTTGACTCCGGGAGCGACAACGGATAATTGGGGGCCGTAATTCGAACCGCCCGATGGCTTATCCCGCCAATCACGGGACACACAGCGGTCATCTTTCTTGTTCGAGGCGCCGCAAGCAATAACTTTGGGGTGCCTGGCAGGATAGTTCACACCATCCTTCATGTCGTCATTCATGGTTGCTGCGCACAAAACAACGTCCTTGCCGTAGGCATAGTCAATGGCTTCACTGATCTCCGCCTCGGAGTCCTTCGAGACACGGGGAAACCCAAAACTCATGCTGATCACGTGTGCGTAATGATCCACCGCATACTTAATCCCCGTTGCAATCTCAGCGGATGTCCAGTTTGGGGTAGTGATGCCCATCACCTGGCTCCGGCCAGCAAGCCCTGCCACATCTGTTGTATTTTGCATGATGGCTGCAGCAACTCCCGCACACCACGTACCATGGTCACTGAGCGGGGAAAGATCAATCCTGTCAGGTGTAAAGGTGAGATCACGATGAGAGAAGAAGAAGCCTTCATCCAACACGGCCACCACAACGCCATTTCCCTGAGAAATGTCCCAGCCAGTCCTGACTCCTGGTCCGTTCGCTCCCGCCTGGATTTTTTGCATGTTCCATTGCTTGGGATATTCTGGATCATCTGGGTAGTAACCGATTGGTGCAATCATAGGCATGTAGTCAAAAAAGGCCTCCTTGACCCATGCTCTTTCCGGTTCACCTTCGAGACGAGCCTTCAGCTCATAAGCTGACTGGCGGCGTGGATCTTGAACCGTGTAGTAACGAGAGGTAGCCAAATACTTCGACTTAGACTTGTCTTCCTTCAGTTCCAGTTGGCCCAGCCTTGTGGCCACGCGATATTCGTGTAGCCATCGGCCCAGGAAAGTGGCCCCAGCTCTTGATGCAGGCTTAATCAACAGAATGTTCGGCAAGGGGCAGACAAACCCTTTGCGCCCTTTGACAGCGGGCAACTCATATACCGGGGCAATCCATTCCAACGCAGCTTGAAACACACTCTCGATATCGCTGATGAGTTTCTGATCGATAGGTGTCTTTCTTAAAGACCGCACCCAAAATCGCCGATCAGTATGATTGACCCTTTCCCCGAGAGTATCCGGTTCAAGCACGAGGCCGATCTCTTGCAAACTTGATGCAATCTTCAAACGCTTCTGCGGCTCCCTGAATGCGATCAGCAACCGTGTCTCATCACGAGTCATCTGCTCTTCCGCGCTTGGAATCTCTCTGGGAAACGCTTCTATGCTGATCGCCATATCACGCTCCAATGACCCTGTGGTTCTTCAGGTATCGCTGCACCTCACAACACCTCCACGAACAACTGCAGGTGCACGCCGTGGTCTTGGAGATTGCCCCCTGGTCCTGGGGTCGGGATATGGTCCAACGGGACTCCCCAGTAAACTTCAAACCGGCTCCCCCGCATGATGTTCCAGATGACGCCCAGCCCGAGGCTGCCCAGGGCGTCGGGATCAGGGCTGTCCGCGTTCGTGTTCGTGCCTCGGCCGAAGTCGCCGAACGCCGCCACAAGCACCCGATCTTCTCCGAGAACGGAAGGGATCACCGGGACACGCGCCTCCAGGGAGACCAGCACGGCGTTGTCCCGCACCAGGGTGTTTTCTCTGTAGCCCCGCACACTGTACCGCCCGCCGACCGCGATCTGCTCAAGCGGGAACAGATGGCCGTCGGCCAGTTGCACGCCCACGCGCGCGATGAGTTGGAGCCTCCACGGTTCCAGACGCCGCGCCCACTGGGCCTGCGCCAGCCAGGAGAAAAACCGGGCGTCCGGGAGCGACGGGTCGCTGTTGGTCGTCGCGCCCAGCACATCCAGGCCGAAGGAGAAACGGGAAAAGGCCGCGATGACCTGGTTCGGGCTGCGGCGCACCCACTCCTGGGCGAATCGCAACGAGCTGACCCTCGACACGCCGCCGCGACTACCGGGCGAAATGCTCTCGTTGACGAGCCCACCCACCTCGGTCCCGCTGAAGACACTGGAGATCTTGTTGCTGAGGTATTCTCCGGTCAACGCCAGGGCAAACTCCTGATTGAGCGTCCGGTAGAGCGGATGCCGCAGCGTGATCCCCACGATCTCCGATTTGCTCTTGATGTCCAGGAATTGAAATTCCTTCTGCACGACGAGAAAATCATTCTTCCGGTACTCCACCATGACGGTGGTGTTGCGCGGGGTGATCGGGAGGATGTACCGGGCGGTCAGTTGCGGGTCAACACCGCGCGAGCGGCCGTACTGGACGCTCAGTGGGTCGCCGTGGCCGGTGAAGCTCTGGTGCGCGAGGGTGATCAGGCCGTGCTCGGCGCCGACCGTCGGGGACAGGTAGTTATCGAACGTCAGCCAGGCCTTGAAGGGGTCGGCCTCCGCCACGCGGACGTTCAACACGCTTTCGCCGCGCATGACGCCGGGCCGCAGCTCGGCATTCAGCCGGGCGATGCCGGGGGTCTCCTGCAAAAGCTGCATCCGCTCTTGCAACCGATTGATGCTCACCGGCGGACCCGCGCCGAGGGCAAGACGATCCTGGAAATACCCCGGAAGAAACCACTTGTTCCCCTCCACCTCGATACCGCTGAGCTTCCCCTCGATGATTTGCAGCGTAATGATCCCCTCGGTGACCGCCTGATCGGGAATGATCGCGCCGGAGGTGATATAGCCACTGTCTATGTAGTGCTTCGTCAGCGCCAACCGCAGCGCTTCCAGGTCCTCCGTCGTAAGCTGCCGGTTCGTGTAAGGTACCGTCACCTTGGCCAGTTCTTCCGGGGTAAAGACCGTGCTGCCGGCGACCCGGACCTCGCGCACGAACACGCGTAGCGGCAAGGGCTCCTTCTTCGTTGGGGGAAGCGGCGGAGGAGGAGGCAAAATAGAGCTCGGAGGCGGAGCCGGTTTGATCTCCTCCGTCGGCAAGGGTCGTTCAGGCGGAAACGGAGGCGGAATCGGAACCAGGGGAACTTGAGCTAAAGCTGGTCGGCAGAGGAGGCCCAACATGATGAGCGTCACCCAGAACGACGTCGAGGGGTACGGTCGAAATTGAGAGGTTCTGAGATAAGGCATCTGCTTGCAAGTACCATGCGCTTGCGCAAAGTCTTATGATGAACACCTCAACCTAGTGAAAACAAAGTATGACGCTTCAGAAACGTTGTCAATGAAAATCATGCGCTGTCAGGTTTTACCTGACACGGACGAGACAAGCCTCAACTACTCGATATCCAACTGCTTGACCAGGCGGGCGAGATAAGTGCGCTGGAGGCCGAGGAATTCAGCCGCCCGGGTCTGGCTCCCGCCGGCGAGGGCCAACGCGCGTTTGATGGCCTGCCTTTTGTAGTGTTCGACCGACTCATGGAACGGGAGGTTCTTGCCCTCGCTTGCGTCCGTCGAGAGGTCCATCGGCTGCAGGGCAAGATCATCCGGGGTGATCACCTCGCCGGTTTTCAACACGACAGCCCGTTCGATGGCGTTCTGCAATTCCCGCACATTGCCCGGCCACGGATAGGCGGTCAGGATCTTCATCGCCTGCGGCGCGATCCGCATCATCGGCTTTTTCGCTTCGCGGCAATACTTCGCCAGGAAGAGCTCGGCAAGCGGCTGGATCTCCTCCGGCCGGTCCCGCAACGGCGGCAGCATGAGGCTCACCACGTTCAGCCGGTAGAAGAGGTCCGCCCGAAAAGCCCCGGCCTTGACCGCTTGCTGCAGGTCCCGATTGGTCGCCGCAATCACACGGACGTTCACCTTCATCGTCCGCGTGCCCCCGACGCGATCGAATTCCCGGTTCTGGAGAAAACGTAGGAGCTTGGCCTGAAGGCCCGGCTTCATGTCACCGATCTCGTCCAGGAACACCGTCCCGCCGTCGGCGACCTCCATCTTTCCGCGCTTCTGGGCCGATGCCCCGGTGAAGGCCCCCTTCTCATGGCCGAACAACTCCGACTCCAGCAGCTCATCCGAGAGGGCCACGCAGTTGACCGCCATGAAGAGCCGGTCCCGGCGGGCACTCCAGTTGTGGATGGACCGCGCCAAGAGATCCTTGCCGGTCCCGCTCTCCCCCAGCAGCAGGACGGTGGTGTCGCTCTGGGCCACCTTCTTGGCCATCTGGACCACCTCATTCGTCT
>CAYZKG010000096.1:0-10839 GCA_964478915.1 uncultured Nitrospira sp.
CCTGCTTCATCGGTGATCAGCGGAACGCCAGACTCTTCGATATGGTTCCGCTCCCGGTACACCTGACGCGGAGTGATCCCGAATTCCTGGGCCAGCTCGCTGGTGGTCATGGAGCGGGACGCCAGCATGCGAATCATGCGGATCAGCCGTGCGGCTTGGCTAAAGCGCTTCGGCCGCCGTCCGAGCCGTTTTGCTGTTTTGTTGGCGTCTATGCGATCTTGCTTAGCCACCGGTCGGGATGCTGACGCGGAAGGGTACACTTGTCAAGCGTGACTGATCACTCATTGCGCTTCCTACGAAAGAGCCAGGAGAGATAGAAGCCGGTGACTGCAATCGTGACCAGCTCGATCGCCAGCAGCAGCCGGCTGACCACCCCAGATTCGGGCGGGCTCAGGATGAAGTAGAAGCCCAAAAATTCGGGAGGCTGCCCCGGCGGCGATTCATACGGGGGGAACAGCAGCGCCAGGAGCAGCACGGCCACCATCACGTACAGGACCCGCACGTTCATCTCCTCAGCCGCCGGACCTGCCGGCGGCTTCGAGGCGGGCCCGATGACCAGCCGTCCGCACCGGGTGCAGAACCGGCTCTCGTCGGGGAGTTCCTGACCGCAGTGGTGACAGAGCTTCATGACCCAGCTTGGATGTGCCGAACCGAGCACAAGGGTACAGCCGATCATGCTCGGATTCCAGCCACGACACCTATGCGCAGGTGGTCCTGACCGGACTCCCTTGGAAAGACCGACGGTGGGCTCGCATGAGAAGGCTGATTGGTATAGAATAGCCTACCTGCGCCAGGACTCGTTTGAGGAAGATCAATGCCGTCACGAACGCGATATCCGAAGACCAGTCAGCAAGCCAGCAGACGGCGAGGGCGCTCAGCGGAGGTTCCGAGGATCGTGGTGGCCGAGCCTCGCTTGACAATTCTGCTGGGCAAGGACAACGGATCCTTCTGCGCCAAGTGCCCTGAATTGGATCTAGTCACGCAACTGCCGTCCGCCGACGCAGCCCTCGCGGACCTGCTGGAGGCCATGCGGGACTATGCTGCGGAATACCTCCGGGACCGCGACCTCTATGCTCGCAGTCCGAATCGAGCCCACCACCTGCCTTATGTCGAAGCCATCGCGGCGTGCAAGACCGATTGGGACCTGCGGTCCCTGATCGAGATTCAGCATGGCTTCGTTCACCTATGATGACTTCCGCAAGTCACTATCACCCACCAGCACAAGCGCGATGTCCCCAAGTGGCTGTTCCATGAAATGCTACGGCAGGCCGGGCTGAGCCGCGACGAGTTTGTGCGGTTGCTGCGAGGGGCGTAGCGGTTTGGCTCGGCGGGAGGAGGTCGGCTACACCGTCCATCCCGTCGAGCTGGATGAATTCATGAAGTCCGGCGGCTCGGCCAAATGCCTCACGCTGGCGCTCGACTGAATGGGAGGCGTCCCGCGTGAAGCGTGAAGCGTTCGCGAGATACGAGCGTGATCAGGGAAGCAGTGAGAACCGGCCAACTCGGGAAGGCCGGTAAACCTCAAAGTCACGGCGGTCCAGGGTGAAAATCCGACGCAGCTTTTCCCGCTCGGCGACTCGGACCAGGCTGGCGTCGGCCAGATCCATTGGGTGATCTCGATACTTTTTCATCAGCTCTCGAATTCGGGGAACATCACGCTCATCTAACGGCAGCAGTCGCAGGGCTTCCGTCTCCACCATTTCCCAGAGGGCCTCCTGCGCGTCCCAGGAGAAACGCAGGAGATACATCGCCTCGGTGAAGACCGGCCAGATGGTGACCAGCGGATCCCGGATGGACAGGAGTGCTTCTCGGCAGACATCATGATGAGGATCACTTCGATCCAACAAGGCAATCAAAGGTCCGGCGTCAACGAGAACGGCGGGCACGTGCCTTTTCCCGTAAGAGCAGGGCGAACTTCTCTCCGGTCCTCTCGGAAAGCCTAGCCCCTCCGCTATTCACACAGCCGATCAGGTGAGCGATCAAGTCATACGGACTTTTCGCCTGCCCCCCGGCATGTATCTGCTGCGCCAGGACTCCGATAGCTTCGCGCACCACTTCCGACTTCGTTCGTCCCCTTCTTTTCGCCAGGCGCGTGACCAATCGCTCAGTCTTCGCATCCAGCCGCACACTCATCGGCATGAGCCGCACCTCCCTTGTCTGTATGACGCAAGTGTACTACACAACCCCGGGAAGCCTCAACAATGTGTCTTTCTCCACCGCACTTTCAGGAACGCGGCTCGGAGGGACCGGCTGCTGGTGGTTCCGGAGCGCAATGCGCTGCGGTTCGCAAGACCGTGCGGCTGCTGAAAGAGACGGGCTACGCCGTGCATCCGGTTCACTCGTCACCCATTCCGGTGTGGCTGTTCCATGAAATGCTACGGCAGGCCGGGCTGAGCCGCGACGAGTTTGTGCGGTTGCTGCGAGACGCGTAGCGGTTTGGCTCGGTTGCTTAAGCGCGAATGCCGGCCACCTTGTTAGGCTGCTTCTGAGAGGATCGTGACATTCATCTCTTCGGCCTGCCGCGCGGGTGACAGGCCAAGCCTCTGGCTGTCCGCTGTTACGACGGCCCGTCCGCAGCGGATGCAAAACCTGGCGGCATCATCCAGTTCCTGACCGCACGTCTCGCAAGCCTTCATCACATTACCCTCAAGAATAGACGTACGGTACTGCCAACGGCACTGTGAATTCAGTCTTCTCTCTTTTATCGGTGATACCGGTTCGTTTGACACTGTCACGGAGGGGTTCCTATAATCCGGCGCCCATAGCCACCAGAGGCGAAGCGATTGAGCCAAGGGAATGAATTCAGAAAAATCGCGGTGATCGGAGCCGGGGCGTGGGGCACGACCCTGGCTCGGCTATTGGCTGGCAAAGAGCTGGATGTTCGGCTCTGGGCGTACGAGCGCGAGGTGGTGGAGAGCGTCCGGCACAAGCGCGAGAATACCGTGTTTCTCCCCGGTATCACCTTGCCGACCTCGGTGACCCCGACGAACTCTTTGCCGGAGGCGGTGCAAGGCAGCGACCTGCTGCTGTTCGTGGTGCCATCCCACGCCGCTCGCTCCGTATTAAAGCAGCTTGCTCCGCTCCTCTCTGCTCCTGTCCCGGTGGTCAGCGGGACGAAAGGAATCGAGGAAGAGACGCTCAAGCTGATGTCCGAGGTGCTCTGCGAGACCTTGCCGGTCCAGATGCACAGGGCGATTGCCGTGCTCTCCGGTCCGAGTTTCGCGGTCGAGGTCTGCCGAGAGCGGCCTACCGCGGTGTCCTTGGCCGGCCAGGATGCCAAGCTGGTTCATCAGCTCCAAGCCCTCTTCATGACGCCGTACTTCCGGGTGTATGCGGGGACCGATCTCATCGGTGTGCAGTTGGGCGGGGCGCTGAAGAACGTCATGGCGCTGGCCAGCGGTATCGTAGACGGGCTGGAGCTGGGGCACAACGCCCGCGCTGCGCTGATCACCAGAGGACTCGCCGAGATGATCCGGCTGGGCCGCGCGATGGGAGCGGACCCGTGGACGTTTTATGGGCTATCCGGATTGGGCGATCTCGTCTTGACCTGCACCGGCCCCCTCAGCCGAAACTATACGGTGGGCGTGCGGCTCGGCAAAGGCGAGAAACTCGAAGACATCCTCCGAGGCTTCCATGCGGTCGTCGAAGGCGTTCGAACGTCGCGCGCGGCAGCCGGGCTTGCCGACCGGCTTGGCGTAGACATGCCGATCGTGCGCCAGGTCTGCGCGGTGCTGTTCGATGGAAAATCGCCCCGACAGGCCGCGAGCGAGCTGATGGAACGGGCACCGCGAGACGAGATGGATCCCCATGGACCAACAGCGGCTTAAGAATCTCCTGACCAACCTGAAACAGGGCAAGGCCAGCGTCGCGGACGCCATGCGCCGTTTACGGGCGCTGCCGTATGAGGACCTGGGGTTTGCGGCGGTGGACCATCACCGATCTCTGCGGCAAGGCTTTCCGGAGGTGATTTTCTGCGAAGGAAAAACCCAGGCCCAGGTGCTGGGCATTGCCAGAAAACTGCTGAAGAAGGGCGGCCCGCTGCTGGCGACCCGAGCGGACCCGCCGATGGCGCGGGCCCTTGCGCGGCTGGACCGGCGCGCGGTGTACCACGAATCGGCGCGGGCCGTCGTCATCCGCAGCCGCAGGTCTCGCGCCCTCGGGGATGTGCTGGTGGTCACCGCCGGGACTGCGGACATCCCGGTCGCGGAGGAGGCCCGCGTGACGGCGGAGACGATGGGCAGTCGCGTCGAGACCGTGTTCGATGTCGGCGTGGCCGGCATCCATCGGGTGCTGGACCGCCACGAGCGCTTGCGGCGGGCCCGGGTCATCGTGGTCGTGGCCGGCATGGACGGTGTCCTGCCGAGTGTGGTCGGCGGGCTGGTGGAGTGCCCCGTCGTGGCGGTCCCCACGAGTCGGGGCTATGGCGCGAGCTTCGGGGGTCTTGCGGCGCTGCTGACGATGCTCAATTCCTGCGCTGCTGGTGTCGCGGTCGTGAACATTGACAACGGCTTCGGGGCCGGATGTCTGGCGCACCGGATCAATGTTCTCGGCGAGGCGCCGAGAGGCACGAGGCGATAGGCCCGAGGCACTGGGCGGGGATGCGAAAATGTTTATGGTCTCGCGCCCCGTGCCCCGAGCCTCGTGCCCCTTGCCTATTTATTCCACTTCCAGGATGCCGCGCTTCGTCCAGGACACCATGTGCGTTCGGGGACCGTTCTCTCCCATCACCAGGAGCTTGGCCCTCACCTCGTAGCTGTATTTCCCGCTGCTGACCTGCTGCTTGGTCTGGTCGGTCCCGTCCCAGGTGAGCCGCATGAGCGTGGTCGGGCGGCTGCCTCTGTCCGCTGCGGGCTCTTCTTCCGCCCCCGTCGGCTGGACGGGTTGCCGCGCGGAAAGGAACCGCATCGAGCGCTTCGAGGGGGAGCTGATGAGGGAGGACACTTCGAGGAGGGTTGCGCCGTCAAGATCCTTGGGGAGCTCGACCTCGATCGAGAAGTCGAGGGAGCCCTTGGATGGTGAATAGGGCAAGGGGGTCAGCGTGACGGTGACGATGCGCAATGGAGGAGGGAGCGAAGGAGGATTGCGTTTGCGCTTGGCGTCGCTTGTTGCCGGATGGACAAGAGCCACCGAGAGCAAGACCGTGAGTACGAGCGCACCCCGCCTCTGCGCTCGCTTCTGTGAAACTGCGACAGCACCCATAGAAATGGCGTCAGTGGATAGCACACGCTCTTCCAACGTGTCAATTGTCATTCGTCAGTAGTCAATCGTCGGTGGCTCTGGAAAAGAGCTTATGGCTGATGGCGTATGGCTTCTTGTCACGAATGACGAGTGACAAATGACGAATGACGATTCTGCGGCGGTTTGGTAAGATGAGCCGCTTTATTTTTGGAAAGGCCGCATGAAGCATCTCCATTTCGACTGTTTCTCCGGCATCAGCGGGGACATGATCTTGGGGGCGTTGGTGGACGCCGGGTTACCGCTGCGTGACCTCAGTCAGGCGCTCCGATCCGTCCCGGTGCGCGGCTACTCGCTTCAGGCAAAGACTGTGGCGCGTGGAGCGCTCCGCGCGACACAGGTGACCGTCTCGATCGCAAAGGGCTTCCAGTCTCCGCTGTCCCTCGCTCGAATCGAGCGGATCCTGTCCTCCAGCAGGATCCCCACGGCCGTGAAGGATCAGGGGCGCGCAGTCTTCGAGCGTCTCGCGCGGGCCGAGTCTGTGGCGCACCGGATCCAGCTTGCCAAGGTACGATTCCACGAGATTGGCGTGATCGATTCGCTCGTTGACGTGGTCGGCGGGCTTCTCGCCTGTCAGCTATTGGGGGTCGCTCGCGTGACGGCGTCCCCGGTCAATCTGGGCGCCGGCACGATGGACTCTGCCCACGGCACGCTGCCGGTGCCCGGACCGGCCGTCGCCGAACTGGCCAAGCATGTCCCGGTCTATGCGGCAGGTCCGCAACGCGAGCTGACCACGCCGACTGGCCTGGCGCTCTTGACCGTGCTGACGCAGGAGTTCGGCGGCCTTCCGCCGCTGCGACCGACGGCGGTCGGCTACGGGGCAGGAAGGGCCAATCCCAAGGCCTGGCCCAATGTCCTGCGGGTGTTCCTGGGTGAGTCGGCGGAGCATTCCCTCAGCGAAGGGAGGGTGGTCCAGGTCGAGACGAATCTGGATGATCTCAATCCCCAGGTGTACGAGACGGTGATGGACCGTCTCTTCGCGGCCGGCGCGCTCGATGTCACGCTCACCCCGGTGATCATGAAAAAAGGGAGGCCAGGGATTGTCCTCACGGCCCTCTCCACGCCGGAGCAGGCCCAGGTCGTGGCCGAGGTGGTGCTCCGTGAAACCACCAGTCTGGGCGTACGGATGCAGGAGATGAGCCGACTGGCGTTGGCCCGGCAAGTCGAAGCGGTGCGAACGAAGCACGGAACCGTGCGTATCAAGCTTGCCGACATGGGAGGGACCTGGAAGGCAGCTCCCGAGTATCAGGACTGCAAGCGGATTGCCGAGGAGACCGGCCGGCCGGTCCGGGAGATCCTGGACGAGGCTCTGCTCGCGTTTGCGAGCAAGCGAATGCAAAATGCAAAAGTAAAAAGGAAAAATTAATGGACGAAAGAGGGAATCCAACTTTGTGACGCTTTTGCTCTATCTCCTGTTGCTCCTGGCCTCCGTCGTCATTACTCTTGGCGGCTGCACGCTGTTCACCAACGCCATCGAATGGCTGGGCAAACGCCTGAAGGTGTCGGAAGGAGCCGTGGGCAGTGTCTTTGCCGCCGTGGGGACCACGCTGCCTGAGACCTCCATCCCGGTCGTCGCGATCTTCTTCGGAGAGGGGCGGGAGCGGACCGATGTGGGGCTGGGCGCGATTCTCGGGGCGCCCTTCATGCTCAGCACGCTGGTGTTGCCGATTCTTGCCGGCCTGCTCCTGTTGTATGCGCGCTTAGGGGGCCGCCCGCCCGCGTTCGCGCTGGACTACCGCGACGTGCGATTCGATCTCCGGTTTTTTCTGATTGCCTATGGCCTGGCCGTCACTTTGGCCTTCGTCCCGTCTCGCCCGGCCCACTCCGGCGCGGCATTGTTGCTGATCGCCCTGTACGGGTACTATGTCTATTGCAAGCTCGCCGGCCAACCAGGGGCGGGCGCGGAGATCGAGCCATTGATTTTTTCCCGCAAGGCCGTTCGTCCGTCCTACGGCGTCATCGCAGTCCAGGCTGTCACCGGCTTGGCCGGGCTGGTCACCGGCGCGCATCTATTCGTGACCGCCGCCATGGCGCTGGCCTCGGCATTGGGCGTCTCTCCGCTCGTGCTGGCGCTGCTGATCGCGCCGCTGGCGACCGAATTACCGGAAATGTCGAACAGCTTTTTGTGGCTGTACAAGCGGAAGGATACGCTGGCGGTCGGGAATGTCACGGGCGCCATGGTGTTCCAGGGGACGTTTCCGGTGTCCGTCGGTCTCATCGGGACCGATTGGCAGCTCGCGCCGGCGGCCCTGGCGACGATGGGGTTGGCGCTGCTCGCGGTGGGCTTCAGTCTCGGCCAACTGTTGTGGGGCGGCCATTGGCGGCCCTGGCTCGTGGGAGGGCATGCTGTGCTGTACCTGGGCTACGGCGTCTATCTGTATGCGTTCTGAGCGGCGTCCAATCCTGGGTCTGACGATGGGGGATCCGGCGGGCATCGGCCCCGAGGTGATCGCCAAGGCCTTGAGCCGCCGGGAAGTCCGCAGAGTGTGCCGGCCGCTGGTCATCGGCTCGCTCCCCGTTATGGAACGCACCGTCCAGTCGCTCAAGCTTCCGATGCGACTTGTGCCCGTGCTGGGCCATGAACAACCCCTGGGCCGAGCAGGAGAGATTCCGGTCCTCGATCCCCTGGAACGCTCCCTGGGGTACGTGCATATGGGGCGTCCCTCCAAACGGATGGGGGCGGCGTCGGTGGAGTACATCAAGACCGCGGTCCGGCTGGCCCAACATCGGTGTATTGATGCCATCGTGACCGCGCCGATCAGCAAGGAGGCGATGCATCTCGCCGGCTATGCGTATCCCGGGCATACCGAGTTGCTGGCGGATTTGACACGCAGCCGCGATGTCGGGATGATGATCGTCGGCGGGCCATTCAAGATCCAGTTCGTCACCACCCATGTCGCGATGCGGGATCTCCCCTCGGCGCTCAATCCGGACCGGGTCGAGCGGGCAATCCGGCTGGCCGCCAAGGCGCTGCGGGACTACTTTGCGATCGCTGCCCCGCGCATCGGGGTGGCGGCCCTCAATCCGCATGCTGGAGAAGCCGGACTGTTCGGCGATGAGGAACGGAAAGCCATTCTCCCTGCCGTGCATCGCGCCCGGAGCATGGGAATCGAGGCGACCGGGCCCCTTCCGGCCGATACCGTCTTCGGGAAAGCGGTCCGAGGCGAGTATGACGGTGTGGTCGCGATGTATCACGACCAGGGCTTGATCCCGCTCAAGGTGATGGCCTTCGGCCGGTGTGTCAACCTCACCGTCGGGCTGCCGATCATCCGCACCTCGGTGGATCATGGGACGGCGTACGACATCGCCGGCAAGGGCGTGGCGGATCCCGGCAGCCTGCTCGAAGCCGTCAAGATGGCGGCCAGGCTGGCGCGCGATACGCTTCACGAGAGACGAGCGACGAGGGACGAGCGATGACAGATCGAGTCCAAGCCGCGCTGGAGATGATTGAGGGGCAAATCAAGGAACTCGACGGGCTCGTGGAGCGGGCCGCCGGGGACACCAATGCCGTCGCCGCGGGAGAGCGGTTGGGAAAATGGAAAGAACGCACCACCCGGTTGATCGCCGCCCACCTCGGGGCGAACGAAGCCAAGCGTTTTTCCGAGAAGAAGCTCGCGCGCGAGTTTTTCTACGGCGATCTTGCCGATGAGGTGGCCGAGGAGACGGATCTGTACCGCGGCTGTCTCGTGTCGCTGACCTCCCAGATCAAAACGCAGGGCGACGCCATCTTTGAGCAGCAAGCGTAATGGGGTCACGCCCGCGAAAGCGCCTGGGCCAACATTTCCTCATCGATCCCAACATCGTCCGGAAGATCATGACGGTGGCCGCCGTGCGCCAGGACGAAACGGTGCTGGAGATCGGGCCTGGCCGAGGGATCCTGACGCGGGCGCTGTGCGCGGCCGCCCGGTCGGTGATTGCGATCGAGCTGGATGCCAAGCTCGCCGCCGATCTGAAAACGCGGCTCGCGGGGGTGGAAAATCTGGACCTTCGACAGGGCGACGCGATGGCGTTTCCTTATGACACCCTCCCAGCCGGAACGGTTGTGGTCGCCAACCTCCCCTATTACGTTTCGACGCCCATCCTGTTCCGGCTTCTGGAGGCTTGGCGGCGGATTGATCGGATGGTCCTCATGCTGCAGGCTGAAGTGGCGCGCCGGCTGGTGGCGAAAGTGGGGAGCCGTGACTATGGGATCCTGTCTGTGCTCGCGGGATATTGGACCGAGCCGTCGCTGGCGTTTTCGGTCTCGAGCCGGTGCTTTCGCCCCATCCCGGAAGTGGATTCTGCGGTGGTGAAGCTGATCGTCCGGAACACTCGCCTGTTGCCGGAAGCCGACGAGCCCTCGTTCGTCGGGACGGTCCGGGCTGCATTCGCGCACCGCCGGAAGACGCTGTTCAACTCGCTTCGGGACGAGGGTCGGACTGCCGAGCGGATCACCCTGGCTCTGGCTCACGCCGGTATTGAACCGTCCCGCCGCGCAGAGACCTTGACCCTTGGAGAATTCGCAGCCCTCGCCCGCGCCCTTGACGAGCGAGAGAAAGAGGGTTAGCATCCGCTCTATGGGTGTATCGAAGCGCGGTGACGCCCGCGGTGCATCCCCGACTTCGCCACATCTTCCCCATGAAGTGATCGGCATCCTGCTGATCACGGCCAGCCTCCTGATTCTCCTCAGCCTCCTGTCCTTTGTCCCCACGGACGTTCCGCTGTTCAGCTCCGTGTTCGATCGGGCCGCGAGCGGCTCGGCATCGGCCGAACCGACTCAGAACGTGATCGGGAAAGTCGGCGCGACCATCGCGACCGCTCTGTTTTGGGCGGTCGGCGGCGGCGCGTACCTGCTGCCGTTCCTCCTGATCGTGATCGGCGTGCGGGCCTTCCGGGGCAGCAGCGTGACGGTCACGGTCCAGACCATCAGCGGCTCGCTGGCGGCCCTGCTGTTTCTGAGTACGCTGTTGGACCTGGACGTCCCCGGCGTGCCGACCGTTTCCAGCGGCCTGGTCTTTCGCGGCATGGCCGGAGGGATGAGCGGCCATCTGCTGGCTCGCGGGTTGCACGCGTATTTTGCGAGCCTGGGCAGCCATATCATTGTCCTGTCCGGCCTCCTCGTCTCGCTGTTGCTCACGGTGCCCGTGTCCCTGATGAATCTCGGTCAGCGCGTGCCGGAGTGGTGGGCCTTGCTGAAGGAAACGGTGGCGGCCATGCTCCCGGAACCCGGGCCGCGCACCGAGAAGCCAAAGAGGAGCAAGCCGAAACCGGTGAAGATCAACCGCAGCACCCCGGTGGAGACGGTTCCGGAGGCGCCGGTCGAAGCGGATGAGGTCCCGAGAGAAGCGGTTGTGGCGCCCCTTCTTGCGGACGCGACCTCGGCCGCTGCGGAAGAGCCAGAAGACGAGGAACCGGTCGTGGTGCCTCGGCCTGTCTCAGCGGGCTACGTGCTTCCGGATCCCCGGGAGCTGCTGAGTGATCCGTCCGGTCCGCTGGAGCGGCTGACCGATGAGATGCTCAAGGCGCAATCCGAGGTTCTGACGCGGGCGCTCCTGAATTTCGACATCGAAGGCAAGGTGACCGAGGTGCATCCGGGGCCGGTGGTCACCATGTACGAATTCGAGC
>CAYZKG010000097.1:0-10809 GCA_964478915.1 uncultured Nitrospira sp.
ATCTCCTCATGGGCGAAGAAGTCCATCATGTAACTGCCTCGGCCGCCGGTGATGGAGTTCAACGACGGCGCGTACTTCAGCATCTCGGCCAGCGGGACGAGCGCCTTGACCACCTGACTGCTTCCCTTCGGCGTGATGCCCAGGATCCGGCCCCGCCGGGAGTTCAGGTCTCCGATCACGGCGCCGAGGCAATCTTCCGGCGTCCCCACCTCCACAGTCATGATCGGCTCCAACAGCACCGGTTGAGCCGACTCCATCGCTTTCTTGAACCCCATCGAGGCGGCAATCTTAAATGCCAGTTCCGAAGAATCCACGGTGTGGTAGGAGCCGTCGTACACGGTGACCCGGAGATCGACGACCGGGAACCCCGCCAGGATTCCCTCGTGCATGGCTTCCACCACGCCCTTTTCGACCGCCGGAATGAAATTCTTCGGAATCGAGCCGCCGACGATCTTGTTCTCGAACTCGAAGCCCTTTCCGCGAGGTAAGGGATCGAGCTGGAGCCAGCAGTCGCCATACTGGCCGTGCCCGCCGGTCTGCTTTTTGTATTTCCCTTGAGCCTGGGCCATCTTCCGGACGGTTTCTTTATACGGCACCTTGGGAGTATGGATATTGACCTCGACGCCGTATTTGCGCCGGAGCTTCTCGAACGTGACATCGACGTGTAGCTGGCCCATCCCGCTGAGGATCATCTCTTTCGTCTCCTGGTTCCGGACGAATTCCAGAGAGGGATCCTCCTCGACCAGCTTGTGCAGCCCGAGGCTGACCTTCTCGACATCGGCCTTGGATTTCGGTTCAAGGGCAAAGGACATGACCGGTCGGCCCAACTGAAGCCCTGGGTATCGGATGGGATGGTGCTCGTCACAGATCGTGTCGCCGGTCTGCGTGTCTTTGAGCTTGCCGATGGCCCCGATTTCGCCCGCAATGAGTGTTGCGGCCTGGTTGTATTTCTTGCCGAAGATATGGAAGAGGTGCCCGCCCTTCTCCCGCACATTCCGGTTCGCATTGAAAAAGGCTGCGTCCGCCTCCAGGGTCCCGGAAACGATGCGGACATAGGTGAGCCGACCCAGGAACGGATCGATGATCGTCTTGAACACGTAGCCCGACAAGGGGTCCGACGTTGTCCCTTGCCGGGTGACCGGCTCATCCGTGTGCGGGTGCACCCCGGTCAACGGACGCTTGGCTCCCCGCTCCGCTGGCGACGGCAGATAGGCGACCATCGCATCCAGGAGCACGGACGTGCCGATATTGCGGATCGCTGAGCCGCAGAGCACGGGCACGAAGCTTCGGGCCTGAGTCCCGGCTTTCAGTCCTTTCAGGATTTCTTCAATGCTGAGGCTCCCCTCCGTCAAATATTTCTCGACCAACTGATCGTCGGTTTCGGCGGCCGATTCGATCAGTTTCTTGCGGGCCTCGTCTTCCTCGCCGGCCATCTCGGCCGGAATGTCGGCCTTCTGGACCTTGTGACTGTCTTTCATCGGCCGATATACCGCCCGCCCGACAAGATCCAGCACGCCCTCCAGCTGGGGGCCGGCCCCGACCGGGATCGCCACGGGAATCGCCTTGATCTCCAGCGCCTTCTGGCATTCATCCAGGACCGGCTGAAGCGCCGTCCGTTCCTTGTCCAGCTCGTTGACGAACAGAAGCGCCGGCAGCTCCAGCTCGACAATGGTGCTCCACAATTTTTCAAGCTCGGTGCGGATGCCTGACGACGCGCCCAGGACGATCAGCACGGCATCAGCACCCCGCAGGGCGGATTTCGCCTCCCCGAGAAAACTCAGGGCGCCCGGCGTGTCGATCAGGTTGAACGTCGTGTCCTTCCAGGGAACATGCACCACCGCGGAGCTCAATGAGACCTTGTGGTGAGTCTCTTCCGGCTCGAAGTCGCACACCGTTGTCCCACTTGGCACCGATCCCATGGCAGGCACGGCGCCAGCCGTGTAGAGGAGCGCCTCCACCAGGGAGGTCTTTCCCGCTCCGGTATAGGACACCACCGCGACATTTCTGAGCGCGTCTACCGTGGGTTCCTTCATCGAACCCTCCTTATCTTCTCCTTGGCTCGTCTTTAGCGCGCCGGCTGTTCTGGACATCCATACTCGCCACCTACTTCACAGGCAACGCGATTGAGGCCCGTAAAAGGTCGAAGCCTCCTCGAGGTTGAAAAAGTCTGATGATTCTAGGCTTGGAGGCCGAGGGTGTCAACGCCCCGGATGCGGGAAGGAAATGGTCTGCGGTGCCTTCAGCGCGTTGCTCAACTCGTCCCACAGACGAGCGGGGTCTTTGTCGAAAATGCTGGCGGCATCGGCCTGGACGAGGCCCCAGGATCCCATGGCCATTTCAAACTCCAACTGGCCGGGCGCCCATCCGGCGTAGCCGGCATAGGCGCGGAACGCCTCGCTCGGTTTCGGCTGGGAGAGGATGCGGGCCAGCGTGTCGATGTTGCCGCCCATGTACACGCCTTGCAGGACTTTGCGCGTGTCGGCCGGCTCCTGGTCCATGCGGAAGAGGAGGACCAGCCCGTTCGGCTGCACCGGGCCGCCCGCAAAGAGCACGTCGGGCTTCCCCTGGAGACCAGGGATCGTCGGCAAGGCTTCGGAGAGCAACAGATCGGTTGGCCGGTTGACGACCACGCCGAGCGTCCCTTCCGGCTCATAGATGCAGAGCAGCACGACCGTCTGCCGGAAGTTAGGATCTCCGAGTGCGGGGCTGGCCACCAGAAAAACGCCGGCCTTCAGTGGAACCTGTCGAGCGTCAGGCTCAGCGGCGACAGCTGAGGACGGGACCCATGCCGGCAAAGTTCCGCCGAGGCACGCACCCAGAACAAGAGCGGCTGCTGTCCGGGATCGGACCACCATGATGGAGTGCGCCTCCCTGCTGGCGCGAACCGTGGGGAAGCCACGACCTCAGTTGCCGGGTCGGACGGTGTGCCGTTGCTTATACCAAAACCGGCACGGGCTGGCAAATTAGGGAACTACCAGGCCTCCTGCGGGGATCATCCCGTCAGCCATCCGCGGTCCGCGAAGCTCACGTACCGACCATCTCCTATGATGATATGGTCCAGCACGCGGATACCGAGCACCGTCCCGGCGGCGACCAGTCGCGCCGTCAGTTCGCGATCCTCCACACTGGGCTCCGGGTCCCCGCTGGGGTGATTGTGCAGCAGGATGACCGCTGCAGCGGATTCGCGTACCGCAAGATTGAACACCTCGCGCGGATGGACCACGCTCAGGGTGAGACTCCCCTCTGACACGGTCACATCTTGAATGACCGCGTGCTTCGCATCCAGCAACAGGACTTTAAAGACCTCGTGACGCAGGTCCCGGAGCACCGGATAGTAATGGTGGAACAGATCCCGGCTGGAACCGATCCGCATGCCGGTGGAAAGCGGTGTGGCCAGCACCCGTTTGCCCAGTTCCACCGCTGCTTTGAGTTGGGCGGCCTTCGCGGGCCCGATGCCCGGGACAGCGCAGAGTTCGTCGAGGCTACGATTGGAGAGACCCTGCAATCCGTTCAGCTCGCGCAGGAGCTCGATGGCCACCTGGACGGCTGAAGAATCCGGCCGGCCTATACGCAGCAGGATGGCGAGCAGTTGGGCGTCCGATAAGGCAGCCGGCCCTTCGCGGAGAAGGCGCTCGCGAGGTCGCTCGCTCTCAGGCCAGCGGTGAATTCCGCCTTGCCGACCGGGCTTTTTCAAAACGGCCCCTGTTGCCGGAATCACTCAAAAAAGTGACATTTTTTTGACACTTCTGCCTATCTTTAATATCGGGCCAAATGGCTATAAATAGTATAACTTATTGATAATGCTATATTGAGAAAGTAGGGTCTGGATCTTGCTGTAGGATAGCATAGATCACTGGCGAACACCGGAGGACCCTATGGAATGCCCACGATGCCAAGGATTGATGATGTTGGAGCAGTTCTCAGACTTCTTCCTCATCTTCTACGCCTGGAAGTGCATCAACTGCGGCTCCATCATCGATCGGACCATCAGCAGAAACCGGCGATTGAGCCTGATGGAACACGACGCTCAGCCGGTCCCCACGCGCTAGCAACAATTCCCTAGCATCCAGCCCTGAAGGTCCGCACCGCCCTCCGCATCGCAACTGCGATGCGGAGGGCGGGGAAGGGCGATTATACTCGCCGCGTTCTCAGGGTGTCAAAGCAGCTCCTGCTCTCCTTGACCCTCGAAAAAACGCTGTGGTACAGTGCGTTACTATCTCGCGAGCATGGAATGAGAGTCATTGCCGGCACGCACAAAGGACGGCGATTGGCGAGCCCGAAGCAGGACGGTGTTCGTCCCACCTCCGACAAGGTGAAGGAAGCGCTGTTTTCGATCCTGAGCCCTCGGCTGCCGGACGCGCGTTTCGTCGATCTGTACGCCGGCACCGGGGCCATCGGCATCGAGGCGCTGAGCCGAGGAGCGCGACGGGCGATTTTCGTGGAGCCGAGCTCGACGGCGCGCCGGCTGCTGCGCCTCAATCTCGCGCAGTGCGGTTTGATGGAGGCAGCGCAGGTGTATGCCGGGACGGCAGATGCGTTCCTGCGGGAGGCGGGGCCTTCGCAAGGCCATTACGACATCGTCTTTGCCGACCCGCCGTACCATGCTGGGGGTACGGAGTCACTGCTGGGTGCGCTGCAGCAATGCCCCTTCCTCGACATGGATTCGACGGTGGTGATCGAGCACTTCTCCAAGCTGTCGCTCCCGGCGCAGGTGGGTACGCTGTCGCGCGTGCGCCAGTACCGGTACGGCGATACGACCCTGTCTCTCTTCCGGGTACCCGCCAGAGCAACGGATACCCAGCGGGCGATTCAATCCCCATGAAAATAGGGGTGTACCCCGGCACATTCGATCCCATCACGAACGGCCACGTCGACATTCTGGTCCGAAGCGCTCGGGTGTTCGACAAAGTGATCGTGGCCGTGGCCCCGAACCCCCACAAGCACCCTCTCTTTGACCTGGACGAGCGGGTGCAGATGGCCAAGCTGGTTATTGAAGGCCTGGCTCGCGTGGAGGTGAAAACGTTCGAGGGCTTGCTGGTGGACTTTCTCCGACGAGAGGGCGCGCAGGCCATCATTCGGGGGCTGCGCGCCATTTCCGATTTCGAATACGAGTTCCAGATCGCGTTGCTCAATCGGAAGCTGGAGCCGGCGATCGAAACGGTGTTCTTCATGCCGAGCGACGAATACTCCTATGTCACTTCCAGCATCATCAAGGAACTGGCCCGGCTCGGCGGGCCGCTCAAAGACCTTGTCCATCCGGATGTCGCCAAGCGGCTGGAGCAGCGTCTGCGGAGGACCGGCGCATGAAGCTGGCAGCGCGGGCCGGAAAAGTGGTGGCCTCCCCGACCCTGAGCATCACCGCCACCGCCAAGGCGATGGCGGCCCAAGGGATCGACGTCATCGATTTCGCCTCGGGGGAACCGGACTTTGACACGCCGGCGCCGGTGAAGGCGGCCGCCGAAGCGGCCCTCCGGGCCGGGTTCACGAAGTATACCGCCTCGTCCGGCATCGATGAGCTGAAAGACGCCATCATCGACAAGCTGAGCACCGACCAGGGACTCCGCTACGATCGCGCCCAGATTCTGGTGTCCTGCGGGGCCAAGCATTCACTGTACAACCTGGCCCAGGCGCTCCTTGATCCGGGCGACGAAGTCATCATCCCCGCCCCGTTCTGGGTCTCGTATCCGGACCAAGTCTTGTTGAACGATGGGACACCGGTCTTTGTGAAGACCACGGATGCGGACGGCTATGCGGTCACGAAGGCCGCCCTGGAGGCGTGCGTGTCGTCCAGGACGAAAGCCGTCATCGTGAACAGCCCCTGCAATCCAACGGGAGCGACCTACGATCGATCGAGCCTCGAAGCCGTCGCGGATGTGGCGATTCGGTGGAACCTGCTCATCGTCTCCGACGAGATTTACGAAAAGATCATTTACGACGGCGTGCAACACATCAGCATCGCCTCATTGGCTCCCGAGGTGGCCGCTCGCACCGTCGTGGTCAATGGCGTGTCAAAGGCCTTTGCGATGACCGGCTGGCGCATCGGCTACGCCGCCGGGCCGAAAGAACTCATCACGGCCATGGCGAACATTCAGAGCCAGAGCACCTCCAACCCCACGTCCATTTCGCAGAAGGCGGCCGTGGCGGCCCTCAGAGGCACGCAGGCGTTTACGGCTCAGATGGTGGCGGAGTTCGATCAGCGCCGTCGGCTCATGGTGGAGCGGTTGAACAAGATGCCGGGACTGAGTTGCCGGATGCCCACCGGCGCCTTTTACGCGTTCCCAAATGTCTTGGGCGTGATGGGGCGCCGCCATGCGACCGGCCCTGTCAGCTCCGCGTCCGACCTCGCCAGATACCTGCTCGAGAAGGCCCAGATCGCCGTAGTCCCCGGGGAGCCGTTCGGCGGGCCGGCACACCTCCGGTTGACCTATGCCACCGGAATGGATGTCATCAAGCGAGGACTGGACCGAATGGAGGTTGCGCTTCGTGCCCTGTCTTGATACAGCTCAGGCTTGACTTTCTCCCGAGAGGACCTATGTCAACACGCACTGTGCCGGGGAGGAGCGATGCCGATTTATGAATACCTGTGTCAGAGCTGTGGTCGCCGGTTTGAGGTCAAACAAAAACTGAGCGACCCGCCGATTTCCTGCTGCGTGCACTGCGGCATGGCGGTAACGAAGGTCATCTCGCCTCCCGCAATCATGTTCAAGGGAAGCGGCTGGTATGTCACCGATTATTCGAACAAGCTGAAGCCGCCCGGTCAGGCAGAGTCCTCGGAGAAGTCGACCGACGGCGCCAAGGACCGGAAACAAGAGAAGGAGTCAGCTTCACCCAAAGAAGCGGCGCCGGCTGGGCCGCCGGCCGGGACGAAAGGAGCGTCCGGATCCTGAGCTCTCTTCAACGGTGTCGCGTGCTGGTCTTGGGCGATGCCTTGCGGCTTGTCTTGGGGGTAGCTTTTTTCGCCGGCTTGGCCGCTTTCAGCGCTTTTTCCAGTTCGGCGAGAGTTTTCTCCAATTCCGTCACGTGCGCCGTCAATTCGTGATTCTGGCGCGTCAGCCCCTCCAGCCGGGCCTGCAGCTCGTCTTTCGCCTTCGTGACCTCCGCCAGCCGGGTCTCGAGAGCGACCCGTTCAGAAGCGGCGGCTTGAGCCTCGGAGCGCAAGTGCTCGATCTGCGCCTGGAGGCTGGGAGGCCAGTAGTCGCATCCGCTCAAGCCCAGCACAACCAGCATCCCTGCGATCACGAAGCGTCCCACCTCTCGACACGGTCTCTCTCTCATAGATTCCTCCTGGTGACGGTCACGATGGCCGACTGCGGCTACAGGCTGAGGTCTTTCGGGGCGACCCCCGCGTCGAGGAGGGCCCTCCGGATCTGATGACAGGAGATCGGGCCTTCCCGGAGCAGGCGGACCGGTCCCGTCGCGTCCAGAACGGTCGAAGGAAGGCCGCCGCGGGTCGGACCGCCATCGACGATCAAGTCAATGTCGGTCCCAAGAGCCACCTCGACCTGGTCTGCAGTCGCAGGCGGCGGGCCTCCGGAGCGGTTGGCGCTGGTTCCGGTGAGTGGCCCGGTCTGGTGGAGCAAGGGAAGCAGGATCCTGTGTGAAGGCTGTCGCACGCCGATCGTGCCCGTCCCGGCCGTGAGGGCTGCTGGCACGGCCGGGGAGGCCTTGAAGACAATGGTGAGCGGACCGGGCCAGAAGCGGTCCATGAGCACCGTTGCGGCCGGCGTGGCCTCCACGATCAGGGCGTCGAGTTCGGAGCGTTCCGCGATCAGCACGAGGATCGGCTTGCCGGCCAGCCGACCCTTGATGGCCATGACCCGTTCCAGACCCGCGGGACTCCCAACGGAAGCGGCCAAGGCGTAGAAGCTTTCGGTCGGGACGGCGATGACCCCATGCTGCCGCACGACAACGGCCACTTCCTCCATGAGCGTCCTGGAGGGCTCTCCTGAGAGGCGGAGCACTTTGGCCATGGCCGGCCTCATCGAGCCGGTGTCTGGGACTGGATGGCGCGGCTGGCGATGTCCGAGCGGAAATGACGGCCGGCAAAGTGGATGGACTGCACGGTCCGGTAGGCCCGATCCCGCGCGATCCCGAGCGTGGGGCCGATGCCGGTGACGCCCAGGACCCGGCCACCGGCCGTGAGGACGCGGCTCCCCTCCCGCCGTGTGCCGGCGTGGAACACCACCACCTCTCCGCCGTGTTCTTCCGGAAGGCCTTCGATCGGCTCTCCGGACGCATACGGACCCGGATAGCCGGGCGAGGTCATCACCACGCAGACGGCCGCCCGATCGTGCCACTCGATCTCGAGTTGGTCCAGGCGATGCTCCACCACCGCTTCGAGCACCTCCACGAGATCGGTCTTGAGAAGGGGAAGCACCACCTGTGTCTCCGGGTCTCCCAACCGGGCGTTGAATTCCAGGACATAGGGTTGGCCGCCGGCAATCATCAGACCGGCATACAGCACGCCTTGAAACGGGCTTCCCACTCGCGACAACCCCTCCAGGATCGGATGAAACACGGTGCGGGCAATGGTCGTCCGAAGCGACGAAGTCAGCACGGGCGTCGGCGCCAACGCGCCCATCCCGCCGGTGTTCGGCCCGGTATCCCCGTCTCCGACGCGTTTATGGTCCTGCGCCGCGACCATCGGAACGAGGCTCTTCCCGTCCGCGAAGGCCATGCAGGTCACCTCGACGCCGTCCAGGAACTGCTCGATGACCACCCGGCTGCCGGCTTCGCCAAAAGCGTGTTGCTCCAACATGGATCGGACGGCCTCTTCAGCATCTTTCCTGGTGGTGGCCACCACGACTCCTTTTCCTTGGGCCAACCCGTCGGCCTTGACGACGATCGGGACGTCCTGGGTTTCGAGATAGGCCAGCGCAGGGGCGGCGCTGTCGAAGGTCCGCGCCGCGGCCGTCGGGATTTTGTGGCGGGTCATCAACTCCTTGGCGAATGCCTTGCTGGCTTCGATCCTCGCTGCACCTCGCGTGGGCCCGACGATTTTCAATTTCTCTTTTCTGAACTCATCCACGATTCCCTGGGCCAGGGGAGCTTCCGGTCCCACCACCGTCAGGTCGATGCCTTCGGAGGCCACGAATGCTTTCAGCTTGCCGATGTCATGAGCGGGGATGGGAACACAGCGCGCCAGATGCTCGCTCCCGGCATTGCCGGGAGCGCAGTACAGCACCGGCGCGCGAGGGCTCTGGGCGAGCTTCCAGGCGATGGCATGCTCGCGTCCGCCGCTGCCGATGATCAGGATTTTCACGGTTGAACCACGGTGAAAGGAATTGCCGGTTGTGGAGAGCCGATTGCGAGCAGTCAGTGACGGAAATGGCGCATCCCGGTCAAGATCATGGCGATCTGGTGCTCGTCAGCCGCAGCGATGACTTCCTGATCCCGGATCGAGCCGCCCGGCTGGATCACCGCCGTGATGCCGGCTTGGGCCGCCGCATCGAGGCCGTCGCGGAACGGAAAGAACGCGTCCGAGGCCATCACCGCCCCTTTGATCGGGAGCACCGCCTTCATCCCGGCCAGGCGAACCGAATCGACCCGGCTCATCTGCCCTGCGCCGATTCCGATCGTCTGACCAGCCCGCGCGTAGACGATCGCATTGGACTTCACGTGCTTGCAGACCATCCAGGCAAAGGCGCAGGCAGCGTACTCGTCGTCCGTCGGCCGCCGCTTCGTCGGGACCGGCAAGGCTCGAAGCTCTCCAAGGGCGCCCAGGTCCCGGTCCTGCAGGATCAACCCGCCGACCAGCCGCTTGAAGTCCAGCCCTTCGCGAACGCCGGGGTCGAGCGGCCCGACCGCGAGCAGCCGCAGATCCTTCTTCCGCTGAAGCACCGGCAGCGCGTCGGCAGCAAACTCCGGAGCGATCACCGCCTCCACAAAGGTGGAGGTGATTTCCTTGGCGCAGGAAAGATCAACCGGCCGGTTGAACGCGATCACCCCGCCGAAGGCCGACACCGGATCGGTCTCGCGTGCGCGTACGTAAGCTTCCACCGGTGTTGCCCCCACAGCGACCCCGCACGGATTGTTGTGCTTGATGATGACCGCGGCGGTTTCCCGGAACTCCTTCGCCAGCTCGAGCGCCGAGTTTGCATCGAGGTAGTTGTTGTAGGACATCGCTTTCCCGTGCAGGAGGCGAGCCCTGGACACCGACGGCTCGCGCGCGCCGGGCTCCAGGTAGAAGGCACCCTGCTGATGCGGATTCTCCCCGTATCGAAGCATCTCCACCCGCTCGAATTGCAGCGACAGGATGGCGGGGAACCGAACGGTCTGCGCGTCCGATTGGCTTGCCAGGTAGGCTGCGATGAGGCTGTCGTACCGCGCGGTATGCAGGAACACCTTCGTAGCCAACTCCCGGCGCAGGGCGGGCGGGACGCTGCCGGACCTTAGCGCGTCCAGCACGCGGGCATAATCCGCCGGATCCACCACCACCAGCACATCCTCGTGATTCTTCGCGGCGGAGCGGAGCATGGATGGGCCGCCGATGTCGATGTTCTCGATCGCCTGCTCGAAGGTACAGTCGGGACGGGAGATTGTCGCCTCGAAGGGATACAGGTTCACCACTACGACATCGATGGGCAAGATGCCGTGCTGCTGCATGTCAGCGAGATGTTGCGGGAGGGAGCGGCGACCCAACAGGCCGCCGTGGATTTTCGGGTGCAGCGTCTTGACACGGCCTTCCAGGATCTCCGGAGACCCCGTGTAGGTCGCCACATCCGTGACCGCCAGGCCGGCCTCCCGCAAGGCCCTGGCGGTGCCGCCGGTGGACAGGAGTTCGGCGCCGAGGCTGGCCAGCCCTCGCGC
>CAYZKG010000098.1:0-1105 GCA_964478915.1 uncultured Nitrospira sp.
ACTGCTGCAGCCGTCATTCGTCAGTGGTCATTCGTCACTCGCGGGGCCGCGCCTCGATTCCTCCTCAGAGTCTTGAGCGGGCGGCGCCGATCAGGACTTGTCCGCCCCCTAGTAAGTCCTGGGACGACCCAAGCGGCCTCGCGAATGGCGAGGCGAGGGCACCGCAGTTGCCAAGTCGTCGCGGTCTGCTATAGGCAGATGGCGAGCACTGTTTGAGTTCCGCACAGGCGAAGCCTTATGCGGAACGAGTTGCGCAGCCAAGCATAGACGAGGCTTACTGCGGTCGAGCCGCAGCCTCTGAGCAGGGCCGCTTGGGTCGTCCCTGGCCTTCGCGGACGGGCGGGTACCCACTTTGTGGGTGCGGGCGACAGGACTCGCTTGACTCCCCCCGTTCCTCCCTATACGCTGTCGCCGAGCCCTATGAGCAAGAAGATCCTGATCGTCGAAGACGAGAAAGACATCCTCCAGCTCGTCAAGCTCTATTTGGAGAAGGAAGGCTATCGCACCTGCACCGCCCTGACCGGGCTTGACGCGCTCCAACAGGTCAAAGCCGAGCACCCCGATCTGATCATCCTCGACCTCATGCTCGCCGAGATGGACGGCCTGGAGGTGTGCAAGCGCATTCGCGCGGACCGGCAGACCGCCATGATCCCCATCATCATGCTCACCGCCAAAGCCGAGGAGTCCGACACCATCATCGGCCTGGAGTTGGGCGCCGACGACTACATCACCAAGCCCTTTAGTCCCAAGGCGCTGGTAGCCCGGGTGAAGGCACTCTTCCGGCGAGTGGATCGCAAAGAGGAAGATTCCCCGCGCTATGCCTACAAGTCGCTGGTGATGGATCGCTCACGCCACGAGGTGAAGGTGGAAGGTCAAGAAGTGGCGCTCACCACCAAGGAATTCGGATTGCTCGAGCACCTGTTGCGTAATCCGGGTCGGGTGCTGACTCGCGACCAGCTCCTGAACGCCGTCTGGGGATACGACTATTACGGGACGACCCGCACCGTGGACGTGCATGTCCGGCGGCTCAAGCAGAAGATTCCGCTGCTCGATGATGCGATCGTCTCGGTCAAGTCGCTGGGCTACAAGCTCAAAGACAGTGATT
>CAYZKG010000098.1:1205-10762 GCA_964478915.1 uncultured Nitrospira sp.
CATCCGCTGGAAAGTCACGCTGGGCTCACTGCTGGCGGTGAGCCTGGGCTTGGCGATCGCCGGCGGACTGGCCCTCCGCTCGATCGAACGGATCGAGACGAGCCGGCTGACCGACACGCTGGCGGCGCGGGCGAACCTGGTCGCGCTCTCACTCCAGGCCCGCCTTGAATCTGCCGCCACCTCCGCTGAGCTTCAGGTTGCCGCAAAAGAGTTGGGACGGCGCGCGCAGGCCAGGGTCACCGTGATCCGCCCGGACGGGACGGTGCTGGCCGACAGTTACGCCGCGGATGAGGCCATTCGGGGGATCGAAAATCATGCGACTCGCCCGGAGGTGATCCAGGCGTTGCGGACCGGGCTAGGAACCGACATCCGGCTCAGCGAGACCGTCGGTCAACGGATGCTGTACCTGGCCATTCCGGTGGGCACTGCCGCAGCGCCTGCCGGCGTGGTTCGCTTGGCCATGCCGCTGACCGAGCTGGAGGCCCAGATCCGGAAGTTGGAATACGCGTTGGGGATTGCCTTCGGCTCCGCGTTTCTGGTCTCCGTCGTGCTGAGCATCCTTCTCGCCCGAGGGTTGGCCGGGCCGTTCGGTGAGATGGTCGCCGTCGCGCGCCGCCTGGCCGACGGCGCCCTGGGAGAGCGAGTTCGCACCACGTCACGCGATGAGATGGGCGTCCTGGCGACGACCCTGAACCGCATGGCGGAACAACTCGAAGCGACGATTCGGGAAGTCTCGGACGAGCGCGCGCAGCTGCTGGCCATCCTGAGGTCCATGGTGGAAGGGATCATGGTGCTGGACGGACGCGGCACCGTGCTGCTGATCAATCCCGCCCTGGAGCGCATGTTGGGGATTCGAGCGAGCGAGGTCACCGGCCGGTCATACCAGGATGCCCTCCCCCATCCGGACATGAAAGAGCTGGCGGCGAAGGTCCTGGCGATCAGGGAGAATCACAGGGGAGAACTGGCCTTCAGCGGGCTGACGTTTCGCGTGGACGCCACCATGGCGGGAGGCCGCTCCCCGAACGAGCCGTGCGTGGTGCTGGTCTTCCACGACATCACGGCGCTGCGGCGGCTGGAGAATGTCCGGCGGGATTTCGTGGCGAATGTCTCCCACGAGCTGCGCACGCCGCTGACCTCGATCAAAGGCTATGTCGAGGCGCTGCTCGACGGCGCCAAGGACGATCCGGTGGAGAGCAGGCGGTTCCTGGAGATTATCCTGAAGCAAAGCGATCGGCTCAATCTCATCCTGGAGGACCTGTTGCAGCTCTCCCAGATCGAATCCGGGCAGGTGGTCTTCAAACGGGACGCCGTTCGGCTGGAAGCCGTCGTGGAGCGGACCCTGTCCATGATCCGTCCCTTGGCGGAGAAGAAAGGGCATGCGCTCCACGTCGCGCTGCCCAGCGGGTTGCCGGCTGTCCGCGGAGACGAGGAGCGGCTGGTCCAGGTGTTGACGAACCTGCTCGACAACGCCGTCAAATATACCCCGGAAAGCGGGACGATCACGATCGAGGCCCAGAGGGCCGAGCCGGCCGGCCTCGTGGAGTTGAGCGTCAGCGATACCGGCCCCGGCATCCCCGAAGCGGACCGCCCGCGGGTCTTCGAACGGTTTTATCGAGTGGACAAAGCCCGGTCGCGGGAGATGGGCGGAACAGGTCTCGGCCTCGCCATCGTGAAGCACATCGTGGAAGGACATGGCGGCCAGGTGTGGGCCGAGGGACGCCGCCCGACCGGGAGCCGCTTTGTGGTCAGGCTGCCGGCGGCACCCCCAGCAAAGTCAGGAGCCTCAGCCTCTTAGATCAGCAGCGACAACCCCGCATAGGCCACCGCTGCCAGCAATGCCGCGCCCGGGAGGGTGAGCACCCAGGCAGACAGAATTCTCATCGTTACCCCCCAACGCACCGCCGACAAGCGCTTCACCGCCCCCACCCCCATCACCGAGGACGTAATCGTGTGGGTCGTGCTGACGGGCAGGCCGATGTGCGCCGTCGCGAGCAGCACGGTGGCCGCCCCGGTCTCGGCCGCGAAGCCGTGCACCGGCTCCAGCTTCAAGATCCGCATGCCCAGCGTCCGGACGATCTTCCATCCTCCCACGGCCGTGCCCGAGCCCATGGCCAGCGCGCAGGACACGATGACCCAGCTCGGGACCTCGGCGGTGGCGATCTGCCCCGCTGAGAGAAGCGCCAGGGTGATGATCCCCATGGCTTTTTGGGCGTCGTTGGCGCCGTGGCTGAAGGCCATGAACGCGGCCGAGATGAGTTGCAGCCGCCCGAAGAGCCGCGTGGCGTGACCGCGGGGGACCCGGAAAAACACCCAGCTGATCGCGACCATGATCAGCAGCCCCATCGAAAATCCGAAGAACGGAGAGAGGATCATGGCTTCGAGGACCGACCGCAGCCCGCCCAGCTTCACGACGGCCCACCCGCCATGCGCCAGCGCAGCCCCCACCAGCCCCCCGATCAGGGCGTGCGAGGAACTGGTCGGCAACCCGAGGGCGAGCGTGAACAAATTCCATAAGATCGCTCCGGCCAGCGCGGAGGCGACCACGGTTTGGCTGACCGCGTTCGGATCGACGATTCCGGCGCCAACCATTTTTGCCACGGCTGTGGACATGAACGCTCCCAGGATGTTCAACAGCCCTGCCATCAGCACCGCGACCGCAGGGCTCAGGATCCGAGTGGAGACCACCGTCGCGATGGCATTGGCGCTGTCATGCCAGCCATTTGAAAAATCGAAGGCCAGCGCCAGCACCACGACGAGCAGGAGCATGCCGCTCAAATCAGGCATCTTCTCCGTAAGGGGCACCCGTTGCTCCCGGAAATGCAACGGGTCCCCGTCGTAAAGCGTGAGGGATGTAATTGATGGGCTTCAACCATCGTGCGGCGTGGGAAGTCTTATGCATGTACGATGGGTTGGCGAGAATGGGTCGCACGATCGTCTGCACCACGCCTATGACGAGCCAGAATATGGTCAGGTGTGTTTCAGCGTGATGCGTTCAAGAATGTTCGCCACGTCCTCGCAGCGGTCCGCACCGTCCTCGAAGTTTTCATAGATCTCTTTCCATTTGATGACCGTGATCGGATCCTTCTCCGAGTCGAAGAGCCCGGAGATGGCGTCGCGGGTGATGCGGTCGGCCTCATTCTCCAGCCCGTTGACCACGACGCAGCACTCCTTGATGACGGCGTGCTGCTTTCCCAATAGATCGATGCCGCCAGCCACCGCGACCGTCGCCCGGCAGAGCACATCGGCCAGCTTGACCGCCGCATCAGTCGGACTGCCGATCTTGAACACCACGAACCGGTCCGCCACCGCCTCGACCTGATCCAGGATGTCGTCCAGGGCGCTGGCCAATCCATAGATATCCTCGCGGTCCAGCGGCGTAATGAACGTCTGGTTCAGCTTGAGCGCAATGTCGTGCGTGATCCCGTCGCCGATGTGCTCGATGTCCTTGATGCGGCGCGCCTGCTCAACGGGATTTCGGAAATCTTCCATCATGTTCTTGAGCAACCGGCTGCCTTCCACGACATTCTTCGCCGCCTTCTGGAACATCTCCAGGAACTGGACTTCCTTGGGGATCAAGCCGAACAGGGCCATGCTGAATCCTCGTGGTGCTGCTGAACCCGCACGACGACCTCGCCGTACGGGTCTCGTATTTTACTTCTTCGCGGACTTCGTCGCGTACGGGGCAACCAGCCGGTTGTCCACCTTGATCACCGTGTACTCGATCGCTTCCTTGATGTTCTGCTTGATCAGAGGAAGGACCTCCTGGCTGGTGAGTGCTTCCAACGATACTCCTAGAGCCTCGACGGCAGCGAATTGGATCATCTCTTTCAAATCCTGCTTCACCATGCTCAAGGCGATGCTCATGGTCAGCAGGACGGCCACGGAAAAGGTGATGGCCCAGGGAATCGCCCGCACGAAGCCCTCAACGAAGATCTGACCGCTGGTTTTCTCGCTCATGGCAGCCCCTCCTGTGTGTGGGTAAAGCCGATGCCCGTTACCAACGAACCAACCCCGTGGCCCACGTCAAGCCCCCACCGAACGCGCCGAGCAATACCAGATCGCCCCGATGAACGCAGCCACCCCGCACCGCACGGTCCAGCGCGATCGGAAGCGATGCCGACGACGTGTTGCCGAGGTCCTCGACGCTGGTAAACAGCTTTTCGCGCGGAACGCCCAATCGATCACAGACTGCCGCCAGCAGCCGACCGTTTGCCTGGTGGAAGATGACCTGCCCCACATCGTGCAGCCCGACGCCGAACTCCTTCAGCAGATCGGTGACGGCTTCAGCCAGGCGCCTGACGGCGATTCTATAGAGGGCTCCCCCTTTCATCCGTACGGTGTGCAATCGCTCCCGCACAGACTGCACCGAGGCCGGATGGCGCGATCCTCCCGCCGGAATCTCGATCAGGTCATGCCTCGACCCGTCGGCGTACAAACGGATACCCATGATCCACCCAGACTCCGGGTCCACGACACTGTCCGTGGTGCCCTCGACGACCGCTGCACCGGCCCCGTCGCCGAAGAGGATGGCGGTCTGCTCGTCCCCCGGGTTAAGGAACCTGGACTTCACCTCGGCGGCTACGACCAAGCAGCGCCGGAACTGACCGCTGCGAATGAACCGATCGGCCATCGAGAGGCCGTACAGAAATCCGGAGCAGGACGCGGCCAGATCGAACGCTGCGGCCTGGGTCGCTCCCAGGACGCGTTGCAGATGACAGGCGGTGGAGGGGAAAACCATGTCGGGCGATGTCGTGGACACGAGAAGCGCGTCCACCGAGCCGGGATGAATGCCGGCTGCCGCGCATGCGGCCCGAGCCGCCTGCTCCGCGAGTTGGGAGCTCGCCTCCTCCGCACCGGCCCACCGCCGCGCTCTGATGCCGGTCCGCCGATAGACCGCCTCCGCGTCGAGCCGGAGGCCGCCGCAGACCTCGCTGTTGGTGACCCGTCGCGCAGGAAGATACGACCCGGTGGCTAGGATACGGCTTCGGCGCATACGGCACTTCTCCTGCGGCGTCGCTCGGGGTCGAAGGTGCGTCCCGGCACGGGAGCGAAAGTGAAAGGCTCGGGTGCTTGACGGTCAGCCTTGGAGATGAATCCCGAAAACGGGCGGCATTATAGGTCCCCTCAGGGAGGGCGTCAATCCGGTTGCATTTGAGCCGGTGTTTTGCTACTGTTACCGACTTGGTAACCGGGTATGCGGGTATCGCCTGCTCGAAAGGGCTCTATGGCTTTCCCTTGCCGGCTCTCTCCATCTCCCGTTCTCCCGCTTCTGCTCACGGCGCTCCTGTTCACTTTCGGATGCTCCAGCACCAAAAAGGCCGAGACAGGCGCGCAACCCCTCAGCGGCACCGATGAGCAGATTTTCATCGGCGATACGATCGAGAAGAATTACGATCCGAACGTGATCATGAAGCGGGCGGAGGCCTTTTTTGAGAAGGAAGAATACCCGGAAGCGATCGTGGAGTACCAACACTTCCTGGACCTTCACCGGAACCACAAGCTCGCGCCGTACGCCCGGATCCGCCTGGGGGAAAGCCATTTCAAGATGATCAAGACGGTGGACCGTGACCCCGAGCCGGTGTACAAGGCGCTCGACGCGTTCGAAAAACTCCTGAAGGAGTATCCAGACAGTCGTTACGAAGCCGAGGCCCGGGACAGAATCCGAGCCTGCCATAACTTCATCGCGGAAGCGAATCTCTTTGTCGGAAAATTCTACTACCGGAGAGACGCCTACCTCGCCGCCGCGCACCGATTCGAGGCGGTCGTCAAGCAGTACCCGGACATGGACGTGGCAGCCGACGCCCTGTATTACCTGGCCCTGACCTACAACGAAATCGGAGCGGACCAGTGGGCCAAGGAGCGGCTGATCGAGTTGGCCGAGCGCTACCCCCAGAACAAGCATCGGGCCGAGAGCCAGCGGCTCCTGGTGAAACTCAACGGCGGGCGGCCGATCCAACCGGTCGCACTGGCCGGGGTCGGTCCGAACGGGGCGGCGAATGGCCTGCTGTCGAGTGTCGCCCAGGCAAAAGCGCCGGCGCCGGTAGCCTCCCCTCAATTGACCACCGTGTCGGCCATCCGTCCGGCGCCCGCATCTCCCGCCATCTCGGCGAACGGAAGGCCCCCGATTGCTTCCGACGGAAACACTTCGATTTCAGCGACTCCCGCACCGGCCCCACACCTCACCGTCTGCCGTCTCGGCGTCTGGTGCTAGTCTTCCTTAGCTCGTCGGAGCGCGCCAACCACCCAGCGTTCCATTCTCGCTAAACCATCGTCCGTGCCGGCGTGGTCCCAGCCCGCACAATGGTCGAAGCCGAGCAATTTGCGTTTAACGATTCACGAGCAACGCTTAACGTCTCTTAAAGGACGCTCAAAAAGGTCTTCAGCAAGGCCGCAGGAAGGACGGCGACCGAGGCGTACTTTTGTCCGTACGTCGCAGGGAGACGTCCGACGAGAACGAAGCTGGAGGCCTTTTTCAGCGTCCGTTCACCGGAGGGGGACGGCTTCCAGGAGGAGCTCGCGGAAGGAGGCCTTGGCGACGGTCTTGGCCTTCAGGAAGAAGGACTGATAGTTTTCGCGGCCCTGCAGCACGTCATAGTACAGATTGATCACTTCCTGGTAGCGATACATCAGCCGGTGACAGAGCCGGGGGAAGGTGTACACGATTCGCGCCAGTCTCGATGCGATCCGGAACTCCGCATAGATCTCCCGCCTGACCGCCTGCTCGTACTCCACCAGGCTTCGACGCCGATCGTTCAGCATCCCGAGGACGCTGGCGGCCGCAATCTGGCCGGAGCGGACGGCATAATAAATGCCTTCGCCGAACAGCGGGTCCACTAGGTGGCCGGCATCTCCGACCAGCAGTGCGCGGTCTTTCACCAAGCTGATGGGCGCCAAGGTCTGGTGCGTGTACAGCGGTAAGGGATGCCCGCAGGGCTTCGGGACCTCCAGTGCGGCCAAGCCCTTTTCATCACGGACGAACCGATGGAACACCCCTTTGGGGCTGGAGGCTCTGCCCCGGAATTCGGCGACACCGATCGAGAGCCGCTCTTTCTTGGGGAAGATCCAGGCGTACCCCCGCGCCGTCGCCCCCAGATCGATCAGCACCTTCCCTTCGCCGGGATAGACCGGCCTCGAGCCGATCCCGATTTCGCTCTCCAGTGTCGGCATCCGCCGCAGGCGGCGATCGGGGAACAACCGGGTCGCCACGATGCTGTTCGCGCCGTCGGCGCCGATCAGCACCCTGGCGCGATACCGTCCGCGCTCAGTGACCACCTCCACCCCGTCAGCCGTCTGGGACACATCCAGCGCCGACTCGTCCTGGTGGAGGTCCGTGCCGGCGGTGCGCGCTTTTTCCGCCAGGAGATGATCGAACCGATCGCGCATCACCATGTAGGCGATGGGACGCGGCGATTCGATGAGGAACGGCTCTTCCCCGCGATAGGTAAACTGGACCGCGTTGATCGTGTGCTCGATCACCGCCTTGAAATCCGGCTCCAGAATCCGATCGATCCGAACCGAGAGACCGCCTCCGCACACCTTGTACCGAGGGAGGCGCTGCTTCTCCAGGCCGAGCACCGACAGGCCGGCCCGGCTCAGCTCGTAGGCGGCCGTGGCCCCGGCCGGCCCCATGCCGACCACCACGGCGTCGTACGATTTCACGTCAGGCAAGGTCTGCATACTTTGAACCGTCAGGGGCACCCGTTGCTCCAGCGGGTACCCGTTGCATTCCGGAGAGCAACGGGTGCCCAACGGGTCCCCGGCGTCAGGGGTTTCGCTTCACGCCTTACCGGGACCCATTGCAGCTTCCGGAGCAATGGGTGCCCCGCTTCACGGGTTCATTGGCCTATATACCATCCAATGCCATACCGCTCCAAGAAGCCGGTCACGAACGTCAGCGAGTTAGCGAAGATCATCACGCCCACGACCACCAGCAAGGCGCCGGTCACCGCCGACACCCCACGGAAATACGCCCCGGCCTGCTTGAAATAGGCCAGAAACCGATCGACGCCCAGCGACGTGATAAACAGCGGCAGCCCCAGGCCGATGGAGTAGGCCGTCAGCAGCGCCACGCCGCCCGCCAAGGTGTCGGTGGTGCTGGCGTAGAGCAGGATCGTCCCGAGCACGGGCCCCACGCAGGGCGTCCAGCCGGCGGCGAAGGCCACGCCGATCAGAAATGAGCCCAGGTAGCCGGCCGGTCGGCTGCTGAAGTGCAGGCGCTTCTCGGTCATCAGGAAACCCAGGTTCAGCACCCCGAGCAGATACAGTCCGAAGAGGACGATGAGGACTCCGCCGATTTTCCGCAGGTGGTCCTGATAGACGATGAGCATCTGGCCCGCGAAGCTCGCCGACGCCCCGAAGGCGATAAAGACGCAGGAGAAGCCGGCGATGAACAGCAGCGAGTTGAGGATGATGGTCTTCCGGAACCGGTGCCGCCCGGTCGTGTCCGAGAGCTGCTCCAGGGACAGCCCGGTGATGTAGGAGATGTACGAGGGAACCAACGGCAGCACGCACGGCGAGACGAACGACAGCAACCCGGCGGCGAAGGCCGCGAACAACGAGATCTGTTGAAGAGAGGTCACGCCGCTCACGGTGCCTTCAACAAGGTGTGAATGAGCTGCCGGGCTTCCGGGCTGCGCCAATCCCGCGCGCCGAAGATCCGGTGCGTGATGATCCCCCGGCGATCCACCAGGAAGGTCATCGGCAAGGTCCTCGCCCCATAGGTCACTCCCACGCGGAAATCGGAGTCATGCAGGATGGGGAAGGTCAGCCCCAGCGATTCTTTGAACGGCCTGGTCACTGCGGGGCCCTGAGCATCCGTCGAGACCGCCAGGATCTCGAAATCCCCCCGGCGGAATTGCCGGTACAGCCGCTCCATGGCCGGCATTTCGACCCGGCAGGGCCCGCACCACGTCGCCCAGAAATTGACGAGCACGACCCGCCCCCGGTACTCCGTCAGGGTGACCTCGTTGCCCTCCAGATCATAGAGCTGAAAATCCGGGGCGACCGAGCCGACTTTCGGCACCACCCGTTTGGCCAGTTCCAGGGAAGCCGGAGCGGAGGCGGCGGGAACGGCATCGCCTGCCAAGAGACACAGCAGCAGGACAATGGCGAGGCGGTTCATGTCACGGGCGTGACGGCCTGCGCGGCTCCCGGGCCGGCCTGGAGCAGGTCGGTGATCGCGCGAATATTATCGAGCTGGGTCCAGTCGCGAGGACCGATGACCTTCTCCCTGAGGATGCCCTGCTGGTCGATGATGTAGGTCTCCGGGACCCCCATGAGCTTGTACCGCTTATCCGTCTGACCCCACGAGTCGATGAGGATCGGGAAGGTCAGGTTGAGGCCTTTGACGAACGGCGGAATATCCTTCTTGGTGGTGACCCGGTCGATGCTGACCGCCAGGATGACGAAGTCCCGTCCCTCGAAGTTCTTGTAAAGGATCTCCATGGAGGGCATCTCTTCCCGGCACGGCTTGCACCAGGTCGCCCAGAAATTCAGGAACACCACCTTCCCCCGGAAATCGGACAGGCGCATGGTCCGGCCGTCGAGATCCGGCAGAT
>CAYZKG010000099.1:0-10761 GCA_964478915.1 uncultured Nitrospira sp.
GCCCTGCCTCGGTCAAGTCATGCGTCGGCCATGAGTATCTTGACAGGGGTAGGGGAAAGAGCTGATCAAAGGCTCCTGTTGGGGCTTCTTGAGGGTATTGGGGCCGGCCACCCCCAAGCAAATTCCTATCACCTGGCCTCAGCCAGCACCTGGCCGGTGTACGAGCGTCGGACCAGCGCCAGGTCCACCGGCGGGCCTTCCGCGACGATCTCACCGCCCCGATCGCCGCCTTCCGGCCCCAGGTCGATAATCCAGTCGGCGTTGCGGATCACATCCAGGTTGTGCTCGATCACCAGCACGGTATTGCCGGCCTCCACGAGACGATTGAGCACATCGAGCAGACGCTGGATGTCGGCAAAGTGCAGCCCCGTGGTGGGCTCATCCAGAATGTAGAGTGTCCGCCCGGTTGCCCGCTTCGACAGCTCGCGGGAGAGCTTCACGCGCTGCGCCTCCCCGCCCGACAGCGTGGTAGCGGACTGCCCGAGCTTGACGTAGTGCAGGCCCACGTCGTGGAGGGTCTGGAGCTTGGCCTTGATCGAGGGAATGTGCGTGAAGAATTCCAAGGCCTCATCCACTGTCATGTCCAGAATGTCGGCGATGCTCCGGTCCTTGTGCTTGATCTCCAGGGTCTCACGGTTGTAGCGCTGGCCCTTGCACACTTCACAGGTCACGTAGATGTCCGGCAGGAAATGCATTTCGATCTTGATCAACCCATCCCCTTCGCAGGCCTCGCACCGGCCGCCCTTCACGTTGAAGCTGTACCGGCCGGGCTTGTACCCACGGACCCGCGACTCCGGCAACTGAGCGAAAAGGTCTCGGATGAACGTGAACAGGCCGGTGTAGGTGGCGGGATTCGAGCGCGGGGTCCGGCCGATGGGCGACTGATCGATGTCGATCACCTTGTCGAGCGCATCCACACCCTTGAGCTCCTTGCAGCCGTCGATACGCGGGTGCTTGTGGTACAGGAGTTGGGAGAGCGAGTGGTACAGCACCTCAAGCACCAGGGTGCTTTTGCCGGAGCCGGAGACGCCGGTCACGCAGGTGAACAGCCCGAGCGGGATACGGGCCGTGATGTTTTTGAGGTTATACTTCCGGGCCGCCGCCACGGTCAGGAACCCTTTGGGCGCGCGGACCCTGGCGGGTAAGCGCACGGAGACCTCGCTGCGCAGATACCGGCCGGTCAGGGACGCGGGATTGGCCATGATCTCGCCCGGCGTCCCCTGGGCCACGATCCGCCCGCCCTGGATGCCGGCGCCCGGCCCGAGATCCACGATGTGATCGGCCGATCGCATCGTCTCGGCATCGTGCTCCACTACGATCACCGTGTTGCCCATATCCCGCAGCCGCAGCAGCGTGTGCAGCAATCTTCGATTATCGCGCTGGTGTAAGCCGATGCTCGGCTCATCGAGGATGTAGAGCACCCCAACCAGCCCCGAGCCGATCTGCGTCGCCAGCCGGATGCGCTGGCCCTCCCCACCGGACAAGGTGGCCGCCGGCCGATCCAGGGTCAGATAGTCCAGCCCGACGTTGACCAGAAAGCCCAGGCGCTCTCGGATCTCCTTCAGGATGCGGTGGGCGATGAAACTCTCCCGCTCGGTCAAGGTCAGCGAGCCGAACCAGTCCGCGGCCCCCAGCACCGACAGCCGCGTCACGTCCGAGATGGACTGCCGGGCGATCTGCACCGACAGACTCTCAGGCTTGAGACGGTCCCCCTTGCAGACGGGGCAGCGATCCAGAACGGTGAAGTCCTGCTCTTCCGGACAGCTCGAGGTCACGGCGTATCCGATGCCGTCGCAGGCGGAGCAGGCGCCGTACGGGCTGTTGAAGGAAAAGATGCGGGGCGTGATCTCCGGATAGCTGACCCCGCAGCGGATGCAGGCCAGCTTTTCGCTGTACAGAGAGGTCTTGCCGCTGTCCGTCAGCACGCCGACCAGGCCGCCCGCCAGCTTGAGCGCCGTCTCCAAGGAGTCGGCCAACCGCCGTGCCAGGGCCTCATCCGGTTTCATCACCAGCCGATCCACGACCACCTCGATCGTGTGCTTCCGCTGTTTGTCCAGGCTGAATTCCTCGGCGAGGTCCACCAGCTCGCCGTCGATGCGCGCCCGCACATAACCAGCCCGCCGCATCTCCGTCAGCTCTTTACGGTATTCCCCTTTCCGTCCGCGCACGATCGGCGCCAGGATCTGGAACTTGATGCCGACGGGCAAGGCCCGGATCGCATCCACCATCTGCTGGATGGTCTGTGCCGTGATCTCTTCGCCGCAGTTGTAGCAGTACGGCCGACCGATGCGGGCGAACAGCAGGCGGAGATAATCATAGATCTCCGTCACTGTGCCGACGGTGGAACGCGGGTTGTGGCTGGTGCTCTTCTGTTCGATCGAGATGGCCGGCGAGAGGCCTTCGATGGAGTCCACGTCGGGTTTGCCCATCTGCTCCAGGAACTGGCGGGCATACGCGGACAGGGACTCGACGTAGCGGCGCTGGCCCTCGGCATAGATCGTGTCGAAGGCCAGGGAGGACTTGCCGGATCCACTGAGGCCGGTGATGACCACGAGCTTGTCGCGGGGAATCTCGACGTCGAGGTTCTTGAGGTTGTGCTCGCGGGCGCCTTTGATGACGATCGCGCGGCTCATATTCCTCCGTGCCTCCCGGCGGCCGGCGAAATTATAGCACACGAGGAACGGATGAGCTGCCCCCAAGCGGAGGCTCAAGCCCTGATCATGGCGCCTTGACACATGCATAGGAGTACGTCTAGTATACGTACGCGATCAGAGGGGGAAGGCTATGCCTAAAACGACGTTGCGGAAAGAGCGGAAAGAAAAGTGGACGTTGTCATTTGATCCGACGCTCAAGGCCCTCGTCGTGAAGGCCGCACGTCGCAGGGGTCTCTATCCGGTCACGCTGTTGGAATCGATCGTCCGAGAGCGGTTCAATCCCTATGGACATGCGGATGTGAAGGACAGCGCAGAGTATGTGATGGCGCTCCGAAAAGAGGCCCGCAAGCAGAGCGACGAGTCATTCCTGGCCGAGATACGGGCATGGCAAAAGTCTCGGTCCTCGTAGATACGGACGTCTTCATCGACTATTTTAATTCCGGACGCTTCAGCTCCCTGTTCGACCCCGCCCGCATCACCGTCTATTATTCCGTCGTCACGAAGAAGGAACTCTTAGGAAAGCCGGGGCTCCGGGATTCTGAACGCCAGGCCATTCTCGATGAGTTGCGCCGATGCCGAATGGTCAAGCTGACCGACGCGATTGTCGTTCGGTATTCACAGCTCCGGGACCGTTACCCTTCGCTTGAAAAAGCGGATGCGCTCATCGCCGCCAGCGCCCTCGCAAAGAACCTCCCTTTAGTGACCCGGAACAAAAAGCACTTTCAGATCGTGGCCGGTCTGTCGGTTCTGGGTGGCCCCAACGACCGCTAGCCGCTACGCGCAATGCGAAAAGCCGAGCTTGACAAGGGGTTTCGGCGGGTGCTAGGTCCTTGCCATGCTGCAGGTTCAGGAGAAGCCCGCGCCTTCACCGGGGCGGGTGGTGTCCGGGTGGTCCGGCCAGGAGAAGGAGCAAGCGGTCCAGCGGATGTTTACGGCGATCGCCCGCCGCTACGACCTGAACAATACGCTCCTGAGCTTCGGCCTTCACCACCGCTGGAAGCGCCTGGCGGCGGCGCTCGTGCCGGCGGTGCCAGACGGCTGGGCGCTGGACATCGGCGCCGGCACGGCCGATCTCGCCTTGCTCGCGGCGCGGCGGCTCGGAAGCGACGGGCGCGTCGTGGCCCTTGACCTCAACCTCGCGATGCTGCAGGAAGGTCGGCGGAAGATCGTGCGGCAGGGGTTGCAGCACCGGATCGCCTGCCTGCGCAGCAACGTCGAGGCGCTCGGGTTTCGGGATGGCCGGTTCGATGCGGCGCTGGCCGGTTTCTGCATCCGAAATGTAGGCAATCTGATGGCGGCCTTTACCGAGATCCACCGCATGCTGAAGCCCGGCGGCCGGTTCGTCTGCCTGGAATTTTCTCAGCCGGTGTCCCGCTGGCTTCGGGCCCTGTATGACTGGTACTCTTTCACGCTCCTGCCGCGGGTCGGGGCCTCGGTGGCGCGGGACGGGACCGGCGTGTATGAGTACCTGCCGGCCTCCATCAGGGCGTTCCCCGATCAGGAGTCGTTGAAGGACCTGTTGCTCAAGGCCGGCTTCCGGCAGGTGGAGTACCGGAACCTGAGCGGGGGCATTGTGGCGATTCATATCGCCACGAAATGAGATGGCCGCGATTCATATCGCTGTGAAATAGGCAATGGGCGATAGGCGATGGGCTATAGCCAATTGTTATGAATTCGATTCTGTACGTGTTCCTGCCCTGCAAGAAGGTGTATCCCGTCGGGATCACCTATCTGGCCGACTTCATTCACCGGCGGCGCCCGGATGTCCGTCAGCGGATCCTCGATCTCTCCCTCTATCCCCAGGCGCAGCGTCCGCACGTGCTACGCGACACCGCCGCAGCGTTCGCCCCGGACCTGGTCTGTTTCTCCTGGCGGGATATTCAGATCTTCTCGCCTCACGAAGGAGACGCCTCGCTGGAGCATGCCTTCAATTTTTACTTCGCGAGCAACCCCCTGAAGCGGGTGATGGCTTCCTTTCAAGGACTTCAACAGCTCTATCGCTACTACGGCGACATCCGGGCCAACCTGTCCTATCCCTGGGTGATCCACAAGGAATTTCCCAAGTCCCGGATCATGATCGGTGGGGGCGCGTTCACGGCCTTTGCCGATCAACTCATCGAGAAGCTGCCCGAGGGGACGATGGGCATTCTCGGAGAGGGCGAGGACGCGATTCTCAAGGTGCTCGATGGGCAGCCTTTAGACGATGAGCGCTACATCTATCGCGAGCATGGCCGAGTGTACAAAGGAGAAAAGCACGCCCCGGCGCTCTTGGATGCGCTGACCGTAGATCTGCCCTACCTCACCTCGATTTTTCCGCAATATACCGACTATATCGGTGAATGCATCGGCGTGCAGAGCAAGCGAGGATGTCCCTACGACTGCGCCTTCTGCCTGTATCCCTATATCGAAGGCAAACGCGTGCGGTACCGGCCCCCGGCGATGGTGGTCCGGGACATCTCACAGCATTACCATCAGTGGGGCGCCCGGCGGTTCTGGTTTACGGATGCCCAGTTCATCACCGGCAAGGAGGCCTATCCCCAGTGCACGGAGATCCTTGAGCGGATCATCACCGAACGCCTGGGCATCGAGTGGTCGGGGTATATCCGGACCTCGTTGATCACCGCCGAGCTGGCTCGCTTGATGATCCGGTCCGGCGTCGGCGATTTGGAGGTGGCGATCACCTCGGGCTCGCAGGACGTGCTGAACACCCTGCACATGGGGTTCAAGCTGGAACGTCTGTACGACGGGTGTCGCTACCTGGCTGAGGCGGGATTCAAAGGCAAAGTGATCCTGAATTACTCCCTCAACTCCCCGGCTGAGACCGAGGAGACACTGCTGCAGAGCGTGGAGTCATACAAAACGGTGGCGTCCATCCTGGGGGAGGACCGGGTCTTCCCGCTGATGTTCTTCCTCGGGATCCAGCCCAACACGGACCTGGAGCATCGCCTGCTGGAAGAAGGCTACCTCTCGGCGGGATATAACCCTCTCATGCTGACGCCCAACAGCATCAAGAAGCTCCTGTACAACCCCGCCCCGCTCAACAAGTTTATTGCCAAGGCCTGCCTGACGGCTTGGGAGAAAAAGCACGGGAGCCATGACCCCCGCCCCTGGTCCGGCTCGCTGCGGCCGCGCTCGTCCGGAGAGACCGCGGGCTATGCCGACCAAAGCCTGGCTCGCGGAATAGAAGGCAACTCAGGCCGGGATGCGCTCCTGACGCTGGAAGAAATTCTTCGATCCCGGAAGGCCGCGACTCCCGCTCCTGCAAGCCCCTCCAGCCCCCGTTCCGTTCCCGGCGCGATCGCCTAGAGCCGCGCAACCCTTGCTTGCATTGCTTTTAGACCCGATGGTATCATACGCGGTCTCTCGGCCTGGAGAATCATTTGATTTTTTCTTGGCTTCCGCTCTAGGGCGAGGTGGCGCCGAAGGGGTTCCGAAGGAGGGCCTCTGATGTACAAAACGATTTATATCCCCGTCGATAATTCGGACTATTCCAACATGGCGGTTGAGCTCGGCGTGAAGCTGGCCAAGACCTTCGGCTCCAAGATCGTGGGCAGCCATGTCTACGCGGCCAAAATGCACGATAAGCGGTTCAAACAGATGGAAGCCGGCCTGCCCGAGGAATACCACGACGAGAAGGAGTTGGACCGTCAGCGCCAAATCCATGACTCCTTGATCACCCGTGGTCTCCAGATCATCACGGATTCCTACCTCGATTTCGTGGACCGGAAATGCGCCGAGGCCAACCTGCCGCTCGAGCGGCGTTCCCTCGAGGGCCGGAACTGGAAAGTCCTGGCCGAGGACATCAACAGCAACGGGTATGAGCTGGTCATCATGGGCGTGCTCGGCGTGGGGGCCGTGAAAGACAGCGTGATCGGCAGCAACACCGAGCGGGTCGTCCGGCGGGTCCGCAATTCCGACATGTTCATCGTCAAGCATACGATGCCGATGAACGGCGGCAAGATCGTGGTCGCCATGGACGGCAGCGCCTATTCCTTCGGGGGTCTCATGACCGGCCTGGCGCTGGGCAAGGCCCTGAACAAGCCGGTCGAAGCGATCTCGGCGTTCGACCCCTACTTCCACTATGCCGCCTTCCACAGCATCTCCGGCGTCCTGAACGAGGAGGCCGGCAAGGTGTTCCGGTTCAAGGAGCAGGAGAAGCTGCACGAGGAGATCATCGACAGCGGTCTGGCGAAGATTTACCAATCCCATCTGGATATCTCCCGGGAGCTGGCCCAGGCCGAGAAGACCGATATCCGGACCACCCTGCTGGACGGCAAGGCCTTCGAAAAAATCATCCAGTACGTCCGCAAGGAGAACCCCTGGCTGCTGATCGTCGGGCGGGTCGGCGTGCACAGCGATGATGATATGGATATCGGCAGCAACACCGAAAATCTCCTGCGGAGCGCCCCGTGCCACGTGCTGGTGTCCAACCGCAAGTTCGTGCCGCCGATCGATACGCAGGCTGAGTACACCATCGCCTGGACCGAAGAGGCCTTGCGGCGCATGGAGAAGATTCCGGTGTTCGCCCGGGGCGTGGCCAAGACCGCCATCCATCGGTACGCGATCGAGAAGGGCCACACGATCATCAGCAATACGGTGGTGGATGCCGCGGTCGGGCATATCCTGCCCAAAGGCGCCATGGAAGCGATGAAGGCGCTGGGGAGCAGCCTGGAGGCGACCGGAATCGATCGGAACAAGATGCAGGCGGACGATGCCGTCGCCCGGGATCTCATGGGCTCCACCCTCAGCGGGATGATGACCGAGATCGTCCAGGAAAAGCCGGCCGACGCGCCTTCTGGCCAGCCCGCCGTCAGCCCCGGGACGCAGGCCTACCTCGACCGGATGAGCCAGAATTACTTCGTGTGCGAGGGCTGCGGATACATCGGCAAGGGGGACGTGCCGGTGAAATGCCCGGTGTGCGGCGCCGCAGGCAACCGGTTCAAGCTGGTGGATAAGTCCATCTTCGAGGCGGCGGCCAAGGCCGAAGGCACGCTGGAGACCGACTTGGCCTACGATGACGTTCCAATGCAGTGGACCAAGGACGCCAAGGACGCGATCCGGGCCGTCCCGGCCGGATTCCAGCGGCGGCGCGCCAAAGCGAAAATCGAGAAGATGGCCCGGAAGCTCGGGATGACCACGATCACCCTCGAGTTCGCCGCGCCGATGATCAAAGAGGCGGCCGCCGAGGACTATACCCCGATCTTCTCCAACAAGGGCACGGGCACGGCGCCCGAAGCGGAGGCCAAGCTGGCGGAGGCGAAGCCGCACAACGGCAACGGCGGAACGTACACCTGGACCCCGGAAGCGCAGCAGCGACTCGATCGTGTGCCCGAAGGGTTCATGCGTGACTGCACGCGCTCCCTGATCCAGAAGCACGCCGACAAGCTCGGCACGTCCCTCATCACGCTCGACGTGGCCAACGAAGGCATCGAACAGGCCAAGAGCACGATGGAAGAGGCCATGAAGACCGGCAACCTGAAGGACATCATTGCCCGCCTCACGGGGGCAGGCGCCCAGCCGGGAACGAAGTAACATGGGCAGGTCACTCCCTGTCTTCTCCTTCGACCAACTCACCGGCACACTGAACTCCCTCGAACAGCAGGTCAAACGGTTCGTGACCACGGCAGGATTCGGCGCCACCGCCGGGGCGCCGAAGGACGGCCGCACCGTCGATGATTTCAAGCCGTTTCTCATCGCGCTGAACCTCACCAAGCGCTGCAACCTCAAATGCGCCCACTGCTATCTCGATGCGACCACCAAGGCCGGGGGAGGCTCGGATGAGTTGACCACCGAGGAGTGCTTCCGGCTGATCAATCAGATCGCCGAGGTCAACCGGGGTTGCCTGCTGGTCATCACCGGCGGAGAGCCGCTCATCCGGCCCGATATCCTGGACATCGCCCGGCACGCCGTGGAGCTCGGGTTCATGGTGGTGTTCGGGACCAACGGGATGTTGATCGATGACCGCATGGCCAACACGCTGGTGGAGATCGGGGTGATGGGGGTCGGGATCAGCATTGACTCGCTGGATCGCCGGAAGCACGACAGCTTCCGGGGCCTCCCCGGGGCATGGGATGGCGCGGTGGCCGGCATTGAAGCCTGCAAGCGCAACGGCTTGCAGTTCCAGGTCCATTTCAGCGCCCAACCGATGAACTATCAGGAGCTTCCGGACGTGATCGACTGGGCCCACGAGAGGGGCGCCAAGGTGCTGAACGTCTTTTTCATGGTCTGCACCGGCCGCGGCGAGGAGCTGACCGACATCACCCCGGTGCAGTATGAAGAGGTGCTGACCTACTTGGTCAACTGCCAGGACAAGTACAAGGACATGCTGGTGCGAGCGCGCTGCGCGCCGCATTTCAAGCGCCTGGCCTACGAGAAGGACCCCAACTCCCCCATCACCAAGGCTCAGGGGTACATGGGGGGAGGGTGTCTGGCCGGGACCAATTACGCGCGGGTGACCCCGAATGGAGAGCTCACCCCGTGTCCCTACATGCCGCTCTCGGCCGGGAACATCCGTCAGCGGAGCTTCGTGGACCTGTGGGAGAAATCAGCCGTCTTCGAGTCGTTCCGCTATCCCCATCTCAAGGGGAAGTGCGGCGATTGCGAGTACAGCGAGATCTGCGGCGGCTGCCGTGCACGGCCGTACGTGGACCATGGTGACTGGCTCGATGAAGATCAGTGGTGTCTGTACACGCCGAGGGGCGGCGACAAGGTGCGCGTGGCCTTCAACACCCCTGAAGAATGTGCGGCGGTCTGGGATGAGGCGGCGCAAGCGCGGCTGAACCGCATTCCGTACTTCCTCAGGGCCATGGTCAAAAAGGGCGTCGAGCGGCATGCCCGTGAACACGGGCTGCCGGTGATCACCGTGGAGTTGATGGAAGAGCTCCGCAAAAAGCGATTTGGCAACGAGGCCCCCGTCTTCAAGTTCTGACCAATGACAGGGCTGCAAAGCGTTCTTACCGATATCAACCAGCTCGTTCCGATCATCAACCATTGGCTCCATCTGATGTCGGCCGTGATCTGGGTCGGCGGATTGGCCTTCCTCGTGATGGCCGCGACCCCGGCCCTCAAGACAGCGGTTCCGAAGGAATACGTCAAGCCCATCAGCGACGTCTTTTACAAACGCTACCGCCGCGTGGTCGGGATTCTCCTGCTCGTGATTCTCTTCACCGGGGGGATCAACCTGCATTATGTCAGCCTGCTGATGATCTCCCAGACCGGCACCGGGGTGTCCGAAAATGCGAAGTATTTGACCATCTTTTTCATCAAGCTGGCCCTGGTGCTCGGCCTGCTCACGGTGTACCTGTACACGGTGATCTTCAAGACGGAACAGACCGGAGAAGAGACTTCCGAAGAGAAGGAAGAGCAGTTCCAGGAACCGATCCCCTTTCAACGTGCGGCGTTGTGGATGGGACTGTTGATCATCCTGTGCGCCGCAGCCCTCAAGCATCTCCACCAATAGAGCGTGAACAGTGATGAGGGCTGAGGGCTCAGGACTGAGCCTCGGACCTCAGTCCTCAGCACTCAGTCCCATGAGACTCATCACGCATCACGGGGCCTGCGGGACGTAGTTCAGGAACAGAAGATCGGCGTCATCGCCGTTGAGTTCCAAAGCGGTCACGGACGCATGGTCGATCCGGAGGCGGCGAACCATCTGGAGATTGAGATCGAGGTAGTGAGCCAGGATGGCTCGCACGACATCCGCGTGTGAGACCAGCACGATCTGGCCGCCGGGCGCTCCGGCGATGACGCGCTGCACCGCCGCCACCGCCCGAGCCTGCACGTCACGGAGCGTCTCGCCGCCAGGCGGTCGTGCCTCATGGGGCTTGACATAGAAGTCCTGCCGGACCAGGTCGTCAGCCAGATCGTTCCAGAAACGCCCTTCCCATTCGCCGCAGCCGATTTCGCAGAGCCCCTGCTCATCAGTGACCTCCAGTTGAAGCACCGAAGCCAGGATCTCCGCGGTGCGGCGGGCTCGGATCACGGGGCTGCTGTAGATTCCCTGGATCGATCGGCCGCGGAGTAATTCGGCTAACCGGTAGGCCTGAGACTTCCCTGTTTCGTTCAGGGGCACCGGGCGTTGGCCCATAATCTGTCCCGTCACATTCCA
>CAYZKG010000100.1:0-10693 GCA_964478915.1 uncultured Nitrospira sp.
CTTTCGACCGGTGGTGCGCGATATCAATGCCGATCTCGTTCATCGCCTCGACCGCGCCAGGATTGAGGCCGACCGGCCTCGTGCCGGCGCTCACCACCTCGAACCGATCCCCGGCCAGATGTCGGAGCAGGCCTTCCGCCATCTGGCTGCGGCAGGAATTGCCCGTGCACAGGAACAATACAGTTTTTTTCATTGCGTAGAAAATGCCCCCCTCACTTTGTCCTCTCCCCCCAGGGGAGAGGGATGGGGTGAGGGGCATCGTCACTCGGGTTCCGAGGGGAACCAGTGTCGCGTTCGGTTGCAAATGGCGCAGACCGAGAGCATGACCGGCACCTCCACCAGCACGCCCACGACGGTCGCCAAGGCAGCGCCGGAGGCCGGGCCGAAGAGCGCGATGGCCGTGGCCACGGCCAACTCAAAAAAATTGCTGGCCCCGATGAGGGCGCCGGGCGCGGCGACCGCATGAGGAACCTTTACGAATTTCATCAGGCCGTAAGCGATCGAGGCATTGAGATAGACCTGTGCCAGGATGGGCACGGCGATCAGCGCCACATGGAGGGATTTCCCCGTGATGTTGTCGGCCTGAAACGCGAAGATCAGGACCAGGGTGGCCAGCAGGGCGGAGATCGTGACAGGGGCGAATCGGGGGAGAAACGCCCGCTCGAACCACTCCACCCCGCGCCTGCGGATGAACCATCTCCTGAGGAGAACGCCTGAGGCCAGCGGGATGACGATGAACGCCGCGACGGAGTAAAAGAGAATCTCGAACGGCACGGTCAGCGCCGAGGCGCCGCTCACCAGGAGCCCGACGATCGGTCCGAACAGGACCAGCATGATGAGATCGTTCACGGACACCTGGACCAGGGTGTAGGCCGGATCCCCGTCAGTCAGATAGCTCCACACGAACACCATGGCCGTGCAGGGCGCCGCCGCGAGAATGATCGCCCCGGCGATGTACTGGTCGGCCTCCGCCGCGCCGATCCAGTTCGTGAACACGTAGCGGAAAAAGATCCAGGCGATCAGCGCCATTGAAAAGGGCTTGATCAGCCAGTTGACCAGCAACGTCACGGCGAGGCCTTTGGGGCGCTTCCCGATCTCGCGGATCGACGCGAAATCCACCTTCATCATCATCGGGATGATCATCAGCCAGATCAGGACGGCGATGGGGAGATTGATCTGGCTGCTGCGGACGATCTCCAGGTCCCGCAGAGTCCCGACGGCGCCCGGCAGCCACTTGCCCAGCAGCACGCCTGCCAGCATGCAGAGGCCCACCCAGATCGTCAGATATCGCTCGAAGGCGTTGAGTCGTCTGGGACCCGCCTGGGCGGATGGAAGTGCGAGAGCCGATTCCAAGGGTAGCAAGTTCAGGATTCTTCGTGGGTGTGTCGAATGATCTTCCCCTCGACCATGTACACGACCAGCTCGGCCACGTTCGTGGCATGGTCCGCGATCCGTTCCAGATACTTGCCGATAAAAGTCAGACGGATGGCGCGGGAGATGGTCTTGGGGTCTTCGATCATGAATGACAGCAGCTCGCGGAACAACTGCTCCGTGAGGTTATCCACGAAATCGTCGTCGGTGCAGACCTTGCGGGCCAGGCCTCCGTCGGCGTTCACAAACGCCTCAAGCGCCTCCTTGGCCATTTGGATGGACCAGTTCGCCATGCGGGGAAGGTCGATGTAGGGCTTGAGCTGCGGCTCTTCGTTCAGCTCAATGGCCCGCTCGCAGATATTCTCGGCCAGATCGCTCATCCGTTCCAACTCGGTCGAGATCTTCATGGCGGTGGTAATGAATCGCAGATCCCGAGCCGCCGGCTGATGGAGCGCGAGGAGACGCAGGCAATCTTCGTCAACCTGGACATCCCACTTGTTGACCATATGATCGTTTTCAATCACCTTACGGGCCAACTCCGAATCCCGTTCGGTCAACGCCTTCAGGGCCCCCTGAATCTGGCTTTCCACCAAGGCGCCCATCCGGAGGATCTTGGCTTTGAGCTCCTTCAGCTCCTCGTCGAAATGTCGCTCCATTTGAACTCCCATCGCCTCGTACCCATTGCCTTGGGCCCGCGTCTCAGCCGAACCGACCGGTGATATAGTCCTCGGTCAATCGGTTTGACGGCGCCGTGAACATCTTATCAGTTTTGTTGAACTCGACCAATTCGCCCAGATACAGAAACGCGGTAAAGTCGGACACACGGGCAGCTTGTTGCATGTTATGGGTGACGACAATAATGGTGACCTGGTTTTTGAGGTCCAGCATGAGTTCCTCGATCCGTGAGGTGGCCGAGGGATCCAAAGCCGAGGTGGGCTCGTCGAACAACAAGATCTCCGGCTCCGTGGCCAGAGCGCGGGCAATGCACAGCCGCTGCTGTTGCCCGCCCGACAGTGTCAGGCCTGGATGGTGCAAGCGATCCTTGACCTCATCCCACAAGGCCGCTCGCCGCAGGGCTTGCTCCACCTTCTCGTCCAGCGCAGGTCGGCCGGTCCAGCCGCGGATGCGGAGACCATAGGCCACGTTCTCGAAGATCGTTTGGGGAAACGGATTCGGCTTCTGAAAGACCATGCTGATCCGCATGCGAACTTCGATCGGATCCACCGTGGGGCTGATGATGTTGACGTTGTCGGGATGGAGAATGATCTCGCCTTCATAGCGGTTGCCCGGATACAAATCGTGCATGCGGTTGAAACAGCGCAGGTACGTGGTCTTGCCGCACCCTGACGGACCGATCACGGCGGTGACCTGCTTTTCCGGGATGGCGAGCGAGATGTTTTTGAGGACGTGCGCCGTGTCGTAATAGAACTCGAGATGCTTGACGTGTGCTTTTACGGCCGGGGGAGTTGCAGAGAGCATGGGTCTTGGCTCACCACTTGATCCGTTTTCGGAAACGCGCTCGAATGGCGATTGCCAGTCCGTTCATGGCCAACGTCATCCCCATGAGCACCAGACCGGCCGCGGCCGCGTTCGCGTGAAACTCTTCCTGGGGCCGGGAGACCCAATTGAACATTTGAATCGGCATTACCGTGAACGGATCCATGAGCCATTGAAAAGACAGGTAGGGAAGTTCCGGCTGCCACGGCGGATGGGGCAGAAAGGCAATAAACGACAGGGCGCCGATCGTAATGAGGGGAGCGCTTTCGCCGATGGCCCGGGACAGGGCGATGATCAGCCCGGTGAGGATGCCGCCGGTCGCGGACGGGAGCACGTGGTCCTTGACGGTCTGCCATTTCGTGGCGCCGAGGGCATAGGCCGCTTCCCGGATGCTGTTGGGGACGCTCCGAACCGCTTCTCGCGCCGACGTCACGACGATCGGGAGAATCAGCAGCGCGAGGGTCAAGCCCGCTGTCAGGATGCTTTGGCCGAGCCCCAACTGATACACCAGCAATCCCAGTGCCAGCAGACCATACACAATCGACGGCACCCCTGCCAGATTGGCGATATTGATCTCGATGAGATCGGTCAACCGGTTCCTGGGAGCGTACTCCTCCAGATAGACGGCTGCGGCGACGCCAACAGGCACCGCCGTGAGAGCCGTAACGAGCATGACCACGGTCGTACCCACCCACGCCGACAGGATGCCGGCTTCCTCGGGAAAACGCGACGGATAAGAGGTGAAAAATCGCCAGGTCAGGCGGGGCCACCCATCTACGGCTAGCCCCAGGAACAAGGCCAGCAGCGTCACGAATCCCACCAGCATGGCCAGAAGGCTGGCAACGGTAAAGAGTGAGTCGAGGAACCGGTTCCTCGCAATGGTCGAGGCGACACGCATCTTAATAGGTTCGCCAGTATCCCTTTCGGAGCAAATGGCCGGCCAGGTTGAACACCAAGGTCATGAGCAGCAGCACGAGACCGGCAGCAAAAATACTTTGATAGCCGACGCTTCCATGCGGGAGATCTCCTAAACTGACCTGAACGATGTAGGCCGTAATCGTCTCGGCCGGCTCCAGAGGGTTCCAGGTGAGGGTCGGTTGCATGCCTGCGGCGATGGCCACCACCATCGTCTCGCCGATGGCCCGGGACATGCCGAGCGCGTACGCCGCCGCTATTCCGGAAAGCGCCGACGGCACCACTACCCGGAGCGCGGTTTGCATGCGGGTGGCGCCCATCGCATACGAGGCTTCCCGCATCTCCATCGGTACGGCCGTCATCGCATCCTCGCTCAACGAACTGACGTAGGGAACGATCATCACCCCGATGACCAGCCCCGCGCTCAGCATATTGAAGCCGGGCAGATCGATCCAGATACGCTGCAGAAGGGGGGTCACGAACAAGAGCGCGAAATACCCGTACACCACGGTAGGCACGGCGGTCAGCAGTTCCAGGAGCGGTTTGACGGTCTCGCGAACGACGAGGGACGCACACTCACTCAGGTAAATAGCCGTGATGGTGCCGATCGGCAGGGCCACGAGCAGAGCCACACCGGTGGTGACCAGGGTGCCCGAGACGAGCGGTAAGATTCCGTAATGAGCCTCCGAAAACAACGGCGTCCACTGGGAGTCCGTCAGGAACTCCACAAGGGAGACATATCGGAAAAAGGGCAAGGACTCATACACCAACATCCCGGCGATGCCGACCGTGATGGCGACCGACGTCAGCGCAGCCAACAGAAGTATCGACTCGATCACCCGTTCTCGCGCGTTCGAACGCGATGGAGTTCCGAGACCGTAGTGCCTTGAGCCGTTAGAGCGAGGCTTCACGTCGCAACAACTCGCCGATCTTGAGACCGACTGCAGGGTTTCCGTGGAACACGGTTCCCAATTTTCCCAGCCGAAAATGCTCCAACGCGAGGCTGTATGCCTGGACAGGAAGCGGGATGTATTTGACTTGCTCGATCAGCCTGGAGCTCTGAGAGAGATAGAATTCCACGAAGTCTTTGACCTCAGGTCGTTTGGCGGCTTGCGTATTGACGTAGATAAACATGGGGCGCGAGAGCGGCTGATAGTCCCCATTTTCAACGGTTTCGCGCGACGGCAGCACAGGGCCCTTGCCGCCGTCAACCGACAACGCCTTCAGCTTCCTTTTATTCGGCTCGAAATAGGCGAAGGGGAGATAGCCCAACGCATATTTCTCATTCGCGATGCCTTGGACGAGCGTGTTATCGTCCTCGCTCGCGGTATAGTCGCCTCGGCTTGCCTTGGCCTTCCCCATAACGGCTTCGGTAAAGTAATCGAAGGTGCCGGAATCGGATCCGGCCCCGAAGAGCTTCAAGGGCGCGTCAGGCCACGAGCTGCGCACCTGGCTCCATCTGGTGATCTTGCCTTGGGCCTGGGGCTGCCAGATGGTCTTGAGTTCCGCAACCGTGATGGAATCCGCCCAGGTATTGTGCGGGCTCACCGCAATGGTCAACGCGTCAAATGCGATCGGCAGTTCATGGTATTGAATCCCGGTTTTCTTGCAGGCTTGCATTTCCTCGGCCAGGATCGGGCGGGAGGCGTCTTGAATGTCGATGTCCCCTCGGCAGAACTTCTTGAACCCGCCACCGGTCCCTGAAATCCCGACGGTCACGCGAATCGTGCCTCGCCTCGCTTTTTGAAACTCCTCGGCCACCGCCTCGGTGATGGGGAAGACGGTGCTTGAGCCGTCGATTTTCACCAGCGCCTGCCCCTGTGACCGAATCGGGAGAGGCCAGCCGAGAGCAGCGACGGCAAGGACGACCCCGATCATGCCCTTCCAAGGGTTCAAAGCCATCTTCTCCTCGTCTCACTCGTCTACGTGGTCACGACTCCGCGGTACACGTTGCTCATGACGGCAACATTATGATGTTGTTTCGCCCGCGTTAAATCTGTCGGCAGGGTGCCCTGGAGGTCAGCAATTCGAGCACACGAGATTCAGGACCGCCCGGAGAATGCTGGCAAAGACAAACAGGACGAGCATATAGAGCGTCCACTCTATCAAGACTTGCCCGATCTTTGTTTGGGACCAGAAGGCGATACTGTCCTTTCGGTTTCTCGATTCCGGGAAGAGCAAAACCATCTGGATAGCCAAGATAAACAGCCCGACGACTCCCATCGTCCATATGAAACTCCAGTCGATCACGGTTCCCGACCCCTGGCACTAGCCCGGCTTCCGCGCCCGGACAAACGCGCTCATGAATTTCCCGTCCACCTCCGAGGCGATCCGGTCCAGATCGAGACCAGCGCCTGCGAGGAAGTCTCTGGCCTCCTCCACGCGATACACACGTGTCGGGACCAATTGAATGTCCTCAAATCCGGCTCTCGCGAGCTTCTGCTGGTATTCCGACTCCTCCAAGGCTCCGGCGACGCACCCGAGCCAGAGCTCGACGCTCAGACGAATTTCGGACGGCACGGGCCCCTGCACCACGACATCCGACACGGCAAAGCGCCCGCCGGGCTTGAGGACTCGGTAGGCTTCCGCCAGCACCCGATCCTTGTCGGCGGACAGGTTGATGACGCAGTTCGAGATGATGACGTCGACGGAATGATCAGGCAGGGGGATGTGCTCGATCTCTCCTTTGAGGAACTCCACATTTTCAATTCCGGCCTTCACCTGATTCTCGCGCGCCAGCGCCAGCATCTCATCGGTCATGTCCAGGCCATAGACCTTGCCGGTCGGGCCCACGCGTTTGGCCGAGAGCAGCACATCCAGGCCGCCGCCGGACCCGAGGTCCAACACGATATCGCCGGACCGGAGCGAGGTCAGCGCGGTCGGATTGCCGCACCCGAGAGACGCCGCGACCGCCTCGGCCGGCATCGCCGTCGTCTGGGCAACATCGTAGAGGTCCGTGGAGATGATGGAGAGCCGGTCGGTCGTCCCGCAGCAGGAGCTGCCGCCGCGCTTCGCCTGCAACGCGGCCTGCCGGTACTCCTGCTTTACAAGGTCTTTCAGCTGGTCCTTGTTCACGGCATCCTCCCCTGTGCGATCAATCAACAATTCTTGATGAGTAAGGGTAAAAAAATTCAGCCGCACCGCCGGGTGATGCGCCGGCTCTCGCCACTGTCCGGCCGGAGAGCGGCCAGAAACTCCTGAAGCTCTGTGAGCATGTCCGGATTCAAGGAATAGTAGATCCACCGCCCTTCGGGACGATCCTTGAGAAGACCTGCATACTTCAGTGTTTTCAGGTGAAAGGAGAGCCGGGATTGCCCCGTCTGAAGCGCGTCGGTCAGATCGCAGACGCACTGCTCGCCATCGAGCAGCCGCTCGATGATCCGGAGACGGATCTCATCGGCGAGGGCATGGAACAGCCGGGCTGTGTGCGTCAGGTCATTCAGGGTCTTGCCGGGCATGCCTCTGTATATATCAAGAAAACTTGATCTGTCAAGTGGCTCAGAATGACTGGGCTGCATCAGGCATCAGCGACGGCTCGGCAGCGGGCTCAGGAACGCCTTGTGGCCGGATCGGTTTCAGCAGGTGCACCGGCGACTCGGTGAGGGCCTCAACGACTTCTGACAATTCCCCTACGACGGCGCGCGCGCGTTTGCGGGCCTGCCGCCAGTGCTTGATGACCGCCGGCCTGGACTTCAGGGCAAGTTTCTTCGCCAGGCGGCGGAACTCCGCCCGTTCTTCGTAAGTCCCGAGGAGGGATTGGAGGTCTTTCAGGCGCTTGATGAGATCAGGTCTCCCCATGCCCTGCTGGAAAGCCCATTCCTCCTGGTAGCGGATCGCCTTGATCCTCAAGCGCAGGGCGTGGAGCGTTTTGCGCCGAGGATCTCCGGCCGCTTCGGCAAGCAGGTCGCGCAGGGCCTTCGCGTGCTCCGCGCGTAATGGCCGCAGGCGCTCCACGGGCCAGGACGCCGATGCCGGCCTGGATACCACTGCGCCTTGTCCGAGGCGCCGCTCGATCTTGTGATAGACCTGTTTCCGACGCAGCTTCTTTCGGCATGTTCGGATGCGACTCTTCACCCTGCGGAGGTCGGAAGCAGGGGCGCCCTGCCGAGCAAGGTACTGTTGGAACACCTGCAGGGTCCTGAGCCGGCTGAGCGAGGCGACACAGTCGGCCATGACCTCAGCGAAGCGGTCTTCCCCCGTCAGTTCCAGAAACGCTTGGAGTCTTCGCAGGTGGGTCCTGAGCCGATGAAGAGGTTTGGGACGGGAGTCGTCTTCCGAGAGGCGCGCCAGCGCACGGAGGGCAATGGTCCGATAATGGACCGCTCCATCATCCATGGCGGACATCAGAGGCCTCCGGCAAGTACGCAAACGGGAGATCACTCTAGCAAACAGACGTGCGAACCTTCAAGGGAGTGTGTTACCATTTAGGGCCTTCATGGACTGCATCCTCTTCAGACATGGCATTGCGGTGGATCGGGAGGACTGGGACGGGGAAGAGGCCCAGCGTCCCCTCACCCGCGAGGGCGAGGAGAAGACCCATCAGGCTGCAGCGGGCCTGCTTCGGCTCGACATTGTGCCCACCCATGTCCTGTCGAGTCCGTTGACTCGGGCGCTGGCCACCGCCAAGATCGTCGCCGCGGTGCTGGGATTCCGCTCGGAGCTACGACGGTGCGACGAGCTGCTGCCCAACGCGCCTCCCGAGAAGCTGTTCCCCGCGTTGGCCTCGCTGCCCGAGGATGCCTGGGTCATCTGCGTCGGGCATGAGCCACACCTCGGGCAGACCGCGGGCGTCATGCTCTTCGCCACGCCCGTGGAGGGTCTGTCGCTGAAGAAGGCCGGCGCCTGTTGCATACGGTTCGACGCCGTACCGAAGCCCGGCGCCGGCGCGTTACGCTGGTGGTTGACCCCGGCGCAACTCAGGCTGTTGAAGAAGCGCTCGACCGCTGGCCGGTAGGTTGGGAAAGGGTGTCGGGCTTATTGCTGTTGAGGAGCGGCAGGATCTTGGCGCGCAGCTCTTCCTGAATTTCCTCGGGCGGCTTCCTGGCGTCCACCACTTCGAAGGCGAACTCCTCCGCCATCTTGTCGAATTCATTGATCAGCGAGGCCTGGTACTTCTTGAAGCTGTCGTACAGGTCGTTGCCGAGCCTGAGGTCCATCCCGGATTCCCAGTAGTTCATCCCCTGGGTCTCGATCACCCGAAGCGCCAGCGTCTCCACGTCAATGCGCAGGTAGCAGACGAGGTCGGGGACGATCGCGAACCCGAACACGTCTCGAATCCACTTGGGATCGCCGCTCCGGACCACATCCCGCGCGAAGGCGGTATAGATGTACCGGTCGGCCAGCACGATGAAGCCCGAGCGCAGCGCCGGGATGATTTGATGCTCCAGGCGATCCGCGAAGTCCGTCGCGTACAACAGGCTGAACGACCAGCGGTCCAGGATGTTGCCTTTTTTGGCTACCTCGATGGTCTTCGACATGAGATTCGAGCGGGTCCAGCCGGTCGTGATGACGCCGTAGCCCTGCACCTCGAGCCATTCCTGCAGCATTTCGATGTGCGTCGAACGGCCGACGCCATCGGTGCCTTCGATGGCGATCAGCTTGCCCTTCAGGTCACTCGGATTTAGGTAGGTCAAACCGTCGCCAAAATAGCGTTCGTTTGCCATGCGTTCCCCGCTTGGGTTTGTAGTTCGCGAGCGCCGAGGAGACCAGCTGCCGCATTTCATTCTGTTGCTCTTCGATGTCCTTGGTCGCGTCCATCGTGATGAGCCCGTACTCGCTCACGATCTTGTCGTATTCCGCCAGGATGCGGGACTGGAACATGCGGAAGCTCTCGGTGATGTCCTGGCTCAGCCCCATGTCCATGCCGGCTTCGTAATATTTCACCTGGGCCCGGGTCCCGCCGAGGAGCCGGCCCATGGCCACGTCGATCGGCACCTTGAAATAGAAGCCCATGTCGGGCCGGATGGCGAAATTGTACAGCTTGCGCACCCAGGCCGGCGAGACCCCGCGCACGGTGTCGCGCGCGAAGGCGGTATAGACGTACCGGTCTGCCAGCACGATCATGCCGGCCTTGAGCGGCGGCAGAAGATGGTGATACAGCCGGCTGGCGAAGTCGGTGGCGTGGAGCAGGCTGAAGGTGGTGGGCGTCAAGGTCTTGCTCTTCTTTCCCCGGCGTGTCGTCTCCCGCACCAGCTCCGATGAGTTCCACTCCGTGAAAAAGACGTTGTAGCCCTTCGACTCGAGCCACTTCTTGAGCAGGAGCAACTGCGTGCTCTTCCCGGAACCGTCGATCCCCTCGACGATGATGAGCTTGCCCGGGAGCGGATGAGGCTGGTCGAGCGTCAGGACCGGCGGCGTCACGGCGATTGACCTCGCGAAGGCTGCAACGCAAATTGAATTGGCCGCTTGAAAACCTGTTCGAAGAGATCGGCCCGGCCCCGCGCCGCCCAGATTTCAAGCTCCGGGTCTCCAGCGCTCTGGAGCATGATCGTCACCGTTTTACCGAGCTTCACGCGCAGATTCTGGATCACTAAAAAATGGCTGCGGTCGAGCCCGTCGGCGATCCGGAGGAGGGCGCTCAGCACCTCCACGATCCGGCGAGTTCGGGAGGAGAGGGACTGCAAGGGCACATGCTTGTCCTGCGGCAACGCGCGGCGATGATATCGAGCGACGTTGGCGATCACCTCGATCTCCTCGGCGGTCAGGCCGTACAGATCGCTGTTCTTGATGAGATAGTAGGCATGCTTGTGGTGCTGTCTCGCATGAATCAGGTATCCGATGTCGTGGAGAAGCGCCGCGTACTCCAGCCACTCCCGCTCGCGGTCCCCCAGCTTGTGTAATGATCGTGTCTGATCGAACAACGCCGTGGCCAGCCTGGCGACATGGTGTGAATGAGCTTGCGGGTAACGGC